>JABGPJ010000059.1 GCA_018645005.1 Deltaproteobacteria bacterium | reverse complement strand
TTCTGTCTGGTGGCGAGTGGGATCGTGGGGTGATACAGACAAGGTGGAAGAAGTTGAAATTTATAGCTGGGGAGAAGCTGAACAAATTTGCAGGAACGTGAATCGCGTTTCAAAACCTTTGGAAGTGGAAATGATTGCCGTTTATATTCCTGATGAAAAATGATGAGTGTGGAAAAAGACAAAAATGATTGATAATAATTACCCTAACAAATTTATTCATTAACGATAAGGTTTGATAGTTTCCCTTGAACATTTCTCTCCCTATCCCTGTATACCAGTAAAGTCTTAATTTCCTTGTGGTCACTATAATCAAGGACCTCTTCTAACCCAATACCGTTCTCTTTGGCTTTTTTCACAGCCTCCGTTATAGCCGTGTGTCGTATACCATGCGGTCTGGTCATTATTCCAATATCTTCCCCAAGTTTTCTAACCATTCGATAAATACTGGTTCCAGTCAGTCTCTCCCCTTTCTGAGCATGGTCAAAGTTGGTGAACATTGCTCCATCATCTGTCCCTTGGATTTCAATCCAATCCAACTGATGTGCTCCAGAAAAAATGGACACAAAGTCAAATTCAATTGATATGAAGTCAACCGCCCTGCCTGAAATGGTCTGATTCATGGGACTTGTTCTTAAAACTGTATTGGACTATGATACAGATAGAGATTGATAATATAAGCTAAAGATGGTGGGGGCTTCATATGAAAACAAGACCGCAAAAACCAAAAATACGAAGATCACAATATCGCGAACAGAACATAGAACATAAGAACCGAAACAGAACATAGAACATAAGAACCGAAATGGTACTAAAAACTACAAAAGGATTGTTATGGCTGATCGAAGCAGAGTTTTAGATATTCTGACTCGCTACAAGAATCGTTTTGCGGAACAGTATGGAATTACCGCTTTGGGTGTTTTTGGATCTACGGCTCGAAACGAAGCCGATAATGACAGTGATGTAGATATTGTGATCAAAATGAGAAAGCCCGATCTCTTCTATTTAGTACACATTAAAGATGAGTTGCAGGAGGCATATCATGCTCCGGTTGATATCGTTCATTACAGAGAGAAAATGAATCCCTTTTTAAAAAAAAGAATCGATAATGAGGCCGTTTATGTATGATGTTGAGCTTGTTTTAGAGATTCTTTCTCAGATCAAGTCAGGAGGGCTTAAAATAGAACGTCGTTTTTCTAAGATCGAAACAGCAGATGATTTTCTAGCCACAGAGGATGGCACTGACAAACTGGATGCTATCTGCATGATGTTGATCGCTATTGGAGAAAGCTTGAAAAATCTGGATAAAATAACGGAATTTCAATTGCTTGATCAATACTCTGCAGTTGATTGGAAAGGTGCTAAAGGTGTAAGGGATATTATCAGCCATCACTATTTTGACATTGATGCCGAGGCAATTTTTACTATTTGCAAAGAAAGGATTCCCGGTTTAATTGATACTATCACTGAAATGATAACCGATCTAATACCGCCCATGAGTTAATATGAGAATTGAAGGGACACGCTGTGCTGGCAATGGTGTGGGTGCTAGGTAAAATACGCGACGATAACATTCGCAGAGAGATTGATAGTGTTATGAAACAAAGGCTGCCAAGAATCCAGCACTTGATTGTAAAGGTTTAACCGACTGCTCTAAGTAAAGCTTTTGTGTAATCTGAAAATTGGCTAAATATCAGCAAACAAACTTCAAAAACTAGACTGAATCATCTATCATAAAGACATTCAATCGACACTCCCAAACACCTTCTCCCTATTATTCCTCTGATACCAAGAGGTTACAGATCTGAAACTCCGGTTTCCGGAACCTAAGATCCAGGTTCGAGTCCTGGTGGGGCTACCATATCAATTCAGTCAGTTACTATCCTTTTCCTCTTCAAAACGCCCGTTTTTCAATCGACATCTATCAACAGTTTTATTGGGTTTGCGGGTGACAGGTTGCCACCCAATTGACATTTTAACGACATTGGGGTGCTGGATTTTTGAGAAACTGAAAAGCTCTATAGACACTCTTTTCTTAAACACTCTTGTTGTATTTTGTTATCTATTAAAACTAGTGTCTATCGAAAATTGAGGGCGAATGAAGGTGTATCAAAACAAAGAAATCGAATATCAAATCAAAGAAGCATAAATTGAGCAGCGACAACTGGAAGAGCGGCATAGAGAAGTGCTGGAAAAGATCTGACTATATTGCTCCCAGATATTTGGATAGTTTTACAATACGCCGATTGACAGAAATTATTTTCAAAGGTTATACTTTTAGGTATAACCGATTCAGGAGGATATCATGTTGATGAAAGTGTTTAACAAGGGACAGATTGTTATCCCGATTGCAATTCGGAAAGCACTTGGTGTAGAACCCGGTGATATGATGGATGTGATAATTGATTCGGATGAGCAATGTATAAAATTGAAGAAGCCAGTAGCGTCAAAATCTTCAGAGCTTGCCGGATCATTATCCGGATTTAGTAAAAGGAAGGCTTTTCCCACGAAAAAAGAGATGAGAAAGGCATTGGCTGAGGGATTATCCGATGGCCGCTAGCTTTATTGATACGAATGTAATTGTTCGCTTTCTGGTCGAAACACCGAATAGTATTCAAAAAAAATTCGGCGGAGTGTTTTCATTTTTCGATAAGGTGGAGACTGGAGAGATTAGAATAGAATTAACGGAGCTTGTGCTATTCGAATCTTTTTTTGTTCTTACTAGGATTTATAAAATCCCAGCCCATGAAGTATCAGGAGCTCTATCAAAACTGGTATCATTCAAAGGGGTTAATCTTCCAAACAGTAAAATAATAATTAATTGTTTCCAGATTATCCAGGTAGAGCAATTTGATTTGGTTGATGCATATTTGATTACCTATTCGAAAGCCAAAGGCATCAAAGGTATATACTCGTTTGATAAAGACATGGTAAAGGCTGGACTTAATCTGCTGGAAATAAGTTGAAAGAGAAATCTACGAGCCTTACTCTGTGATAGGGATCGATCCAGACAATTCGGACAGGTCAAGTCTGTTTGATGAATTTGGGCCGATTACTTCAATTAAAACAATTTATTCACAGGGTAATTGAAGACTAATGGTTACATTGAAAAAACACTGAATTGACATTGGCGTGAACTGAGAGGAAAAAGTTCAATGGTAATAGTGTATTGAAGTCTGAGTAGCGGGTCGTTATAACCCACAGTTCATCTTCTTCATCAAATTCCCCAGATTTTTCCAACTGTTGAGGTCGTCCGACAGCATCTCCGGCAAGAGCACTTTATCAACAGTCTTCAATCTCTGTTATCAGGTGTTTGAGGAAACCTATGCCGAAAGGTTTGAGACGCGTTATGGCTTTTTCCGGACTGTCATCGGCGAATCGGTTCGTGCCTTTCTCAAGTGCGGGGATCTGAAACAGGAATTTGTCATAACCCGTTATCATTCGGAATAGTTGCTGTTGTCATAGAAAACCTCTTGGATTGAATTTTCTCTGCAAAAATGTGTTTTGTGTCCTATTATCTTTCAACAGAAAAGAGTCTTGATGAGAATTAAAATATGTTGCTTTACGCTGCCGTCTACATTGGCTAAGTGCGTTTGAGGCGTTCCTGATAGTGTTGCTTGAGCTGAAGTTTGGATAGCTTTCCACTCCCCAGTCTGGGTAGCGAATCCGTTTGGATCCGAATTTCCTCTGGAATCTTGAAGGCAGCCAGTCTACTGGATAGGAATTTCCTTAAGTCCTCTTCGGTCAGATGATAGTCGGTTTTGGTATAGATGAGGTAACGAGAAAACGGATTTTTGAACCTTTTTTCACCACAAAACCGGTGGGTGAAGGAACTGGGTTGGTTCTATCCGTCTCGAATATGATCATAACCAATAGCCATCAGGACACAATGGAACTTGATTCCGAGCTTGGAAAGGGAACCATATTTACTATCAAGCTGCCATCGGAGAGAGAAAAGGCATCTTGATAGCATTCTTTTTCTTCAAATATTGTTCAGTCATGGGATCTGTCCTGGACATATAGCCACTATCATAGTTGCTGATATCTGCGGTTATACAACTACCCGTTTAGTTTATTCACTTTTATTACCACTGGGATACTTTTTGAGATAGATTCAACTCGTTGCTGCCAGAGAACTCCGAACTCTTTTTGCTGTTCTATGGTTGCTTTTTTTTGAATGCAGAGCTGCATCAAACCTGATGTTTTCGGGTTGGGAGGCACTGAACTGACATCATAAAAAACTTCCACAGATGCATTGGTGTCTCCCCTGGTGAACTTTACATTCGAGTTAATTGATGACTCGAACTGCATCAGAAATCTTCTGTCATAATTCCCGCCAATCCCTTTAAATCCCTTATTTAGTGTTGCCCCCGTAATATTAGCGATAACATTCGCGATAACGCCTGCGACACCTTCATTTTCATTTTGAGGAAACTCGACCAGTATTTCGCCCCTTTTTGGGAGTTCATCTTTATACAACACCTTTAGTCCTTCCAGGGTCATTAAAAAAGCTCCGAGTACGGTTGGGCAGGAGTGACCTGCACATTTTACAACATCCAGAAAAGAGAATTCTATGACCCCATTCTCAAAAACACCCAAAAAAGCAGATAAATCGTCCTGAAGTCTAATTTTTTCTATGTCTTCAAAAAACTTTGGAAATTTCATTTCTTTTTTTTGTATCGGGTTTCTACAAAAGACGTTATATGAGTCATTGAGATTAAGTGATTACCTATGAACCTCAAACTTAAGATTACAAGAATTGCAGTAAATATTCAAGATTTCACCTTGAAGTGAGCATTGAATTCTGCTTGAACGACATTTTGTCGCATGGTTCATCATTCTATTTTTCCGACAAGCATGAAAGCTTGGTTTTTTCTCATTGAATGAATTTACTGCACTCAGATTTTTAGACAGATTTAAGATGTTTACCTTGACTTCTAACGGGAATAAGGATAAATTATGTACAAAATTTAGACTTAATTTAAAGGGGGTTATATGAGCGGTTTAAATATCGAAAAAGACATCGTTCCACTGTCAAAATTTCGGTCTTCATATAAGCAATATATATCCAGTCTTGAAGATGCGGAACGCAATTCTTTGGTATTAACACAAAATGGCAAGGCAGCTGCTGTTTTGTTGTCACCAAGAGAGTATGACCGATTGAATGAGAAACAGGAGGTCATGAATCTCATCGCAATCCGTTTGCAGGAAATTGCAAACGGTGATTTTGTTGAAGACAAAAATGAGATGTGGAGAGAATTGGAAGCATGAAGATTCGCTTTCTTAATTCGGCAATGCAGGATATGCAGGAGATCAAAGATTTTATTGCCAAAGATAATCCAGCTGCCGCCAAACGATTGATTCAGTCCTTCAAAAAGAAAACCAACCAATTAGTCCAACATCCATACAGTGGACGGGTGATTCCAGAGACCAAGTACAGCAATCTCAGGGAGCTAATCGTCTCAAACTATCGGATTATGTATCAAGTATCAGATAGCTTTGTTACTGTGTTTGCTGTTTATGAGTCTCATAGGCAATACATTGGGGATAAAAATTCATCTGACGAATGATGGCTCGCATCTGTTTCCCCTTTCATACAAGTCTGCGTTCTTCAATTCTCAAAAATAAGCATATTTATCAGGACATTAAACTTTAAAAAAATTATTGTAGTCCTTCAAAAAGACATTTAAACGACATTCCAAAACATATCCCCAACGCATTCCCTCTGAAATCAATTGATCCCGGGGATCCAACTCCGGTTTCCGGAACCTAAGATCCAGGTTCGAGTCATGGCGGGGATAACATATTAATTCAGCTAGTTACGCAAAAAATCTATGGGACCCACTTTGTGTCCATATAGGTGTCCAGCGTTCAGGATTATTGGGCATTTTTCTCTTCTTTTTCATTAGCCGGAACTAAAGTTTTCCAGGACACCAAGGACTTGCTTTTGTGCTGGAATACCCGACTGCTGCGGGTGAAACGACTGGGTAGCTTCTCAAGTGTTTCCCGTACCCTGGGACGCAAAGGTATGAGCCGACCCTCTTTTTTACCCTTTGTCCGTTTTGCCACCAGGCGGATAAATCCAGGGTTTGATTTTAAGTCAATTTCTTCCCATTCCAGCAATATGATCTCTTCAAACCGCATCGGCTCATAGAAGGCGACAATGAGAACTGGCTTTATGTGTTCCGAGGCAGCAGCAAGTAGTCTCTCAAACTCCTGATCACTGAGAACCCTTTCAGAGCTTACTGGATAAGACTGAAAGCTTACTGGAAGCAGGCGAGGTCCAACTGGCGTTACACGTCATCGATATTCTGGCCCTGGCACCGGATGACGATGACGATGTCAAGGCGGCCAAAAAATTGAAGTCGAAGCTGCTGTACCTGAGATCGAAGGATGTGCCGTCGATTGTATCCACAAACCTGTTCCTGAGTCTCGCCGATGCATTGGATGAGGAATAGGAGGGTTAACGGGTGCCGTTTTAAATTGAAGTCGCTTTCAAATTGCTGAAACACTTGATCGGGGCTTTTTCATATCATTTTTGAACTCGCAAATCGCCTTGGTTTCATATAAATTTATTTTTTCAAAAGAAGATGGAAGTTGGGTTTGCAGCAACACATGACGGGGAACAGTAAAATGGATCGACATGGAAAATGCGAATTCCAATCATTCATTCCTTTTGATGAATTCATCAAACTTGGGTACGGTAAAAGCTACAAGTCCACGTCGGGGACTATATGCCATACCTTTCTTTATGACTTCATCGCGAATCGGCGCCGCTTGTTTGACGGTAATACCAAGAATTTTTGCAACAGCAGTGGAGGCAGCCGGTGACGATCCAAAACTGGCCATCGCTCGGGCGTATTCCTGCTGACGGTAGGTAAGTCGATCAAGCCTTATCCTGAAGAAACCCTTGTCAAGAGCTTGGACAGCGGTCTTTGTGGCGTCTTTTGCGTGTTTGGCTGTAATGGGAGAGGTCGATGCTATCTCCCAAATATGAGAACCCCAAACTTGTAGAAAAAACGGATACCCGTCGGTTTCCCGCAAAATGATCTCAAGAGCATCGTCACCGTAGGTAACAGATTCCCTTTTGGCCGGTTCGATAAGTGCGACCCGGGCACTCTCGTTGTCGAGACGATCAATAGAAAGATAGTCGAATAAACGTTCGGCGTAGGTTTTCGCATCACCGGCAAGTTTCGCAAGCTGAGGCAAACCCGCTCCGAAAAATAGAAGGGGCAATTGCCGTTGCGATATTTTGTGGAGAGCCACTATCAATGCGCCAAATCCACTTCCTGTAAGGTACTGTACCTCGTCAATCATTATTGCCGCCACGGTATTTCGCGATTTCGCGGCTTCACCAATGGCGACCATCAGATCGGTTAAATCGATGGTGAGATCGCCCGTTACCATCTCGTTCGAAAGGCCAAACTCAAAATCGCCGAACTTCACTTTGAAAGCGTTGGCAAAGCCGCGAAGCAGTCCGAACGCCTTTCGTACTTCCCCACTCACCCGCTTGCGTCGATCAAGCTGCAAAAGCAACCGATGCAGCTGCGGTGTCAAAAGCTCCGGCAACGTACGTTCCGGATCGGCTTCGAAAATCGCGGTTCGACAATCGACAGTCTCCGCAATCTGGTCGATTCGATTGAGAAGTACCGTTTTCCCGACGCCGCGAAGACCAAGCAGAATAAGACTTTTGGCTGCCTTTCTATTTTTTGTCCGCATTATGGCGTTTTCAGCATGGATGAGAATCGTCTCGCGACCCGCCAATTCCGGAGGAGGTACTCCCGCTCCAGGGGTATAAGGATTATTTACCGGATTCATCTTTTTGTTCTCTCATGACATTGCTATTGAAGTTAGTATAAGTTTGGAAGACATTGCCTAACTTATTCTAACTTTCATAGATGCCAAATTCTTAAAAACCGATTGAAGAAAAGCAGCGGTTTAAGTTTGCTCTGAAAAGCCTAACTTTATCTAACTTCGGTAGATAGTAGGAAATTGTTTTTTCAAAGTCAAGCGATTTTATGTGCGTTTGCTGAAAATTGTGTTCGAAAGGATACCTCAAGGAGACCGGCCAGTTTGATAACACCGTTTTTGTGTTTATGTCGGATAATGGTGCCGAAGGCAACGATGTTTGGGACAGGTCTCTGGATGTAACACCCATTGATAAATTGTTTCTGAAACTCTGGATGAAAAACAACGGCTCCAACCTGGATTATGAAAACCTGGGGACCCGCGGCAGTTATGTCAATATCGGCCCCAGTATAGCCAGTGCTGCCGGCTCACCCCTGACCTTCCATAAGTTTTTTGCCCATGAAGGGGGGATGCGGGTGCCTCTGATCATGTCAGGACCCGGCATCACCGAAGCATGCAGGATGTCCAGCGCCTTTTCCTTCGTCACCGATATTGCTCCCACCCTGCTGGATATTGCCGGCGTCAACAATCCACAGAATGAGTATCAGGACCGCACCGTGGAGTCCATGGTCGGGCAGAGCATTCTGCCCTTGGCACAGGGAAAAACCGAACGCATTCATGCGGCTGATAAAACCATCGGCTATGAACTGGGGGGAAACGCCGCCCTCTTCCAGGGGGATTATAAGATCGTCATGGACCGGGGACCCGTCGCGGACGGCCAATGGCATCTGTATAATATCGTGACCGATCCCGGTGAAACCAGGGATCTGAAGGAGGCGATGCAGGAGCGGTTTTCCGCCATGATGGCAGCTTACCGGAAATATGTTATCGACAACAACGTGCGACCGGTCTCTGAAGACTATAGCTTTCAAAAACAGCTCGGGATCAATTTGGCGATTACACAACTGAAAGCAGGATCACCGATCCTTTATACCCTGATAGCCTTGTTGATCCTGCTCCTGGCGCTGGTCGCATACCTGGTTCGGAACCTGGTCAAGCGGCACAGGCATCGGAAATGGTTTAACAGGATGCAGCCGGATCCCCCAAAATCGGGTGGGGAGGAAGGAATCGTAGGCAGAACACCTAAAAATGTAATTTCAGACCCCCAGGCCCCCTATTCACTCTTCAAGATGGATATTTCCTACTTCAGCGGCAAGCTGGAAGCCTATCTGCACTATAAGGGGATCCCCCATATCCCCATCGAGGCAGACAGCAAAAAAATGGAAATGGTCCATGCTGCCACGGGCGTACAGAAGGTACCGGCTGTTCGGACCGCCGACGGGAAATGGCTGTTTGACACCACCCCCCTGATCGGCTGGTTTGAAAAGAAATATTCGGAAGCACCGGTGCTGCCAACCGATGATCCCGCCCTTGCCTTCGTTGCCCTGTTGATAGAGGACTATGGCGACGAGTGGCTCTGGCGACCGGCCAATTGGTGGCGGTGGGTACCGCGGGCCTCGCGCTGGGCTCTGGGCTGGCGGATCGCTGCCACTAATATTCCAAAGGCGCCATCCCGGCTGCTGGGTTGGTATTTCGGCAGGTGGCAACTGATGAAGGAGTGGCTCTGGAACGACGGCGTGTCCAGCGAAAACAGCGACGCTGTCAGGGATATGCTCTTCCGGGAATTCGAATTCCTGGAGCCCCTGCTGGAAGAACAGCCCTTTATTCTCGGCAGCCATCCAAGTACAGCCGATTTCGGGTTCTTCGGCTCCATGTTCCGCCATTTCGGCAACGACCCCAATTCTGCCGAGGTGATGCGGCAGCAGGCACCCAATACCTACGAATGGCTGGCCCGGCTCTGGAATCTCAGGATCGATAAATGCCCCGCCGAACAGGCCTGGATCTGGCCGGAAGCGGATTACTGGGGACCCCTGCTGTCGCGCATTGCCAAGGACTACCTGCCCTACCTGCACCAGAACGCGCTGGCGCACCGGGACGGGAAGAAAACCTTTGATTACCGTGGTGCCACCCTTGAGTTGCGCAGCACCATCACCACCACCTACCGGGTCTGGTGCCGGGAGGTGCTGCAGGAGCGATATGTGGCATTGGGCGACAATGACCGCCGGCGGGTCTCAGCCCTGTTCGCAACCCACGGCGGCCTGGACGCCCTGTTCGCCGACGGAACGACCTCATCGGGACTGGCAGACCGCTTACGACTGCCCCTGGATCCGGAAGCCTCGGGTCCCTTTAAGCAGTCACTGAAGATCAAGCTGTTGGGGCAAGCGCGAAACTAAGGATCGGCTTAGAAATTAGTCAAGTGATTCCCATTGATGTTAAGGAATCGCGTCGCAAACACATTCTGACTGCAAAATGTCCGGGTCGCTAAGAATGGAGCGGGAAACGAGACTCGAACTCGCGACCCTCAGCTTGGAAAGCTGATGCTCTTAGGCAAGCTGAAAAACGTGAAAAAGGAATTGGGAAAGTACACTGGAAAGCCGAATCATTCCTGCCCTTGATTGAATGTATCCTGAAATCGACGGACAATCTCAATCATCTCATCAAAGCCAGGTACTGTGCCATAGTACATTTCCTTTTGCATGTTAGCATAGTCCGACCGCCAGTCCGGTAATTGGGCATCTGTTGGAATCAATCGAAGCTGTCCCGGGACCAGTGTGGCGTAATCAATCCAGGAGTACCGGAAATATATCGCGCGATGCTTGGCAATACGGTGAAACAGATCCATATCTACGGCAGCGCTATCAGCGATGCCTGCCTGGATCAGTCGGTACAGGTCATAGTAGTGACGAGCCATATAGTCCTTACGGGATCCCTTGCCACCGGGACGAAAGGATTCTTCGTGCAACAGCATGGCTTTCTCCCAAAACGTGCGTTTTGGCAAAACCGCGCGCACCTCGACTGTTGCGTTTGGTAGCAGGTTGGGAAACGCTTCGCTTATGTACGGGGTAATTCTGATGGCCTCAATTGGTTCAATATCGGATCGGGCCCCCATCTCAATTTTTACTGATTGTCGCAGGTATGCGGCCTGATCCGGAAACACGGTCGGATAGAAAAACAACAGGGTCTGTTGGTCGGGGTCTTCCGGGTCGTCAGTCAATTCCCAGGTGAGGCTGGCTGGCATCTGGGTAGTGATAGTGTCATACAGAGACGGTTGAATGTTGTCTGTCACATACTGTTGACAGGCAATGCGTAGTGCATTGAGTCGTTTTTTCGTCTGTTTTCTGCTGGGGGCCGCTTCAGGCGCATTGTCTCCCCCAAACCCGATTGCGGCCCGATTGATGACAATGTCGATGTCTTCCGAAAAACGCTCGATAAGTTTCCACCCTTTTGAGAGCGAGGTTCCTCCTTTAAATGTGAGGTGTTTTCCCCATGTCGGCTGTTGAAAAAGCTGATCGAGCATCCAGCAGACCCAGAAGTCCTTTTCCACGGCGACATCTGCCAGGTTCAGCTTGGCTCCCGTTTGACTGAATACCAAGCGGCGGCGCTCTTGTGGCAGTTTAATAAACTCCTTCACTTTGAGCCTCCTTTGTCGATCAGCTGCCGAAAAATATCAGCGATCCAGGCGGGCGCATATCGAACATCTTTTAGTAGTTGGGCTTTCGCATCGCCGTCAAGGCGACGGCTCAACTGGGAAATGATCTGGTCGTTGACATTTTGTTGGCCCAAGTGACGAAGGGCCTGGATTACAAGTCCGCTAATTCTGCCGGCAGTCGCCATGTTGCGTGGTGTGGTCTGTTTGAGGGTAATCTGTCGGTTGCCGACCTGGACGGTGCGGGGTAATCCGTCTGTCAGAAACGCAATCCTCATGGGAACCTGGGTGGTGAGCCCAAGCAGATTCGCGGCATAAGCGCCTGTCGGCTGCATGCGTGTGGCATCCCGACCTGCCAGGGCTTTTGCAATGGCTTCCATAGAAGGCTGTATAACTCCCAATTCGGGATCAATCCCAGGGTAGTCATAGAGACCCCGAGCCAATTGGCGAATAGATCCTTTTTGTTTGTATCGTTTCAGGGCAGAAGCGATTGCATTACGGCTGCCAAGGTCCTTAAAATGATCTGGGGTGAAGACCCAACCCCTACCATGCCCGTATATTCGATTAATGATCTGAATATCTACGGTATTTTTTCTTTTTTTCATGTTGTTTCTGACACAAATATTGGGGTGTTTTTGTGTCAGAACTATAACCGCTTCAGCCGGTAATGTCGACCCCTTTTTAATCAATCCCCTCGGACCACCCGGCACCGGAGGTCCTTCCTGATTTTTATCTGCCATTTGAAAAGATAGCGGGAGAAAACCAGGTGTCCATATAGGTGTGGTTGTGGGCGTTTTAAGGATGCCAACGGATCCAGCCATATCTATTTTTCTATCCGAGTGGGCAGTCAATAAGCGTAGCGATTGGTTGGGAGACAGTGGCGAGGGAAGTGGAAAAACGGCACTACTTCAGGCCTTGAAAAAATCGATTTTTGATATCCGGGTGGGGATGGTCCTCTGCTGCATTATTGCGACGGTCTTGCTCTCCATTGGCGCCACGGTTCTAAAACCCCTAGGAATTGTTCCCAAAGGAATTGATATCATGCTCAAAATGTCAGAAATCTATACCCAGACATTGGGGGAATGGATCTTCCCGGTTTTCATTGTAACCCTGTTTGCTGCGTTCTGGGGAAGTTACCTGGTGACAACCACCGGTCTGCTGTTAGCGACTGTGATACAGCGCCCCATGGTGATGGTACTTCTGGCTGTTTCGGTGGGACTGGTCAACTATCCCTTGATTTTCGGAATGAATATCTTCTGTGTCACGAAAATGATCGACAAGGAATTTCGTCCCGGTAAACTGAACCTTACCATCGTCGCACTTGGTTTTGCTACGGGCGTGGGCGGTCTTGTTCTGCTGATTTTGGTGAGAATACTCAAAGTGTTTAATTAATGTATCTTTTTCCCATGTTTCAGGTGGCTAGGTTTCACTACACGGAACTTAGAGATCGTTGGGACTGTTGTAGTCGAGAGTCACTTGGATAATTTTGAAAACAGAATTCCGTTGTTTGATTTCAAAATCGAAACAGGTATGATTGATGTTGTACAGAAAAAATGGACACAAAGTTAAGTGCTTTTATTGAATGCGATCTGATTTATGGGACTTGTTCTTAGAATAATATTGAATTATGATACAGATAGAGACTGAAAACGAAATCCATAAAAGGCGAGGACTGAGATGAAAACAAAAGACCTAATAGCAGAAGCAATTTCTCTTCCTGTAGAAGAAAGGGCTGTCGTTGTTGAATCTATCCTTAATAGCCTTAATCCGCCAGACCCAGTTGTTGATAAGAAATGGGTATCAGTGGCAAAACAACGTTTATCAGAACTAAACTCCAGTTCTGTCGAAGCGGTTCCTGGTGATGAGGTCTTTAATAGAATTTGGGACAGACTTTCAACATGAAATTCTATTTTCATCCGGAAGCGGAAGAAGAGCTATTATATGCAGTTGACTATTATGAAGAGTGCTCACCCAGTCTTGGAACCGATTTCAGCTTTGAAGTTTTTTCCGCAGTTAAACAGATCATAGCCCACCCAGAAGCTTGGACTGTTTTGGATAGTGATATCAGAAGAATCCTTCTAAAACGGTTTCCTCTATTCTCTCATTGATGATGAAATTTACATTTTGGCCGTGATGCATTTGAGACGTGACCCCGATTATTGGCGGCAAAGGAAGTAAACGAATGTGGTATTATTAAGAAACCCCAAAAACTGTTTTAGAAAGCTTTATGAGGCAAGTTAACTTGCTGTGATCATTTGAAATTAGTCTGAATGTCGTTCTTCAAAAGGCATTCTATCAACACTATTTCAACCACCCTGCCCGGAAATCCCCTAATGATAAGGGATTACAAACATAAAACTCCGGTTTCCGGAACCCCCCGCTAAAACCTGGCCCTGCAGAACCAATGGCTCTTCGCAATCACACTCATGACACGGGAAATGTTAACCCACAATATCCGGTTGATCTGGAGCAGTTGGAGAAAGTTCATGAAGGGAGGTCGTTATAAAATGCTCAAAATGCGGATTTGAAAACAAACCTGATAAAAAATTCTGTACCAGGGGGATTTCATAAATTGACAAAGTGGACTAATAATAACATGATAGTTGTTGAATATCATGATAAACAACAACTATCATATGGATTCTCATTATGTATCAACGGATGATCAATCTTGAATCCCTTTTGAAAAAGAAGTCCTTTTTTCTTTTTGGGCCCAGATCTACTGGTAAAACGACACTGATCGAAAACCAGCTTAATAATTGCACCATATACGATTTATTAGATGCGGAGGTATACAGACGTCTTCTTAAAAGACCGAAATTAATTGATGAAGAGGCCCAAGACCCAAATAAAATCATTGTTATTGATGAAGTTCAAAAAATTCCATCGATCTTGGATGAAGTTCATCGACTGGTTCAAAAAAGAAACCTTCGCTTTTTGTTAACAGGTAGCAGTGCCAGAAAATTAAAACGAGGAGCTGCCAATTTACTGGCGGGCAGAGCATGGCGAGCGGATCTATTCCCCTTAAGCTTTTCTGAGGTACCCGATTTTAATTTACTTGGCTATCTAAACACGGGTGGGCTCCCCCAAATTTATAATAATCCGGAAGCTGAAGGAGAACTTGAAAGCTATGTGGGAACTTATCTCAAAGAGGAAATCCAGGCGGAAGCACTGACCAGGAATATTGAAGCGTTTGCAGAGTTTCTTGATGCAATTGCTTTGAGTAATGGAAAAGAGATAAACTATGAAAGTCTCGCCAGCGATTGTCAGGTATCAACCAGCACTCTAAAAAACTACATTCAGGTTCTTGAAGATACTCTTATTGGGTTCAGATTACCGGGGTTTAGGAAAACAAAAATAAGAAAGGCGATTTCAAGGAGCAAACACTATCTATTTGATATTGGAGTTGTTCATAATTTATGTCAACGCTCTGAAATCAAACCGAAAAGTGAGCTTTTTGGTGAAGCGTTCGAGCATTTTATCATTTTGGAAACTCGGGCATACAATAGTTACAAACGAAGGAATCATAAGCTTTCCTATTGGAGGTCAACTTCGCAAATGGAAGTTGACCTTCTCATCGGGCAAAAGATAGCGATCGAAATCAAAGGCAGTTCCCTGATAAGTGAAAAACACCTGAAAGGCCTTCGAGCATTAAAAGAAGAAGGCCTTTTTCAAAGATACATTGTTGTTTCGCTTGATCCGAATGAAAGAAAAACCAAGGAACATATAGAAGTGATTCCCTGGAAGCTTTTCTTGGAATATCTTTGGCAAGGAAAATTGTTTTAAGATCATAGGAATGCCAAGTTCTGATGTGGTCCAGTAAAAATGGACACGAAGTTAAGCTTCTGTAAGGGATTACTCCGAAATGTGAAATTGATCCGTTTAAGTATACCCAAATTTATTTCCGGAGATACTTATGTATCCACTTAAGTTACTGTAATTTTTTTATATATTACAAATATCGATCTCCAAAAGACATTCAATCGACACTTCTAAATCCCACCCCTCTGTACCTCTCTAAAAATAGGGGATTACAGAGATAAATCTTCGGTTTCCGGAACCTAAGATGCAGCAAGTGTTTCCCATCGGCGTAAACGGAAACGCGTTGCCTATTCGAGTCCTAGTGGGGCTACCATATTAATTCAATTACTTACGTAAGAAAAGAAAACCCTGAATTTCGTTTGGTGTCCACCGTTCGGGGTTCCCAGGGCGCAGACAAAAGTAATTCTCTCTTCGGGGATGTCAGTTTGGGGGAAAAATCCTGATCTCCTCCACCATTTTACCCCTATTTGCAGGTATATCACTCATCACATCTGTAAAATTATCCTGAAAAATCAAAGAATTCAAATTTATCCCTGAGAATTGCCTCACTTTCTTCGACTTCCCGTTATTTACTTCTATTTCATTCTAATCCTCTACAGTTGGTCCGATTTAGGACAAATTTGGATACAAGATTGGACAAGTTTTTTTTTTGAGAGCTCCATTTGGCCCGCTGGTGTCAGTCCAGGCAACTGCTTAAAGATTTTCCGTTTTCAATTTGATTTTCTAATATGATTGCGCCTGGAATAGTGAACATATGTATCCTTTTCTTGGTTTTTGCTCCCCGGAATTTCAGGACCGGTCATGGCTGTACTCAGTGTATATCCAAGTGTTTCCCATTAATGTAAAGGAAACACGTCGTCAAACCAGGGACCGAAAGGCGTCACCTTTGTGGCAGATCTTTAATCGCTGTTACCAGGCGTTTGAGGATATGTACGACGCGAAATTCGAGAAGCGGTTTGGGTTTTTCCGGGCCGTCATCGGCGAATCAGTTCGTGCTTTTCTTAAATGCGGGGATCTGAAACAGGGGTTTGCTCGAATCCGTTGTCCCAGCTGTGGTAATGAACAGATCCTTTCTCATGCAAAAAAAGGTGTATCTGTGGATCCTGCATGGCCAAGCACGCCATTGTTTTCGGGCATCACCTGAACGAGAACGTTTTCTACCCGTTTTTTGTGGAAAATGGTCTGAGTCGCTGGGTGACCCAGGAGGAAGCCCTGGACATCTTCAACAAATCCATCGAAGCCGGCTGTGGTGTCTGTGCCGTGACCTGTGCTGACGATGCCATCAAAACCTATCGCAAGGAAGAGAGCCTGCAGTTTGTTCCGGAACCGGACAGGATGAGCAGTATCATGAAGATTTACCAGGAGCGAAAGGATTAATGGTTTGAGACGGGTATGTTAACCCGGAAGATTTTTGCAAAAGATGATAAGAGGCGGGTGGTTCTTCTGAACCTTAAAATATAGGGATATTTTGGTAGAGCTGGAATAGATCCAATAAAACCGGGTCCTAGCGGGGAGGGTTGTCACTCGATTGACGAAAAGGGGTTTTGAGTTAGGCAAAATAATATTTCTCTTACGGAGAAATATTCTCAGCGGTATGCTCGGACCAAGGTTTTATTTTTCTTATTATTGGGCCAAGCGTACGTTCAGCAACTTCCGTATCAAAAGCTGCTTGAGCACGTAACCAATAGCCGTTGGACAGACCAAAGAAACGACATAAACGTAAATCGGTATCCGCTGTTATCGAACGTTTCCCACTTACTATCTCACTTATACGTTGAGCGGGAACGTCAATCTCTTTAGCTAATCGATATTGGCTAAGCCCCATAGGTTTTAAAAAATCCTCTAGCAAAATTTCGCCTGGAGTTATTGGTTCTAATTTTTTCATAATCGATACTCCTTAATGATAATCAACAATCTCTACATCTTCTGCACTACTGTCGTTCCAGCAAAAGCAAATACGCCACTGATCGTTTATTCGAATACTATGCTGTCCGGAACGATCACCTTTGAGCGCTTCCAGGCGATTTCCGGGTGGTACTCTTAAATCATCAAGCCGACCAGCAATTTCAATTTGCCTCAGCTTACGTCGTGCTACAGACGAAATGCGTGAGAACTGCTTAATATGATTACCCTGCGATAGCGCTTCGGTTTTTTTACACTTAAATGATCTGATCATACTTCAGATAATAACGCCAAGCGTGATTAACGTCAAGCGTGATCAAATAAATAATAAAATAAGTTGGATTCAGCACTCAAATCTCAGGAAGATCTGATCTTGTGAAAACTGTCTACTGATGTGTACTCGTTTTTAGATTCTCATAGTTAAGTCAATTCATATAGTGGCCTATTTTTGTCAATATTTCGGCATATCCTAAGACGTCGTAATTCTACAACGAAATATCTGGAGCGGAAGAAGTAATCAGGAATTTGAATCATCTTTTGGACCTGATTTGGCATTACCACTTTGTTTGTTAGGATTTTTGTTTGAAGATTCGTGTGTCCCGGGAGTTCCATGTAGTTCGCTTAATGTCACTACAAAAAGGGCTTTTATGGGATTTTGGCTGAAAAAACCGAACAGAAGGGGAAAGTATTAATCAGATTGTCACGAGAAATTTAAATCCAATTCTCGATTCTTAGTCCTGGTATTCTCTCAAACTCTTTTATGTTATTAGTTACTAACTCCAGTTCTAAACTTCTCGCATGAGAGCCTATTAGCAGGTCCATATTCCCAATCAACGTCCCTGTTTTTTTCAGTTTCACTCTGATCTGGCTGTAGTGAATGGCTGCATTTTCATCCCAGGGAGCAATACTTAAATGTTGCACGAACTTTTTGAGTTGCTCTAACCGTGTTTTCTGTGATTTTTGGGGGCTTAGTTCAATACCAAAGAGCAATTCAGCATATACAATGCTGGAAATGGATATATCGCCAGCTGAATTCAGTCTATGGACTAGTTCTATCGGCCTATCTCTCAGTATATAAATACATATATTTGTATCCAGCATTATCATTCGAATTCTCTCGTTTGAGGAGGTATGTCTTCCCGCTTCGCGAGATAATCTTTTCCAAACGCACTTTCTTCAGCAAAGAATTCCCCCCAGGACTCTTTTTTTTCTTTCAGCACAACTTCATCGCCTCTTCTGAAAATCAGAACCTTGTCGGAATTAAATCGGTATTTCTTAGGCAATCTGACCGCTTGACTTCTACCGTTTAAGAATATTTTTGCTGTATCCATATTAATCTCCATTTAGGTATATATCAAAGGTATATATTATTCCCTTGCTAGTCAAGTGAAATCTACTTCAAAGTGTCAAATCTCCAGAACATCCACCAATTTTCGGCACCGTTTATCCTGATTGGTGTACTAATCACGATCGCAGGTGAGATTCTGGGAAGATCAGGCTTTTACTGCCTTGGCCTGTCTAACCCACAACTGAAACAGGGAACCGAAGGTTTATCCTTTGCCAAACTCCACGTTTCGCACGTCACAACCATTAATCAGGGGATGGTATGAGACCAGCAGAGCGAAAGATTCCGAAGCTACACATATTGGCATTTGGTGCAGGCGCATTGCCGGCCAATATGACTTTTGCCATTGTTATTCTGTACCTGTCCTATTTCTACACGGATGTTTTCGGGTTGCCGCCGGCCATCATGGCGATCCTGTTTGTTTCCTGCCGCGTCTGGGATGGCATCACCGATCCGATCATGGGTTTGGTCGCTGACAAGACCAACAGTCGCTGGGGAAAATACAGACCCTATCTGCTGTTTACACCGATTCCGATGATCATATTCGCTGGACTGACCTTTTATGTGCCGGAGATGGGAATGACAGCCAAGATCATCTGGGCATTTGTCACTTATTTCGGCTTGCAGATAATTAAAACGGCGGTTGTGGTACCATATTTCGCGATGCCGGCGCTGATGACGACAGATGCCACAGAGCGGACGGCACTGTCATCTACGGCCATGATATTTGGTCCTATTGCTTTTATCATCGCCAGTACGATTACGTTAAAGATTGTGGGATTGTTTCCCACTGAAAAAGAGGGATTCTTCTTTGCTGCTTTGATATTAGCTGGGTTTTCGTCCATCTTCATGTATATAACCTTTTTTGCGACTAATAAATATGATTATCCTGGCAATCCCCTGTTCACCAGACAGGACGCTGGTGGTCCCAGGTCGTTTAAAGACAAATGGAAGGCCATCGGTCAGAACCGTCCGTTTCTGCTGACCGTGGGTGCTTTCATAGGGCACAATATGTACTCTGCCGTGGTCATGGGCATGATCATCTATTTCTTCAAATATAATGTGAAAACCCCCACCCTTTATGCGGCATTCCTGGGGGGGGGCGCTTGTTTTCTCCATGCTTGGAGCGCTGGTTGCCCCGCTGCTGGTGAAGAAAATCGGTAAAAAGAGTGCGTTACAGTCTACCAACCTGCTGGCTATTGTGTGTATTCTCGCCCTTTACCTGCTTTCCAGCGGTAAAAGTCAGGCTGAACTGGCGGTTCTCTGGAAAGTCGGGGTTCCTATCATCGTACCGCTTCATACAGCGCCGATTTAAAAACCCTATTTTCTTTACTCACACGTAAAAACTCTGATTAATGTTGGGCCGATAAATCGTTTTAAAATATTGTTATTATGGGCTTTTATTTTAGTTCATTGCTTTTGTTTGACAATTAAACCCTACTTATATAAAGTTATGTTTAAATTAGCAGGGTTTAAATATGAATAGAGATTTATTAGATGTTATTCATCAATCAAATCCTTGGTTAAAAGACCAAGACGAATTGATTCTTGATGATAGTAATTTTATTTACCGACATAACATCGATACGTTGTTGTTACCGGATTGGGACACCATCTGGACAGTGTTGATTGGCCCCCGACAATCTGGTAAAACAACTTTGGGCAGATATTTGTGCCAGGCATTAATCAATCAGGGACGTTTTCGTTCAACGATCTATCTAAATTGTGATTATTTCGAAATCAGAAATTGGTTAAATCAGGGGCCTCAATTTCTTGATCAGGTCGCAGATCAATTTGAGTTAGTCAAACCAATCTTATTTATTGATGAGGCGCAGCGGCTAGAGAATCCTGGCTTGTTGCTTAAAACGATTGTTGATTTATCCAAACCGATAAAGCTGATCACTTCAGGATCGTCACAACTAGAGATAAGAGCAAAAATTCAAGAACATTTGACAGGTCGACAACTTGAAACAATTGTTCTTCCATTTAGTCAACTTGAACTGAAAAGCAGTAAGATAGACCTTACTCAGCAATTAGTGTTTGGTTCTTACCCCCAAGTAATAAAAGTCCAGCAAAAAGAGATTATTTTGTCTCAGTTGTTTTCCAATTATATTTCAAAGGACATCATTGAAATATTAAAAGTAGGAAAACCGGATTTGATGCGCAATTTGATTGGTTTAATGGCGCATTCGGTTGGACAGTTAGTGAATTACCAACAATTAGCTGTCGATTGTAAGTCAACAATTCCGACAATTCAGAACTATTTATCGATCTTGGAACAAACATATGTTTTGAAAGCCATCAAACCTTTTGTAGGGAATAAACGAACTGAAATTACGGCTAATCCGATTTATTATTTTTTAGATAACGGTTTTCGTAATCAAGCGTTACAAAATTTCGCTCTTTTTGAAAATCGATCAGATGCAGGATTTCTTGCCGAAAATTTTGTATTTCAAGAAATTATGAAGTATAAAACGCAACACTTTAAAAATTGGGATATCCACTTTTGGAGAACAAAATCTGGTGCTGAGGTTGATTTTGTCATAAAAGCAGGACAAAGAATTATTCCAATTGAAGTCAAATATCAAAACATGAAGGGCCCAAAGCTCACCAGAGGATTCAGATCTTTTTTAAAGACCTACCAGCCGTCTTTGTCAGCAGTAATAACAAAATCTTTCACGACTAAAGTGAAAGAGGAAAATGGAACAGTCATGTTTCTTACACTTGAAGAATTAGGTAGAATTCTTGATAAAATCTGATTCCTGAACCCCCTCCTTGCTATTTTCTTCAGCAGTGTCTTGAGTATGATCCATCTGTTCAGCCTTCGCCCGCAAACCCCTACTCCTATTAGAATAAAAACCAAAATACCTTGAAAGTTGGGAAAACTTGTCCACTATTTCACTGTGCAATCATCCAGTCCCCAGCTTTTTCATCTTTCCTCTCAGAGTGTAATCTCTTCCTGATCCGTTGTTTCCTGTTTCAGGGTTGCATCCGGCGTTGTGGGGAAAATGTCATCAAATTCCAACTCCCCGGACCGGTAAAGGATCAGGGCACGCTCCACCATGTTTTCCAGTTCGCGGACATTTCCCGGCCAGTCATAAGCCATCAAACGGTCCATGGTACCGGTGGCCAGCCTGGGAACTTCCTTCAGTTTCAGGTCTTTTGATTTATTCCCGATAAAAAAATCCACAAATTCAGGGAGATCTATTCTTCTTTCTCTGAAGGGCGGGATATTCACGGGAAAGACATTCAAATGATAAAACAGATCCTCCCGGAATTCACCATTGGCTGACATCTCTGCCAGATGGCTGACATCTCTGCCAGATTCCGATGGGTTGCCGCGATGATGCGAATATCAAGGGGGATGGGTTACATTGCCC
>JABGPJ010000060.1 GCA_018645005.1 Deltaproteobacteria bacterium | reverse complement strand
CCTAAAGACAGAATATATCTGTGGTGCCATTTTGGCAACAATTAAAGTTTGGTTATTGTAATCATAATTACTAAATCTTCAAGCCGGTGATATTGTTCTCGCAGACAATCAATTCGGTGATGTCAACGCCGATCTCCCCGATCCGGTTGGGGCGTAAAAATTACGTTAGTAGAGGTGTAGAGAGTAGCCAAACGAAAAAACAACCACTTTTTTTGCAGGGAGGAGTGTGTTTATGGCTGAATAACACTTTAATGGGTGACCAGACGAGATGGGAACACAGAATTAACTTTTCTGGGTAGCCGTAGATTGGTATGATAGAAACAGGAAAAACTCAAAGTTGTTATTATTGCTTGTATAATCAGAACAATGTCCTGTTTAAACAGAAAATAACATGACGCCATACGCCAACTTTCTGAGAAGTAAGTTCTTTAAATTGATCGTCCGCTTGCCCCTCCAAGTGCTGTTGCTGCTGCAGAATTCTGATCGATCGGAAGATGAAGGTGAAGAAAAAGAGATCTCCGAGGAAGAGAAAGAGGCTGTCTCCAGGACTGTTACCGAATTGATTGCAGATCGGAAGACATTTCAAAGCAAATATGTAAAACAGATATTCAAGACGGTTAAGACACAGCTTCCAATATTGGTTTCGGAGTACTGCACGGGAGTGACCACTTTAAATCTGAAAGAGATCGAAAAAACAGTCAAACTGATCGGTCAGCTGTTAACTCTGAATGAAATAAACGATTTGATAGTTGATTTCTCCACCTTCGTCGAAGAAGTGACCGAGCATCTTTCTGAATCCGGCCACGATACCGGATCGAATGATTATAAAGAATTATGCGATGGACTCAAACAGCTTTTCCTGAGATGTGCCTCCCCGACCAAATCATTGAATGATCTTCTGACAGAGTTGTCGTTTCAGGTTTTCTTTCTGGTGGCGGATGCAGATAACGTTATTGACAAGGACGAACGTGCTGGATATCAAAAAATTCTGAAAGACAGAGAGTGGTGCAGCGGTCAATTTTCACATTTATGTTTTGCAAAAACCGAATATTCCTACGATGATCTTTATGCTCAAGTCTCAAACAAGAAATTGAGAATTGACATGAAAGAGGTCAAACGCACCTTGCGGATCACTGACCAACTGTTCAAAGTTAAGGAGGTCAATTTGCTGAAGATGGATTTGTACCGGCTGTCCAAGGAGATTGCTAAAGCTTCAGGCGGAATTGGCGGGATCGGCGCGATCAGCAAAAAGGAGAAGATCGTTCTGGACCTGCTGGAATCCTATCTTGGAGATTTCGCGGTGATGCAGACCTCTATCTCATCTCGACAAATCGATCAGGTGGCGAGCCTGATGGGTGGTGCTGAAGAAGATCAGACAAGAGCAGGTGCAAAACAGCCAAAGGGATCGGACTCAAGTAGAGGGGATTCCACTGTCATTCATGATCCATCTGTGACAGTTTCAGTTAAAGCGGATAACAAGGACATCCTGGTAAAAGCGTTGTCGATCACAAAAAAAAGGATCCAGTGCCGGGCAGATTTAACGGAAGGGTATGTGGACCTTATCCAAGGGGTTATCCTGACCCTGACTGTTCCTCAACCGTCTGCAGAGTTGAAGATTGAGAAAATTCGCTGTAAAACAACCCGGATCACTGTGCTGAAATGGGATGATCATCTCAAACCCACCCAATTTAAGATTGATTGGACCTTTTTCGGCCTGGCTCCTGAAAGACAGAAGATTATCGATGACTATGTCGATGGGGCTGCTACGAATCATTCATAATCGATCTCAAGTCGATTGAATTCGCGGGGAATTGCCACATGCCCGGGGAATACGGTTTGACTTTCCTGACGAATAACCCGGTGCCGGATTTATTTAAGCGACTTTACAAACAGGGCAATTGCATCTAAGTCTGAGTCGTTCAAATATTGGTACCCCTCAGCAATGACCTCGGACATGACGCCCTCGGCAAAGTCTCCGTCTGGTTTTTGCCCGGATTTTAAAAACCAGGCCAGCTCTGCAGGTTCCCACTCTCCAATTCCAACTGTTTTGTCCGGTGTAATATTTGGCGCTGATTCTCCTTCCGGACCGTCTTTTGAACCCGTGAATAACTTGTCACGCTTTATGCCCCCCATGATGTTTCTGGGTGAATGGCACTCCTCACAATGAGCCAAAGCCTTAACCAGGTATGCGCCGCGATTCCAAACGTCTGATTTAGCGGGATCCGTCTTGAATTCCTCCGGCGTGAAATTCAGCCATTTCCAGAAAATCAAATTGATCCGCCAACCGAAAGGAGGTGTGATTTGAGTGGATTTATTTTGCACCACAGCTGGGGGGACTGTTTTTAAATGCTGCCACAGGGCCCTCAAATCCGATTCGGGAATACGTGTAAAGGAAGTATAGGGAAAAACGGGGAAATAGTGCTTTTCAATAAAGAAGAACTGCTTTTTATCTGGGCCGATTCCTCTTTTCATGGCCTTGATAAAATCCTCAGCCTTCCAGTTTCCGATTCCGGTGCGTTTCTCGGGTGTGATGTTGGTGCTGAATACTGCGCCAAAAGGCGTCATCAGAGGCCGACCTCCTGCCAGGCGTTGGCCTCCGTTTTTGAAATCCGTATGGCAGCTGCATCCGCCGGTTGCCCTGAAAATAACTTCTCCCGGTGTCAGGGGTTTTTCAGTCGCCAGAGTGCCACCTATTGGAAGCCAGAAGGCCGCAATGATAAGAAAATGGCGACAAATCATCGCAAAGTGATGTCTGTCCTGTTTATTTGTTGGCAACATGAAAAAACCCCGTTTTTGTCCTGCTATCTTTTAAACCGCTCAGACTTTGGTTTCCGAAAATTTTTGTGGCAGCCTCCACACGTCATACCCAGGTTTTTCATTTGAGCGAAAAGTTCATTGGTAGAGCCTTTGCCTGCGATTTCCATTAGTTTTTGACTCTCTTTCTGCGTGGCCATGGCTGCGGCTTTAAACTTCGACCACTGTTGCCAAACGGCCGGTTTGGCGTCTGTTCGACCCGCAGTGATCTTCTTTTCAAAAGCTGCTGCTAAGAGTTTGCTGTTAATGGCAATTATTTCGGCGTGAGAGGCAACATGTTCCTTAAGGGGAAGTCGATTTTTCAAAATATGGCCAATTGAGCCCATTTGAGATCCCAGTGATTTCATCAGGGACTGTCTGTATCCCAGGAATGCGCTATCGTCTTGTGCGAAAAGGTTTGGGCTGAACAAGCCAATGGAGAGCACAATG
>JABGPJ010000144.1 GCA_018645005.1 Deltaproteobacteria bacterium | reverse complement strand
TACTAGATACTCTGATATTCGAAAAAAATTCTCTTCTATTTATAAAACAGTAATGGATGAAGATGCACGAATTTCCTGGAATATTAATTCCAATAACAATGTTGATTTTGTTCCTCCCAAGGTACATGGAAAAGACATTGAGAAAAAGGAAACCGCTAAAGATGAGGGGAACACGTACAAAAAACTGCTATGCGTTGCTTTCGATTTAGCTGTACTTTATACCTATAACAACGAATCCTATTTTCGCTTTGTATACCATGACGATGTTCTTTCTCAGCAAGATAATGGAATCAAAACCAGACTACTACAACAAATCGATGAACTAACGCGAAGATTTGATCTGCAATATATTTTTTCCGTTATAAAATCAGACTTACCTCATGATGAAAATGATGAATTTATCTATTTTTCAAATGAAGACATGGTATTCAGATTACATGATAGAGATGAATCAGGAACCTTATTCGGGAAAGAGTTTTAATCAGAAAAGCAAGTAAATTGGAAGAGTAAGTTGTTAATTTTACGGCATTCCCGTAAAGTTCAGAATCAAAATAAAGAATCAATATCGGTAATGAATCATGGAACGTAAAAGGTTTATACTTAAACTACTGAAAGATAACAAAGAGACATTACAGGGAATCGGGATTAAATCTATCGGAATATTTGGTTCAGTTGTCAGAGGAGAAGATACTGAAGATAGTGATTATGATATTCTTGTGGAATTTGAGAAGGGGCATCGAAAATTCAATAGCTTTAGCAAGCTTTGTGACTTTCTTGAGATTTATATAGGTGAAAAATATGATCTGATCACAGTAGACGGGCTTAGTCCCCATATCGGAAAAACAATCCTTAAGGAAGTTCAATATGTCGATATCAATTCTTGACCTCTTGCTCCATATTCTTGATGAGCTAGAATTCTTGCTCGTCGAAAAGAATTCCTTATCAGAAGAAGTGTTTTTAGATAATTATTGTCGCCCATTGTGTATTTGAGTCATAACTATGTAAATCAGGTTCAGCGTTGGCCGTCACTGAGCCTACCGTGAGAGAACCCCTGCTATATAAACCATAAATGAAAAATTTTGAAACGACATACAAAAAGCTGCATACCATATATGACAAGTACCGCAGGATGCACAAGGAAAATCCAGATTCAAAACAAATGTGTTGCATGTGGTCTACCAATGATCCACCCGATATTATTGATGACACAGATCCATTTCTTGAGATTGAAGATGCATTTGAAATCAATATAGATGAAGATAGTGCACTGGATTTATATGACATGGAATTAGAAGAAGCCGCTAAAAAGATAATTGAAATCCAGATTGTTCAGCCATAATATCTAATGAATCTTTCGGTTTTTTAACCAAGCGAAATGCTTGAATTTGGAGTAAAATAAATATCAGAGACATTCAATCTGAGATATCCACATTGTTGAGAAAAATACCATTAAAACAGCTATGACATTTCAATCTAATAGACCTGAAGAATACAAGGCAAAAGGGGATAAATACTTGCCCTTGATAATCAAGGAAACCGAGCGCTTAATCCGCAAGACGCAAAAAACTTTCCGTAATAAACACCTTCAACTTGCACCTAACCAAATAAAAGACTTGGCACAGGTTCTGGTAGAGTTTGCCGAAGATATTAGTAATCAAATTGGGATATGGCAGGCTCTTGAAACATATAACAAACAATTTTTTAGTCCCGAACTTCCCTTTATTGTTCTGCCTGAAAATGAAATTGCGCCTATCAACCAATATCGTCTAAATTATCTTATCTGGAATATTTATCCGGATATCGTCAGCACAGACTTGCTTGTCTCGCCTGCGAGTCCCGATTTACGTGGCTTGTCTGAGATAATGGCTGAATTTCTGGAAAAGCGTTTTCATGAAATTCCATCCGGTTCAGGAATTAAAGACTTTTTTAGTACATCGAATGAATTTGGAGGAGATGTTAAAAGAAAATTAATCTGGTTAGGACGGCATTCATACTTGTTCCGGAATAAATTCAATAACTATGTTGCCGAAAACGGCGGAGAAATTAAAATATCCATAGTTGACAGTTTTATTACCCAAGAAACTACCTCATGGTCAGGTCTCTGTGTCAACGATATTTTGGCTGAAATGCTGAAAGTTGATGATGCTCAAAAGCGGGAACTATTTAGTTGGTATCATAAACACTTGTCTTTGTATCAAATAACCTCTGTTAACGAACCCTATTTGGAAGCTGAAAATATTGTTAACCAAGAGCTGTACACTATCCGTGCCGACGACTTCACTTCTCTTTTTGAAGTCGGCAAGATTATTTTTGGGTCGTTATTGCCCTGGAAAAATGACTGGTATTGGTCAGGAGAACAAAGTACTTACGGAGATTTATCTACTGAGAATATTGAATCCCTTAAGGAAAATTTTTTAAAAAAATCGCCAAAGATTGTCTACAGGTATCATGCCAAACTTCTGGCCAATGCAGAAAAATCGCAGACTAGATTTTTTAATAATTTTGTAGACTATTTTGGAAAAGATTGTGTTTCTTTTCCAAATGGGGAAGTATTCGTAGCGGAAATACAAAACTTTCTGGAATCAAATAACGAATTACAACGCCGGAAATTTGGTTTAGGTACTGCCAAAGACACGATCCCGGAAACACCGAGCATCACTCATAATTATCCACCTGAGCTAATTGACTGCGAGAATGGTATCTTCGTGCATTGCACACAAGTTGAGGGATTAGAGATAATTAAGGACTATAATTCTTTAGTCAAGGCATTTGAAAAGGAAAGCGATGATTTAGATGAAGATGATCTCGAAATAATCAGGGCAATTATATTTGATGTGAACATCAGCCCCGAAACCGTTAAAAAACTGTGCGCAGAAAACGGAGAAAAAAATATCTTATCCGCTTTTTTGATACCTATAATCGAAGGAAAATTCGGTTTGGAATTTGTATTGAGGATGTTTAAGGGGCAATATTATAAAAAACGTTTTCCAAATATGGCCATATTAGAAAGCGATTTTGCACGTACAAGTTAGTCGGCACTTCTAATATCTTGAAAATATGCTTATGATTCTAAGAGTAAGTAAAAACTCAGATGTGCTAAGTATTAGAGGGACTAAAATTTGCGTAACACTCGAAAACGTACTTTCAACAAACTATAAAAATATGAGATATTTAGCTTGAACGAGACTACTTAGTAATTTTATTTGCGGCAGAAAAGATTCCAAACAAGATCTAATATTACATATTTGGTAGGTTCAGTCAGTCACAAGAAAAGGAGTGGAATAAAATGAATTCAGAATGGCCCTTTCCCGGAAGTAGGTGGTGGAAAATTGACTTTCATTCGCATTCTCCGAAATCTGACGATTATGGACGAGGAAATAAGTCATTAAAAAATATTGACCATGTCGCCTGGCTTCAGAAGGCGATGGAAGCAAAGTTAGATTGTGTTGTTATCACTGACCACAACAGTGGCGGATGGATAGACGGACTTAAAGAGAAAAACAACGTACTAAAAAAGAGTGAATCAAAACCGGAGTGGTTTCGAGACTTAACCGTTTTTCCAGGTGTCGAGATTACGGTCGCCGATAGTTCGAATCGCATTCATTTGCTGGCAGTGTTTGATCCGTTATGTGACAGTCAAAAAATCACCGCTGTTTTAGGTTCATGTGGAATCAATTCAGGATTTGGCGACGACATGCAAACATCTACTACTACTGGATTTATTGAAACAGTAAAAAAAATTACCAAAGCCAATGGTGTCGCTATCCCGGCACATATTGACGGACCAAAAGGATTACTTTGTGGAGAAACTTCTTTAACTCCTGAATTAAAGAAGAGTCTGGAGGCTGTCACTGCTGCCGAGTTTTGTAACCTGAATACAACCAACAATACAAACCCGGAACTAAATAATACAATAAATCATTTAGCGAAGCTTGGGGGATCCGACGCGCATACCCCTGATGAAATTGGACGAAATTTCAGTTGGATAAAAATGAGTCATTCATCCATCGAGGGACTACGGTTGGCGCTGATGGATCAAGATTTCTGTGTCAAGAATCAGCCTGAAAATCCAAATCAATTCCCGGACAGCTTTCTTTCAAGACTATCCATAACTGCAATGCAACATTGCGGACGAATACCCGATCAACCATTTACAATTGAGCTTCATCCACACTTCAACGCGATTATCGGAGGACGGGGAACAGGAAAATCCACGATACTTGAGTCAATTCGTATTGCTTCACGTAGGGAAAATGAGCTAAAAGAGGTCCCCAAAATTAAGGATGAACTGGATAAATTCATGAAGCTTTCACAATACAAAGGCATCATGCTGAATGATACCGAAATACTGCTGGAGATTCAGCGGCGAGCAAAAAGCTTTCGAAATCGTTGGCGATTTGATGGACAGGGAGCAGCCTTGGAAGAACTTGAAGCGGGGACTTGGCAAGCAGTTGAACCCGGTGATATTAAGGAGCGCTTTCCAATAAGTATATATAGTCAAAAGCAAATAAACGAACTGGCTTTAAATCCCAAAGGACTTTTGGAGGTGATTGATCGTTCACCGGAGGTTGATCGAACAGAATGGCAATCACGGTGGGACATTGTAAAAAGTCAGTTTTTGCAGCTTCGAGAACGAAGTCGAGAATTACTCCGACAATTATCAGGAGAGCAACAGAAAAAAGCTAGACTTCAAGATGTAGAGAATGATCTCAAGCAGTATGAGGAAAAGGGCCATGGCAGTGTTCTGAAACAATACCAAAAAAGAAGCCAACAAAGGAATGGACTATTAACTGATACAATTTTTAATGAGCTTTCGGCCGAAATTCGCAAGATATCTCAAAGCGCTGATCTTTCGGATTTCCCGTCCTATCTTTTCGATGATGGAGATGTGACAGTCGATGAGATGAAGGGCATTCATATTGAAACAGCGCAAGAGTTAAAATCAATTAGGACTGAGCTCAACACGTTAGCAGACAGGGTAGATCTTTTAAAGAGGCACAGAAATGATAAAATTGAATCGAGCAAGTGGTCCCAGTCCCTTCGAGCCGGCATTAGCGCCTATCAGAGCTTGGTAACAGAATATGAGGAAAAACAAAGTCAATTAAGCATCTCCCTGTATGGTGAATGGGTGAAACAACGAAACCAGTTACAACAACAATTAAAACACCTGGATTCCATTAATAATGAGCTTATTAGCTTAGAGAAAGAGAGATCAGAAATTTATGCTAAGTTGCTTAATCTTCGAGATGAGCTATTGAATAAAAGGAAGCGTTTCCTTAATCAAGTAATTGGAAACAGCTCATTTGTTCGCATGGAACTGGTTCAATTCGGAGATGTAACCACTCTGGAAGAGGAGTACCGCTCCATTTTGAACCTTGATGATGGTAGATTCACAAGTTCCATCTGTGATAATGATAACAGACAGGGCATTCTCTGGGACTTTTTCAAATGGGAGGAAAAGAATATACCCGAATCAGATCTACCCGGATTGATTTCTGTTATTAAGATAAAAACGATTGAAATTGCAGAGGGACAGGATTCTGGAAGACACGGTGCGTTTGATAACCGTTTAAATAAGACCATGGAAACACAACCTTCAATCATTGATAATTTAGATGTCTGGTGGCCGGAGGATCTTTTAAAAGTTAAATACTCAAAGGATCCGATGTCTGGAAAATTTGATGACCTAGAAAAAGGTTCTGCCGGGCAAAAAGCCGCAGCCATACTGGCCTTTCTTTTGAGTTATGGGCAAGAACCACTTATTATTGATCAGCCCGAAGATGACTTGGATAATGCGCTGATTTATAATCTCATTGTAAACCAAATCCATGAAAATAAGAATCGTCGTCAACTCATTATTGTCACCCACAATCCAAATATCGTTGTGAACGGTGATGCTGAGTTGGTGCATGTTTTAAAATTCCATAACGGACAAGTTCAGCCTTGTCAAGAAGGAGGCCTTCAAGAGGAAAAGATAAGAGAATCAATTTGTGTGATAATGGAAGGGGGGCAGGAAGCCTTTGACAAACGGTATAAAAGAATAATGCTAAAAGGATAAAATGTTTGATACAACAGATGAATTATTAAGACAAATACAACTGGGTGAGGACTCATCCCTGGAGTTAAAGAACCTTGAATACAAAAACAATCAGGTTTCAGGACCCCATAGAAATAGTATGGCAGATGAACTTGCCGCGATGGCCAACACAGCGAATAGTGTCGTGGTTCTGGGCGTGGATGATAAGTCTCGGACGATCACAGGGATTCCCGAGGAGAAACTGGATATTGTTGAAACGTGGATACGAAATATCTGCAATGATCTAATCGAGCCTCCCTTATTTTGCAGAATTCGTAAGATCCATGTGATGGCTGATGATGAAATTAAGCGCGTGATCATTCGGATTGACGTGCCCAAAAGTCTTTTCGTTCATCGAAGTCCCGGTGGACAATTTCATAGAATCGGCAGCTCAAAACGTCAAATGAGTCAGGAAGTTTTGGCTCGCCTTTTCCAACAAAGAAGCCAGACTAGAATTATCCGATTTGACGAACAAGCAGTTACGGCTGCTCCACAAAACTGTCTTTTAAAAACGCTTTGGGGAAAGTTCAAATCACATTTATCACCGGACGACGACGATGAATTTCTATTAAAACTCAAGCTTCTGACACAGGATGAGGATGGAAAAACATGTCCAAGTGTCAGTGGTATCTTAATGGCTTCTGAAAACCCTATGGAATATATCACAAACGCATTTATACAAGCTGTTTCATATCGGGGTACTGAAAGGAACGCCGCGTATCAGATGGACGCCACAGACATCAACGGGCCGTTGGATATTCAAATTACTGAAGCAAGTAAATTCGTCCAAAAAAATATGCGGGTTTTCGCCATCAAAGCACCTGCAAGAAAGGATATCCCTCAATATTCAATGCAAGCGGTGTTTGAGGCAATCGTCAATGCGGTGGCGCATCGAGATTACTCGATCCATGGGTCAAAAATTAGACTTCATATGTTCTCTGACCGATTAGAAATTTTTTCTCCTGGTACAATTTCGAACACAATGACGATTGATAGTCTTGCTCTTCGTCAATCAGCACGGAATGAATTGATCACAAGCTTATTGGCCCGTTGCCCAATGCCTCTTGAAGAAGATTACGGTGAGCGGGCTTTTATTATGGACAAACGCGGAGAGGGGGTCCCGATAATTCTTTCCAAAAGTGAAATACTATCAGGGAAAAAACCTGTTTACTATTTAATTGACGATTCAGAGCTCATGTTGACCATATTCGCGGCGACACCACCTGCCGGAGAGGATGAGGAATGATGAGCATTGGATCACCAAGATACAGCACAATACATATCGTATTGCTCCCAAAAAACAGTATTAGCCCCCTCTTTTGTCCTAAAACAAGCCCCTGACTTCCGCCTGGATATGAGTGAATTGGTCGTCCATCATATTCATGTGAGAGGGGTTTGCTTCAGCAAAACGGTTAATGTTATTTTGAATATTGTCGTTTGCGTGGTCTTCCTTATTGCTTAGGCTTTCATGGATTCTGGATTGCAGCAGATTTTGAAGGAATAGACAAACACGTTCATGCAGAAACCATAAGTATCCTCTTCAAGCGACGGATTAATCCCCCGTAGTCGACTTCACTCTTTCAGCACAGGTAATCCTCATTCACTTCCGGCCAGTCGTGCAACAACCCCTCTGCACTTAACTTTTCTCTATTCCGGTAGATCGTCTCGATGACTTCTTCTTCCGACTTTCCATGAATTCGTGCAATTTCAGCTGGATGGAGGATCGGGTGTCCTTTTTCATCTTTCGGGAAAAGATGTTCATAATGTCTTATAAAAAGCTTGGTTGTAGCTCGAAGCGTGATCAGCGTTTCCAGGGAGTCTGTGATTTCCGCTTCTGTCATCTTCAACACTTTCGCATATTCTACTACAATCTCATCCCTGTTTGGTTGGTTGAGCTTTAACCGTTTGCCGACTAAAGTGTAGAGTTCGTCTGTAACCTTTACTCTTTCTTGATCGACTTCTGACTTTTCAAGCAGGTCTAACCAATTCACCGGGATTTGGTCTAGAATCTTATCCACCATATGTTTGTCTTAAAAAGTCCCACTCAAAGGTGTTATTTTCCTGAAAGAAGGTGAGACGTATATCTTCTCTGAAGATTGAAGCAAACGTCAACGAAATTTCCCTCCTCATCGGATTTGTGCAAGCTATGTTGGCCCCCTTTCCTATATTAAAATGAGTTTTTTCCTCGGTCTCGCTCATCGCATTATTTGCTATTCTCTTTCCATTTTGTTAAAGAGTGTGCAGATCCCAGTCGTTTTAATGGTCTTTGATTCCAAAGTTGCAAAAAATTTCGATCCGATTTGCAATTCTGTCCATTTTCCTTTAATCAGGTAGACGTTGCTGGAACAGATGTTTGTAGAAACTTAATTGAAATTTTCAATGCAGAAAACCAATCAACCCTTCAGAAACCTTTTATATAACTACCGTCGTTACTATATTGCAGCGGTGGTTTTCGCTCAATGTGCTTTTCTGAGCGCTTTTTCAATTCCGATTATTATTAAGAACCTGATCGACGGTCTCCTGGTAGAAGAATCGGTCGGTTTTACGGGCATTGTTGGATTTTTCGTTACCTATTTCGGTGGAAAAAGTTTTCTGGCTGAACACCTCTGGATTGCCACCCTGTCTATCCTGTTTCTGTTCTGCCTGACCGCTTCCCTGATGCATTTCACGATACGTTTTTCCAATATCGCCTGCGAAAACATCGTCAGAGATCTGCGCAACGGGCTTTACGCCAAACTGCAAAACCTCTCGGATGCCTTTTTTTCCAAGTCAGAAACCGGAGACTTAATTCAAAGATGCACGTCTGACATTGCAACGATCCGCACATTTTTATCAAGTCAGCTGGTTGACTGCGGCAGAATCATTGTCATGATTGCCATGGTTATCCCGGTGATGTTTATCATCGACGTTGAAATGGCTTTACTCTCGCTGGTGACCGTTCCTTTCATTATTGCCGTGGTTTACTATTATTTCCGACTTCTGGTCAGAATCAGTATCGACCTGGAAGAAGACGAGGGAAGGCTGACAACGGTAGTACAGGAAAACCTCACCGGTATCAGGGTGGTGAGGGCCTTTGCCCGACAGGCTTTCGAACGGGAGAAATTTGCCTGGAAAAACCGGGCCTATCAACATGCTGCGGTCATCAGAGGAAAAAAATTCGCTGATTTCTTCGCTCTCTCCACACTCCTGGCCTTCCTGCAGACCGGAACCGTGCTGGTACTCGGCTCCTGGATGGTGATCAACAATCGGACGACCTTGGGCACCCTGGTGGTATTTCTATCATACTCCTCAATGGTGGTGTTTACATTCCGGATTTTGGGGATGATCCTGTCCGAAATTGGGGGATCGATCGTGGCCATCGCCCGCATTGATAAGATACTACTGGAGACTGAGAATACCGAAGCTGAAGGAAATATTGATCAATTGACACTGGTTGGTGAGATCCAATTTGATAATGTCAGTTTTTCTTACACTGGTAACGATAATGTCCTGAAAAATATCTCTTTCAAAATTAAAGCAGGCGAAACCGTTGCCATCGTCGGACCCTCCGGAAGTGGAAAAACTACCATTATCAGGTTGCTTCTAAGAACATACGACTGTCAGCAGGGAAGGATTCTTTTCGACGGCAGGGATGCAAAAGATCTGAATCCTCAAATGGTGCGTTCCCAGATAGGAACATCGTTGCAGGAACCCTTTCTGTTTTCGACAACTATCAAATCAAACATCAAGATTGCAAAAGAGGATGCAACTGACTTTGAGGTGACGGACGCTGCCAAGACCGCCAGCATTCATGAGACGGTGCAGAATTTTAACGATAGATACGAATCCGAAATTGGCGAGAAGGGCGTTTCCCTCTCTGGAGGGCAAAGGCAACGGTTGGCCATGGCGAGAGGTTTTGTAAAGAGGCCGCAGATATTGATGCTGGATGACTCGCTTAGCGCAGTGGATACCAAGACAGAACGTGAAATCGTCGAGGCCCTCGCTAACAAGCATCAGGGTGTGACCACGATACTTGTGACCCATCGTTTATCCTGCTGCATTAATACAGATCGCATTCTTGTGCTTGAGAACGGAGAACTCGTTGCACAGGGTCCTCATAAGCAACTTCTACAACAGGACGGTTTCTATAAAAGACTCTGGGCCATCCAAAAGGGAATCAAAAACGAGCCCCACCAAAAGACAGCCAATGAATAGAACAGAGAAAGCAACAAAACGGGAAATCGGGCGCTATTTTATCCGACGATACCTGATGCCTTTAAAGCATCTGTTTGCTTTAATGTTTGCTTTTCAATTGGTCTTTGCTACTTTTGATGCCGTATATTTCGCTATCAACGGCTACGTGATCGACAATTTTATTCCCATGGGCGGGGAAGCGGACTACATATCTCTGGCTATTTTCTATTTCGCAGTGGTCTTGACCATCTCGGTTTTTTGTCGCATTACGATCACTCTGGGGACGGTCATAGCTCAAGAAATCATGTATCGTATCCGGGAAGATGCTTTTGACCATCTGCAGAAACTTTCGTTTTCCTATTACGACCAGAACAGCGTCGGCGATTTGTTGGCCCGAATCACAACGGATGCGAAAACCTATGCACAAATCATCGGCTCCCATCTGCCCCGGGTGTTGTACCTCGGCTCCTTTGTGCTGGGTGTTGTTTTTTACATGCTATATCTGAACTGGAAAATCGCGCTGATTATATTTACAGCCATTCCGTTTTCAGTTTTTCTGGCCGTTGTCTTCCAGAAAAAGATTCTGGCGGTCTCCCGTCATGTGATGGCGTGTAATTCCAAGCTCACTGCCGCCTATAACGAAGGCATCATGGGGGTCCAGACGATCCGCTCACTGGCCAAAGAGGAGGAGTTCATTCAGAAATTTGACAAAATAGCCGATGAGACCTTCGTCTATTCAAAACGCAGCCTGATGTATGTGGCCACTTATCTGCCGTTCATTATCGCCTCGACCGGGTTTGGCAGTGGTCTTCTGTTGTGGTTCGGTGGTGAGGATGTGCTGGTGGGGGTAATGAGCATTGGTACCCTGATTGTGATGAATATTTACTCCAGATTCCTGTCGGAACAGATTCTGTTTCTGGCCAGGACCATCGGGGAAATGCAGCCGGCTCAGGCCTCGAAAGAACGTCTTTATCAACTCTTAAAGACTACGGTAGCTATCAAAGATTCCTTGGAGATAGAAGAGAAGGTCAAAAACGACTATCAAAGCCCGGAGTTGGCTATAGACGGGGGAGTGAATAAAATATCGGAGCTGGAGTTTAAAAACATCGATTTTTATTATAAGGAAGAAGAGCCCGTCCTGACGAATTTCAATTTGAAAGTACTGCCGGGACAAACCATTGCCCTGGTCGGTGAAACCGGCGCCGGGAAAAGCACTATTGTCAGCCTGCTTTGTCGATTCTATGAACCGACAGCCGGAGAAATTCTGCTGAATGGGGTGGACTATCGCCAGCGTAGTCTGGAATGGCTGCAATCGAATCTGGGTATCGTCCTGCAGACACCTTTCCTTTTCAGCGGGACGATCCGCGAAAATATCCGCTACGGCGATCCTGAAGCTAGCGATGAAAAAGTCATGGAAGCTTCCAAGGTCGTTAACGCCCACGATTTTATCATTCACCTGGAAAAGGGTTACGACACCGAAGTGGGGGAGGGTGGGGGACAGCTCTCCAGCGGCCAGAAACAACTGATCTCTTTTGCCAGGGCTATCCTGGCAAATCCCCAGGTTCTGGTCATGGACGAAGCCACCTCTTCGGTGGATCCGGAAACCGAACACTTGATCCATGAGGGGTTGCAGAAGGTTCTGAAAAATAGAACCAGCTTTATCATCGCCCATAGACTTTCAACCATTCGGCGGGCCGATCGCATTCTCTTCATCAATCAAGGGATCATCGAGGAACAGGGCAGCCATGAAGAGCTGATGTCCCTCGGAGAAAAGTACAGGGAGCTCTACGAAAAACAGTTCATGCACTACAAAGAGCAGGAAATCCTCGGCCGCAGTGTCGGATTTAACTAGCCAGACGATCACTCCTCTGGCTGTCACAGAATCAGGTCTTCAGTGGCTCTGCCTCCTCAAGCGGCTTAAAACGAGTACTTGATCTCAGTCTGGATATCCGTAAACTGGTTGTCGAGCATGTCCATATAGGAAGGGGTGAAAAGAAGATCCAAGCCGTCCGCGATCTTGTATTTGAAGGTTCCCCGCACGATGGTCTGGACCGATTCTCCCTCTTCATCCCAGTAGTTGGCGGCCATCAGAACCATGTTGAGCGCGTCTCCAGTCAGGAAATTGGCGTTGATGTGTCCGGAGATAAAATCAGTCCGCTCCCGGATCTGGCCCAGCAGAAAGTTGGTCTGTTGTGAGAAGGCGTCTATTTTAAAATCCTGGATAGTGTGCTGACCAGCGTATATATTGACAGTCGAGCCGCCTACCGAAAATTCACTCCCGATCACGTACTTGTTCCAGCTGTTTTTAATCAGGAGAGAATCCCCGTCCTCATCTTCAGTCATCGTATTGACGTAGGAGAGTTTGGCCAGCAGGCTGCCCAGGTTGTACTGCAGATCCAGGCCGGGGCTTTTGATCCGATTGTAGGCCCGTCCGAAGACCGGTTGTCCGCCTACAATGGCAGCGACATGTAAATCGGCGTTGGGATCAATTCCTTCCACATAGCTGATGGCGTAGTCCAGTTTTCCTACGGTGCTGGAAAAACGGGTGGCCCATTTGGTCTGGTTGGGTTTACGTTTGGGACTATCTTCGGCTCCCGGATAGAGATAGTTCTGGAACTCCATCCCGATATTGGTTCGGGCAATGGGGATCATCATGACTTCAAACTGGCTGCTGCTGATATTCTGGGTGAGCAGGACGCCGGTGCTGGGCAGTTTGCTGTCCTCGTATTCAGTGCTCTTGTATGAGTTATCCCGAGCGTTAACCCGATCTGTGGGAACCTCCATCCCTTCCAGATAACTCCAGGTCACCAGTTGGGGGCCCACCTTCCAGATGCGGCTGCCTTCATAAACTTCTACGAAGCTCTCCACCATGCGCAGATCTGCGTTCTGCTTTTGCCCGTCGGTTGTGGTGGTGGTTGTATCGTGAATGGAACCCGCGATATTATAGTTAATGTTAAAAGCGGAAAACAGTCGCGCATGTTCTCCCAGGTAGCCCTCAATTTTCAGCTGCAACCGGGTTCCCACATTGTTGAAACCGCTCAGGTCCTGTGCCGGGGGTTGGGTGGGATAGGATTGAAACATATTCCAGAGCAGGTCTGAATATTTCTCCTGGTTCCAGTAGCTCAACATCTTAAGATAGCCTCCGAAATTAACTTTTAGCCCGGAAGCGTCATCACTGCTTTCCATCTCCTCAACCTGCTCCGAATCCATGTCGAGTTCATCGAAATCTGCTGCATCCAGCTCCTCCAGGTCGCTGTTCGAAGATCCTTGCTGGTCGGAGGTCATACTGTCAGAAAGGCTGTCGAGGTCGTCCAGATCGTCAGCCAAAGCAGTTTGCAGGGACAGCCCGAAAATCAGGAGTGTTATCAGAATGATCAGTCGGTTTGGTTTCATTGTTTACTTTCGATATGTGTTTGGTTGATAATAATATGTAATAAAGGTCCTTGAGTGTCTCGTCAGTCCACGCTTTCAGGCTTTGTTCTCATTCTCGTTCCGTGCCGGACAGACTGAATTTCTGATATTCTGAGGAAAGATCCGGCCTGTGTTAAACTGACTTGTCCATCCGTCTTCCTGAACCGGGGCTCAGGAAGACGACTGGAAAAATCAACACTTTTAGATTGTGACGACGTTTTTTACCACCATCTGCGGGTCAGGTAATCCACCTTAAAGATGCCTGGTTTGATCTTGGCAGCTTTCTTTCCGGTTTTGATGTTCTTCATCCCCATAACTGTCTTGGTGCCTTTAATGACGTTTTTCATCTCCAGGCCGGTGGGCATGTAAACTTTCTTGCCGTCCCGGTTCTTTTTTACCGCAAAGGAGCGCAGGCGTGAGGTCTTGGAGAGTTGACCGTTTAAGTTGTAAGTTTCGCTCTTGAACGGGAGGCCGGACTTGGCGTGAATCCAGGTGACGGTCTTACTGTACCCATAATCCGAGCTTTGCTGTTTGCTTTTGAAAGTGGTTTCAATTTTTTCAACCGTCAGGGTTTTCTTCTTGAATTTGATCTTTTCTGTAGCCAACCATTTGTAATTGTAATCTGCGATATCTCTGGCCGCCACGTCGCCGTTAGAGAAGTCTGACCCCATGAAAGAGGAGGATTTATCGGATCCCAATACCCGTTTGGGTTTGCGCAATCCTTTCAGGTACAGCCATTGATCATCATCGTCTCCTTCGATCTCAGTCATCAAGGCACCGTTGCCTTTGTCATCGGCAGGGGAGAAAAAATAACTCAGTGAACGCCTGAGACGCTTCTTGTGATCTCTGAAATTCTCGGTATAACTGGCAGTCCGGGATTTTTTAGAGAAGAGCTTCTTTCCCTGTGCGTCATAGATATGCAGGACGGTTTCTGCAATCATCTTTTCCAGTGCCGGGAAGGCATCTATCTTCTCCATAATCTTTTGTCCTTTTTCTTCCGGAGTTTCTGCCAGCAGTGGTGATGTGATCGTCAGACAGGCCAGAGCCAGCAGTGCGATCCCTTTTTTAAAAATGTTGACTTTTCCTTTCATTGTTACCTCTTTTTTGTTTGTTAATTGCCAATGTTTATATCCTGACCCCCTCTCAAAAAAGATCGGAGAGTATGTCTTCTTTAAAGAGGGAGTCAGGTTTGTTACCTTTGTTGTTGGTATTTGTGGCGTCAGTTTTTCACCATGCTGTCTTCTATCACAGCCTCGGACGAAAGCCGGGTCAGGAATTTCGGTTTTATCAGTAGAATTAATGACGGTAACAGGATCAAGGCACCGATAGAGCTGAAAAACATGGTGGCTGCCATCAGGATCCCCATCATGGTTTGGGGTACAAAAACAGAGAAGATGAGAACCAGAAAGCCGAGTGCCACGGCTGCAGCGTTCATCAGGATTGCTTTACCGGATGACATCACGGTGTTGATGTATCCCCTTGCAAGGTCATCGCCTGCCCGGAGCTGGATTTTTAATCTCTCCAGAAAATGGATCGTGTAATCCACACCCGTTCCGATGGAGATGGAGGCGACCATCATGGTAGAGGTGTTGATTTCTCCACTGATCAGGCGGATCAGGCCGAAATTAAGAATCACGGTAAAGGCCAGTGGAATGAGTGAAAACAGTCCCCCAACGGCCGATCTGAAAATGAAGAAGGTGACCACAAAGACGAACACGAAAGACAGCATGATACTTCTGATCTGTGATTCGCTCAGCATCAGGTTAATAGCGTTGCTGGTCGGAGCGCCACCACCGATGCGGATCTTCTCAATATAGGGGTCATTATCGGGAAAGACCCTTTCTACTTCATCCAGAGAATTTTTCAGGTAGGTATCGATCACATGGTGGGAATCATTTCGCAGTATGATCTGCACCTGAAACTCCTTCAGATCGGGCGATATGATGCTCTCAAAACCGTCCCTATTGCCACTGAGAGCCTGATTCAGGACAACCCCATTGATGGCCCTGTCTGTCAGGGTGATATCAGTGAAACCGTCCTTTGCGACATCTGGTAAGCGGTCAAAAGCAGGGTCATCATTGTGATAGAATACCTTATAGAATTTTCGGACCAGATCCACAGGTGTCATCACAAATCCAGTGGGCGCGTACTTTTTCTCCCGAATCGTGATTACGGGTTCTTCCATGTCATTGAAAAAGTGATGCAGCTTTTCCAACTTGGCCAGGACCAGCGGCTGCTTGATATCAACTTCCAGAAAATCGGTGGTTAGATTGAGATGGCGTTGAATTTCCAAGCCTGCCTGCAATCCCTTCATTTTTCTCAGCTGCAGGACCATCTTTCCGGTATTTTCCCAGGCTTCTGCTGCAAGATTCAGTCGGCGGTTGATGTCCTTCAAGCCCAGTATTTGCTCCGGGGAGAGATCAGCAAAGGTCCCGGCCTGGTTATCCGTATCGTCTTCCGCATCATCTGAAAGACCGCCCAAATCGTCCTCATCTCCCTCATCACCGAGTTCATCGAGGGAATCGCTTTCGCTATCATCCAGGCTCTCGGTTATCTGAGATGAAATTGCCGGGCTGTTTTCCGTCTTGAGATCTGCTTCCACCATGAACTCCTCGTTCAGAATATCCTGCATCAGCTTGAGGTGGGAGATGATCGTGTCCAGGCTTCCCGGAAGCTTTTCAGCATCGGTCTGCATCTCTTTTACCAGTTGTGTGGCAGTTTCCAAGTCACCCGTACCATGGGTCAGACCCATCCAGGCAGCTGAAAAACCATCCAGGCGCTGGCGGAAATCAGACTGGGCCTGAGGAGAGTCCAGGTTGATCCGGTCTCGAAATTTGAACAGCAGATTAATGTTGGTGGTACCGGTCAGATTTTCGTTCAGGAACTGGTCGCTCAGAAACAGCGGGTTCTTCTCATCGAAATTCTTCATCATACTGCCTTCAAACTGGTTTCCCGTTGCCAGAATAATAGACACGATAAAGACAGCTCCCATGAGGGCAGATGTCTGTCCAGGATTGCGGGAAACCTTTTCAGCCAGGATTCTCATAATCCGCAGCAGGATCATCTCCTTTTTATTTACAGGGACTCCATTAGAGAGCACGGTTTTTTGTCTCGGTAGTTTCCAGAGAACCAGAAGAGAAGGGGTCAGAGTCAGGCTCAAAATCAAAGCGATCCCGACACCTACAGCGGCAAAAGCCCCAAACTCCTGAATCATCGAAAGTCCGGATGTGGCCAGGGAACTGAAACCTGCCATGGTGGTCAGGGCTGCCATGATCACCGCAACCCCTACGTTGTTCATGGATTTCTGGACCAGCTCCCGGCGGTCCGTGTGAGTCGCCGCATCTTCGCTGTAACGATTGAGCAGGTGAATTCCATAAGCGGTGCCAATCCCCAGAAGAATGATCGGCAGCATGGTTGTTCCCATCTTGATAGCGATCCCGAGGGTGGCCATGACGCCCATGGTCCAGATGACTGACAGCACCACTGTCAGGGCGGGAATAATGACACCGCGAAAGCTGCGAAAACTGACTCCGAGAATAAAAAATATGACCAGAACGGCAATAGGGACTAGGGTGCCGGTGTCTTTGGACATCATAGGCCCGATGACCCCAATCACCACAGGTGTGCCCGCTACATAATAATTGACACCCTCCAGTCGGTGTTTGTCGAGGATGGCGCTGACCATTCTGTACACCTCGTCAAAATCAAAGATGTTTTTAACGTCGTGTAGCTGAAACTCCAGGTTTTCCCGGCTGAAGGGATCGATCTGAGAGAGGGTAAAGTCCCAGATATCATTATAAAAATTGGTCCACAATCCCATCGTTTCAACGATGAAAAAGTCGCGGCCTTCGATATGGGTCATGATGGTCTGAAAAGATTCAACCGTCAGTTCTCTATTTAACATATCTTTCAAGACAGGATCATTTTCAGCGGTGTCTTCCAAAGCGTTGGTCAAATAAGCGGAGAGCCCTTTGCGGGTCTTGTTAACCTGTCTCTCGATAAAATCATCATTGACCTGGATTTTGTCAATGGTCTTGCCGTAAATCTCAAAAGGAAAGGTGGATGTTTTTCCCTGGAATCTGGCCTTGAGCAGGTTTTTATCCAACGCTGTAGAGAGCTCCAGGATGGCATACCGCTTCTCATAATCCCATTTGCGCAGCATGGGGACTGAGATGGTGGAGGCGTGCATGTCCTCGGACAGGAGTCGGTTTTTAAAGGAGCGGTCCTGTAAAATCCGCTGGGTCAATTCCGGGATCAGCTGTTTGAGGTCCTGGACTTCTTCCGGAAGTCGTTCCTCTTCACCGGGTTTGGATGGGATGCCCTTATCCTTCTTCAATTTTTCAATCACGCTGCCCGATACCACTGACCCGGTTTCCTTGTCCAGAATGGCATCTTCCAGATTAGCGATGGAGCTGATGTTTTCCGTATCAATGCCGATGGACTGAATCAGAGTCTCCTGCCGTCCGGTAAGAACACTGTCGAAGGTTTTAGGAACCTTCAAGGACCTGATGTCCAGCTGAATCTGCTCGATTTTTTTCAGCACCTCTGCTTCCATGATGGAACCATCCGGTTTCCCCACTCCAATCAGCATCATATCCTTGTAATTGAAGTTTTTCTTGTAATAATCGTCAGATTTCGCGGCTTCGATATTGGCTGGCAGAGATTTGGTGACATCTGCTTCAAACCGCAGATTGTCTGCTATCTGTTGGATAAAGAGCGCTGTGATGCCGAAGACGACCAGGATGACGATCCAGGGAGAATGGCTGCAAAAGCGACTGATTTTTTTTAACATGACAATTTCTTTTATTAAATTTGGTTAAAAGATTTATCTGAAATCGGGTCTTTTTCAGGGTTGCAAATGGTTAGATAACCCACAGAAATTCAGCATTTGAGCCCGTTGAAAATTAATTCAAAAAGATCCCGGATTTCGGTCTCCGCTGCTTGGGAATCCATTGAGGCCCAATGCACGAAAAACAGCTTCATGGTTTGATTGATTAAGGCAGCATTTTTTTCATGATCTCCCGTTTTAAAAATTCCCTGTGCAACACCTTCCTGTAAAAAAGCCATGATTCGCTCGGTGTGTTCCGGGGCCTTCCCCAACAGATTCATGCCCACAAACACCAGTTCTTCAAGAACCGCCTTAGACATGGCGTACTCTTTGATCAATTTGATATGGTGCAGGATGATAAAAAGCGTTGAATGTATCAGTTTTTCGTCGGCTTTCTTAAACTGAACCAGTTCCTTTTCCATGGCCTGTTTAATCTCCAACTGTTTCGACTCGGCGTTGCAGATGAACAGGTCCTCTTTGTTTTTGAAATAGTTATAAATCGTTCCCTTTGCGACTCCTGCATCCTCCGCGATCTCGTCCAGACTCGTTTTTTTGAAGCCGTAACGGAAAAAGAACTTTTGGGCACTTTCCAGGATGCGTTTCTCTTTATCTTCCATTTAATCCTTGCGCTTAAAAATAAAAAACGAACCGTACTGGCGTAAAATTGTTTTTCACTCACGAAAAATATCCTTGGGAACCCACGAATCGTTCTTGTCAAAAAACCAACTGACTCTTTGAATAATAAAGTCAGTCAGTTTTTCGGTCAAGAGTGAAATTGTAAGGAGAATGTAAAGGTTGCAGGGAAACCGGCATGAAAACGGGTTTCACAAAGGCAGGTTTGACATCCGGTTAAGTAAAATTTATGCTTGCAGTCAGCAATTATATTCAGGTCTCGGCTCTCTTGGCGGAGTGCACACTGAACAGTTACCATTTTATTTAAAAAGTCGAGCTTAGGGATCGTACAAAAATAACTCAAGTGTTTCCCATCAATGAACGAAATCATGAAACATGTCCAGCTTGGATTTCTGCTGATCGGTCTACTCTTGAGCGGTACAACCCTGCAGGCAGCAGAAAAGCAGGCAACCAAAGTTGACTCTGAGAAGAAATCCGTTGTGTATGTCCCTCTGGTGACAAAGAAAGAGTTGCCCGAAAGCTTTTTACAGTCCCTGGAGCCCTACAAGCCGATTTATCTGGTCAACTCCTGGTTTCTCAATGGTGAAGGAGGGGAAAGGGGGTATCTGGATCAGGAACTGTTTCTGCACTTCAGCTTCAAACGTGAGCTCTTCTGGAATTTGTACTTTGGCTACTCACACAAGGCGTTCTGGCAGATCTATGATCAAAAGAACTCCCGACCGTTCAGGGAGCACAATTACAACCCGGAGCTCTTTCTGGAGTGGGATGACCTGTGGCAGATCGACCATGTGCAGCTGGGATTTGAGCATGAATCAAATGGTGAAAAACTTCGTTATGCTGATGACGCGTCACCGGTGAACTACTCACGGACCTGGAACCGGAGCTATGTGTATGCCAAAAAATCTGTGCTGCCCTTTATTCATCTCGGCCTGAAATTGTGGATCGTAACTGACAGCGATGACCCGGAAGATGGCTCTTTTATCGTCGACAACTACGATATTCAACAGTTTATGGGGAGTGGTGAGTTTTATGCGTCACTTGGGGAGAGCCCCTCTTTCCTGTCTATGATGTTGCGCCAGGGCTGGAGGAAAGGGACCGAAACCATACGCCTCGATGGACGAATACCCTTGAATTTACTGACGGGAGGGACAGACAATAGAATTGATATTTTGATGCAACTCTTCTCTGGTTACGGCGACACTCTGATCGACTACAACCGTAAGATCACCCGTTTCTCAGCAGGTATCGCTTTCAGATAGTCAAGATCTGATCAGGAGTCTGATTGGCCACGGCTGAAAAAGAGATTTACCACTGCCAGCAAGGATGTTCCGACAATCAGCAGGAACGAGATGGAGTTAATCACCGGCGTACTGCCGTCCCTCAGTTGCAGATAAAGATTGATGGGCAGAGTCGTCTCAGAGCCTATCAGGAACAGTGTTGTGTTAAAATTTTCAAATGACATTAAAAACGCAACTGCTGCGGAGCCAATTAAAGCGGGTCGCAAAAATTTCAGGGTAATATACCATATGACCTCGAGCCGGTTGGCACCCAGATTTAAGGCTGCCTCTTCGAGAGAGTGGTCAAATTTTTTGAGTTTGGCTGAGACGACCAGGGAGACAAAAGTGCAGATAAATGAAAACTGACCCAGTACAACGAGCCAGAAACCGGGTCTGAACAAGGGGACATCCAGGTTGAAATTATTCTCGAAAAAAAGTCCTAAACTGTTGGCAAACATCAGGATTGATATTCCCAGAATAACGCCGGGGACCACCAGGGGCGCCAACATTAAAAAGTAGAGCAAGGACTTGAAGCGGAAGTTTTCCTGTTCAAACAGAAACGCAGAGCATGTCCCGACGATCAAAGATAAAATTGAGACGAAAAAAGCAGTTTGAGCACTCACCCAGATACTTTCCAGGTTTGATTGATCATTGAAAATACCAATTCGATCCGGCCTGTTTCCTGTGAACCATTCCCATGTGAATCCTTTCCAGGGCAGGGAGGGAAATTGGGAATTGTTAAAGGCAAGAATGCAGGTCACCAGGAGTGGGGCAAACAAAAACAGGAAATAGAGCAGAATATACAGTCTGAATCCCCGGGAATACAACCTGGATTGAGGTAAGGATCGTATCATTGAACCACCTGTTTTAAATCCTGCTTTGTCAGTTTCAAACCGACCCAAATCATCATGGAGGATAGCGCTAATAATAGAAATCCAAAGGCGGATCCCTGGTTCCAATTGAAACTGGCGATAAACTGGTTGTAAATTTGTTCGGTAAACCAGAGTGAATTTTTCCCTCCCAGAATATTCGGCGTTAAATAGTTCCCTAAAGTCAGCATAAAAACGACGATTGAACCTGAAACAATTCCGGGGGTGGCATAGGGAATAATAATCTTAAACAGAGTCGAAATGGAGTTTGCCCCCAGATCAAATGCGGCTTCAATCATTTCGCTGTCCAGGCTGTCCAGGACTGAAATCAAGGGAACCACCATGAAAAGCATGGTGGTGTATACAAGACCCATGATCATCGTCGCATCATTATAGAGCATCTCAATCGGCTGCTGCAGAATTCCCGTTTTAAGCAGAAAGTGATTGATCACGCCGCTTTCCCTCAGTAAAATCATCCAGCCATAGACCCGTACCAGCTCACTGACCCAGAAAGGGAGTAGAATCAGAACCGTTAAGGGGCCCTTGTATTTCACAGAGACAATTTTAGTAATGTAAAACGCAACGGGTAAACCGATGACGAGGGTAATGAACGTCACCAGTAAGGAAAAAGCTGCTGTGCGGACAAAAGTCAGCCAATAGATCGTTTCTTTGAAGAACTCACCATAATTGGAGAAACCCCAGGCCAATTCACCCAGTTCATCTTCTGCCCTGAATGACATGATGAATAGATCAATATGAGGCAGGACGATCAATAGGACCAGCCAAAACAGAACCGGTATCAGAAAAAAATAAAATCCCCAGCGAATATGCTTTTTCATGGCAAGTGTTGCAGCTATGGGTCGGCTCAAAAATTAGTTCACATTCTATGTGCAAAATGTCCAGTTATTTTAG
>JABGPJ010000053.1 GCA_018645005.1 Deltaproteobacteria bacterium | reverse complement strand
GCATTTAATTCGGGGAGATGGTACACACCCAAGACTAATTATCCTATGGATCAATGCAATAAAACATCTAAAATATTAATGATACCATTTCTAATCTTGATAAAGATTTGACAGGTATTTAAAAATCCAAAAAGACCACACTTCTGGCTAAAATCAGGACCAATAAAATTCCGGAAACCACACCGGACGTATAGACAAAATCCGCACCATAACAGAATGGATATCCTCTTCCCTTTCTCTCCAAAAAAAGTAATTTTGGCATATCCCATCGCAATAAATTATATTTTATCTAAAATTGAAAATAATTTTATTTTCCTTGCACCTCATATCTTTTTTTTATAGTTTTGCACTAAAGAAAATTTAAAAAATATTAAAATTTGAATTTGCCCTGAAACTGATCTTGCAAGGTGTAACAAAAATAATGTTCTCATTCAAGAATATAGGGGGGCCAGCCTTCTCATATTATCTCTTCCATGAATAAGCACAATATAAATAATGATTCATTACAAGACAAAGTATAAGGAAATTGAATAATACGATCAGAATTTTATATTTGACATTATATTTTAACTCTTATAGGTTTTAATTCAATGATCGGATAACCCCTTATAACAAAAACAAAATATAGGAGGAGAATTATGAAAAGACGGGAATTTCTACAACGGACTGGAATGATAGCAGGCGCTTCAGCGTTTTCGTTCTTACCAAAATTCAGTTTTGCAGCTGGAAAAACGGTTGAACCAATGACTCTCCTAACTTGCAACGCGAGCTTTGATCCGGTCCGACCGGAAATGGGAAGATTGATTTCCCAGGCGTGTAAAAAAATTGGTTGGAATGTAACGCTGGCAGCAGAAGACTATAACATGGGGATTGGAAAAGTCTTTAAAGAAAAGGACTTCGACATGTTCATTGTAAGATGGACCGGTCGGGCAAACCGGATTGATCCGGAAACTTTCACTGCCATGATGCATCATCGGGATGGCACCTATAACAAGTGGGGCTACGATAATTCCAGCGTCAATGACTTGTGTGATGCACAACGGGTTGAAATGGATCCGGACAAGCGGCGAACCATGGTTCATAAGATACAGGAATTGATTTATCAAGACGCTGCAAGCAGTCCCATCGTTTATCCAAGCATGACAAACGCTTACCGGGAAGATCGGCTCACAGGCCTGGTTCCCCAGGTAGGTGAGGGAATCGGGAGTCTATGGTCAGATCTTAACGTCTCAGTGAAAAAAGGGGACGGCTATATTCGAACAGGACAAACGTCACCGCTGAAAAACCTCAATCCCGTATCGGTAACGGATTCAAACGAATTCAAAGAACTGAGGATGATCTATGACAGGCTGATACAGGTGGGTCCGGATGGAAGTCTTAAACCATGGGCAGCCAGCTCCATAAAATCCCCTGACTCCAAAACGGTTGATATCACCATCCGTGAAGGCATGAAATTTCACGATGGAATGCCCGTGACCATTGAGGATATTAAATTTACCTTTGATTATCAAAAGAAATGGAAAGCACCCTTCTTCACCTCTTCACTGGAAAAATTCGAATCTATTAAAATTACAGGCAAGAACAGCCTGAGAATCAAGCTCACAGAACCTCATGCACCTCTGATGATCAACTTTTTCGCCCAGATTTTTATTCTGCCGAAGCATATATGGAAGGATATTCCTGACAAGGCCAAAGTCGCCGACGTCCTGAATTTTGCCAATGAAAAACCCATCGGAAGTGGTCCATTCAAGTTTGAGTACTGGGATCGTGGGAAAGAGATCAAAGTAGCTGCCAACAAGGATCATTTCCATGCTCCGAAATGTGCCGGTATCATTCGGATCGCCTATGGAAGCCATGATGCCATGGCTGCAGCCATTGAGGCCGGAGAATGTGATCGAACCCGTTATATCCTGAAACCAGCTTTGGTTCAGGATCTTAACAAAGTCAAGGGAGTGGTCGGAAAAGGATTCCCCAGTCACGGCTGGTACGGGTTCATGTTTAACCATCTCAGAGGACCGTTAAAAGATCCGGTCTTCAGGAAAGCCATCGATCATGTCGTACCCCGGGATATCATTAAAGCCGTTGTGATGGCCGGATTTGCAGAAAAGGGCGGTTCTGTTATTGCTCCTGCAAACGAGTTCTGGCATAACTCAAAACTGCCTGCGCGTAAGTCCAGCATTAAAAAGGCTCGCGAAGTATTGAGCGCAGGTGGCTACAGTTGGGATGACAACGGCACACTGCTTTATCCGTCCTAGAATTTGTGACATTTATTAACAAACGGGATGCCGATGAATTAAGTTGTCTTCGGCATCCGGTTTAAAATCTCAATCTCAAGGCTTAAGATAGTTATGGCTGATTATATACTCCGTCGTTTAATCTATATGCTCATCACGCTTTTTGCGGTGGCCTCGATCCTGTTTCTAATGTTTCGCATGCTTCCGGGAGATGCCACACTGCAGGTCATCAGTCCTGCAATGGATGAAGCTGTGCAGCAGAGGATGAAGGCGGCATTCGGCCTGGACAAACCTCTCTTGCAGCAATATTTCATCTATCTGAAAAACCTCGTCACTATGGAGTGGGGGCGATCTTTTGTTACCGCTCAAGAAGTTACGGCGATCGTTTCGTATCGTTTCTGGAATACTTTGTTGCTGATGGTTTCCGGGCTCTGCATGACACTTACATTGGGGATCGGTTTAGGGATTATAATGGCCTGGAAGCGCAACAGTCCCCTGGATATCGGGGGAACCGTCGTGGGCTTGATTTTCCAGGCGGCCCCCCCCTTTATAACCGGGTTGCTTCTCCTGATGACATTGAGCTATCGCCTCGGGTTGTTTCCAACCGGTGGAATGTATCCGGCAGGGGCGAGACCCGACAGTATATTCGGGCTGCTTCTCATGCCGGCTTTCTGGGAGCGGATTGTCCTGCCGACGTTCACCGTTGGCATGTATTACCTCGCTACACCTCTACTGGTCATGCGGGATAGCATGCTTGAAGTCCTCGGAAGTGATTATATCGAACTGGCGCGGGCAAAAGGATTGAAATCCAGCGTCATTATGTTCCGTCACGCTGCACGGAACGCGCTTCTGGGTGTTGTCACTTTGGCGTCGATCCTGGTCGGCTTTGCCGTGGGAGGCCAGGTTGTGGTTGAATCCCTTTTTTCCTGGCCCGGCATGGGGCAGTTAATGGTGGAATCTGCTGCATCTCACGATTATCCGGTGGCACAGGGTACGTTCCTGATGCTGGCGATACTGGTTATTGGGCTGAACTTTATAACCGATATCCTATACAGCTATCTGGATCCCCGTATCAAGGTATCTGCCGAAGGGATCAGCAGATGAGTTTTTCTGGGGGAATTGTTTCATGAGCAGTTATATTAAAGCATGGGACGTCTACCGTGTTCGAATTCCACTGGTCAAACCGTACCACCTGTCAAAAGTGTACGGGACCATCACCCATAGTGACGTTATCCTTCTGAAAATTGAAACGTCCAAGGGTGCTATCGGGTGGGGAGAGGCAGACCCCGGTGGAATGAAATTTACCGGTGATACCCCTGAATCGGTAATGGAATCTATTCGCGCCGGGTCACTTGATTCACTGAAGGGGGTTGAGCTGGAAGGCTGGATCTTATCAGGCAAAAATCAGGACCGTGAAGGAAGCCTTTCCGCCGCTTGTGATGTGGCGATCCATGATGCCCTGGCCCGTCAAAAGGGAATCCCGGTCTGGGAGTTGCTGGGGCAAAAAGTCCGTGATGAGATTGACCTGCTTTGGCCCACTTCCAGTGGAACGGCAGAGGAGGATCTGGCCGTGATCGAAGAATATGCGGCCAAAGGTTTCAACACTTACATGCTGAAGATGGGCGATCGGCCGATTGCTGACGAAATAACAAGGGTCCGGGATGTCCTTGCAGGAGTGCCCGACGGGGTACGCATCATGCTGGACGCAAATCAGGGATGGACTCAGGATGAAGCCAACCAGTTATTTGCCGCCTCAAATGACCTTCCGCTAATCCTGATTGAGCAGCCGTTAGCTGCGGACGACCTGGAAGGTCTGCGTAAGCTCAGAGAAAATTACCAACTCCCGGTTTCTGTCGATGAAAGCCTGCAGACACCGGATTCCGCCAAGAGTGTTCTCGAAAACGATGCGGCTGATATTTTCAGTGTCAAGATCTCGAAAAACGGCGGGCTTCAACCCAGTCTTAAAATCGGGAAAATGGTTGCTGACAAGGGTAAAAAGGTCTTGATGAACAGCATGATCGAATTGGGTATTACCCAATGCGCTTCTCTGCACCTGGGTTGTGTTTTTAAAAATTTGGTGAATTGCGGGCATGCCTATATGTCCACCTTGCGGATATCCGATGACGTAACCAATTTTTCATCCTGGATAGAAAGGGGAACGGCCAGACTTCAGGATGCCCCCGGATTGGGTATAAACGTTGATTCGGCTAAAATCAGAAAATATCTTGAAGATGAGTATCATGACAACTAAAATCAAAGACAGTTTGTTTAAACCTCTGAAAAAAATTGTGGTGGAGCAATACGGCATCATTACTTCAAATAGAATGGGCGTTATTGGTCTTTCATTTCTACTGTTTTTTTTAATTGTGGCCATTTTTGCCCCTTGGCTTGCACCACACGATCCTTGGGAAATGATGTATGACGTCAACGAAGAGTTCGCCTCGCTGCGATCCCCTTCATGGGAATTTCCGCTGGGCACCACCCACCTGGGGTACGACCTGTTTTCCCAGCTTATTTTAGCGACCCGGACAACGTTGTTGATTGGATCGGTATCAGGCGCTATCTCTATCCTGATAGGAGCCAATATCGGTTTAATCGCGGGATATTACGGCGGTAAAATTGATGAATTATTAATGCGCTTTACCGATATTCTTTATGGAATGCCGTTTCTTCCCTTTATTATCGTTCTGATTTCTCTTTTTGGCAGACATCTGGAATTCATCATTCTTGCCATTGTACTGATCATATGGCGCACCTCTGCCAGGGTGATACGCGCACAGACGATTTCCATCAAACAACGTCAGTTTATCGCCGCTGCAAAAGCACGCGGGTGCAGTGATTTTCGGATTATTTACCGCCACATCCTGCCAAATGTAATGCCACTGCTGCTTCTATACGCAGCATTTAACATCGCCTGGTCTATCATTACCGAAGCCAGTACCAGTTTCCTGGGTTTTGGCGACGGAGACACGATCAGTTGGGGAGGGATGCTGTACGAACTTTTTCTGTCCGGAAAAACACGTGTTGCCTGGTGGTGGTTTGCAGCACCATCCATTTGTATTATTTTATTGGTGATCTCACTGGTTCTCATTAGTCGCGCCTATGAGGAAGTCGCCAATCCAAGGCTGAGGAAAAGATGAGCAATAATCGAGTACTAAGGGTTAAAAACCTCAACGTTCGCTATCAAACACAGCAAGGACCTGTTCATGCGGTCAATGATGTATCATTTGATGTGTTCCAGGATGAAGTATTTGGGATCGCTGGAGAGTCTGGTTGTGGAAAGTCAACACTCATTCGGGCATTGATGCGGTTGCTGCCGGATTCGGCCGAAGTGACAGCGAACGAGATTACACTTTCCGGACAGAACCTGGAGAGTATGCCGGAAAGGCGTTTCCGCGAGGAAGTTTTATGGAGCAAGATGTCCCTGGTTCCACAGAGTGCAATGAACTCCCTAAACCCGGTTTATCGCGTCGGAAATCAGATTATGGAAGCGATACAGGCCCATTCATCAAAAACAAATGCCCAGGCCCGTGAAAGAACCGCACACTTGTTTGATATCGTCGGACTTCAACCGGATCTGATGGACAACTACCCCCATGAGTTTTCAGGAGGGATGCGGCAACGGGCCATGATTGCCATGTCTCTAGCCCTTGATCCCGGGTTGATCATTATGGATGAACCCACAACAGGGCTGGATGTACTGGTACAGGAACGAATATTGAGACGTATCCGGGAAATTCGTGAAGAAATCTCAAGTTCCATTATCCTGATTACGCATGACATTGCCGTGATCGCCGAAATGAGCGACCGTATCGCTGTGATGTATGGCGGATATTTTATGGAACAGGCTACTGCTATCGATCTGTTTGAAACTCCCAGTCACCCGTATACACTCGGTTTGAAGAACGCATTCCCTTCAATCCGGCGTAAAGGACAGGAACTTATCTCCATTCCAGGAAGTCCGCCCACGTTAATCGGGGAGTGTAAGGGATGTCCATTTTGGGAGCGATGTCCATTTAGTGTGGAACACTGTTCAAATGAAACACCTGCTATTGAAAAACTTGCACAATATCATGAGGTGCGGTGCTTTCGTCATAAAGACACCCCGCAATTAAGAGAACTTGCATCAAAGAAGGGAACATGGCTATCCTTAGACTGAATAAAGTATCAAAGCATTTTGAAGTCAGGCCGGGCTTAGTGGATAAGTACGTTAAAAAACAGCCTGTGCGATTTATTAAAGCCGTTGAAAGTGTTAATTTTTCTCTCGAAGAAAATGAAGTCCTGGGTATTGCGGGAGAATCCGGCTGTGGAAAATCAACAACCTGTATGATGATTGCGGGTTTACTGCCACCTTCCTCCGGGGAAATCCTTTATAATCAAAAAAAAATCACCCAGTTAATGGCAGAGGAATCCCGCTGGTACCGAAGTCAGGTTCAGATGATTTTCCAGGATCCGTATGAATCCCTCAATCCGCGGTTCAATGTTTTTGATACCGTAGCAGAGGGACCACGGGCACTGAAACTTTTTCCTGAAACTGAAATTGCGGATCGTACCGAAGATATGTTGAAATCGGTGGGGCTTTCCCCGGATAAGTACGCAAACCGCTACCCCCATGAGATGAGTGGCGGAGAACGTCAGCGGGTGGGAATTGCCAGCGCACTGGTTATGGAACCGCGCATGGTGTTGGCGGATGAACCCCTGTCAATGCTGGATGTTTCCATCAGGGCCGGTATCCTGGATCTAATGAATGAACTGGCAGTACAGCGGAATTTTTCCTGTGTCTATGTTTCCCATGATCTATCCATCCTGGGGCATGTTGCAGACCGTTTGATGATCATGTATTTGGGACAGGCCATGGAAATCGGACCCACCTGGGACGTTATTGAAAATCCAAAGCACCCCTACACCAAGGCGCTGATCAATGCTGTTCCCGTTCCGGACCCTCGAGTCCGCAGACCCATCCCGAACATTAAAGGCGATATATCAAGGCCCATTGATCCTCCGCCCGGATGCAGGTTTCAAGCCAGGTGTCCCCATGCGGATCAATCCTGCCAGGAAAACTTTATCACACTTCAGACAGACTGTGATGGACAACATCATGCAGCATGTCATCGACTAGATGAATTCGAAGTCTGATACCATGAAACAATGAACTCTAGACAGATTGAAGCATTTCAGGCAGTTGTTCAGACAGGAAACATGACCCTGGCGGGTAGATTGCTTTACATATCTCAACCGGCAGTCAGTCGGTTAATCAATGAACTGGAGCAGGATATTGGCTTCAAGCTTTTTATCCGACGAAAAGTTGGTATGCAGCCCACCCCTGAGGGAAGGATGCTATATGAAGATGTTGAAAAGCACTTTATCGGGCTTAAAGAACTACAACAGACGGCTGAGGCTATCAGAACCTCAAAAAAAGGGCAATTGAGAATTATAGCGATGCCTGGAGTCGTACATTTAATGCTCCCGAAAGTTATGCGCTCCTTTTGGCAACGGTACCCTGCGATCAATGTTGAGATTGAAAGCCTCCCCCGCATTGAAATTCTGAACAGGATTAATACAAGGCTTCATGACGTTGGTATTGCAAACTTACCCATAGACAGCAGCGAAATCAAAATCCACACTTCATTTGATACGAAACTGCAGTGTGTTATGTGCGAAAGTCATCCCCTGGCCTCTAAAAAGTGTGTGCACATTAAAGATCTGGACAGGCAGGATTTGATTTTATATCCCTTAGAGACCTATATTCGCTATCAAATCGAAAATATACTGGAAAAAAAAGGAATAAAATACAGAATTAAACTGACTGCACGATCAACGTCTGATATTTACCAGTTTGTGAAATACGGATTAGGCATCTCTATTATTTTCCCATTTGACAAGTTCGGAAACGAAAAGATTCCAGGCTTGGTATATAAGCCGATCAATATCGATTTTAAAATCACCACCGGTATCATCACAAACAAAAAAAAACCACCGATTACAGCACAGAATTTTATTGATCTTATGAAAGAGATACTAAGCTGAAGCAGGGTAAAAGTATTGTACTGTTTTTATTGAAACAATGTTTTGTATTTAACAATCGAAAAATTAAAAGGGCATCGAAATGAATGAAACTATATTATTGAGTCAGCCACTGGAATGAAAAAAGACATCTTCTTAAAAAAACAGGAGTCGTAATAGTGACAACCTATGCAGATATTGTTATCATAGGGGCTGGGTTAATGGGGTGTTCAACAGCACTTTGCCTTGCCAGAAAAGGAAAAAAGGTGATACTGCTCGAAAAGGAATCCTTCCCCCGTCATGCCTCTGCTGTTAATGCAGGGGGGGTCCGTCAGCTCAACCGTTCTGTTGAAGAGATTCCAATTTCCGTGGGCGCAATGGAGCTATGGCCAAGGCTTGACAAAATTGTCGGAAACGATTGTGGGTTCCGTCCTGTGGGTCAGATCTTGATCGCACCACATACCTCTGCCATGAACGCCCTTGAGCAAAGGATTGAATCGCTGACATCACTTGGGTTTTATCATGAGGAGCTGATATCACCGTTTGATGTAAAACGGCTCGTTCCTGCATATTCCGGAAAATGCAGTGGAGGAATCATGTCAAAAAAAGATGGTTTTGCACTGCCAGCCCTTACTTTGAAGACTTTTAAAAATGCTGCCTGCAGCGCAGGTGTCCAGTTTCAATCCAATTGCAAGGTTATTGATATCGCTCACAATGGGAGCAAATTTAAATTCCATTCAGAAGATGGACGCACATTTGAGTCCGGTGTACTGGTTAACTGCGCCGGGGCATGGGGCAAAACCATTGCAGCTTTTTTTGACGACCAACTGCCTATTGAACCCACAGGACTGTCAATGATGGTTACAGCAAGGATGCCCAGATTCATCACACCGGTGATCGGTATATACGGTGAGAAGCTTTCCTTCAAGCAAATGGAAAACAACACAGTTCTCATCGGAGGTGGCCGAAAAGCAGTTCTCAACATGGTTAACGAAAGGACCGATCTTGATTTTTCAGAAATGCAGAAAAGTGCGCAAACGGTTCAGGCAAACTTCCCGATAATGAAAAAAGCATCTGTTGTGCGCTGCTGGGCAGGTATTGAAGGGATCATCAAGGATCATCTGCCGGTGATCAGTAAATCAAATAAGATTCAGGGTCTCTTCCATGTTTGTGGCTTCTCTACCCACGGCTTCCAATTGTCTCCGATGATTGGCAGGCTGGCTGCGTCAATGGTTATGGACAAATCACCCGAAGTATCATTAGAGGCCTTTTCCATGAATCGTTTTGAGACGGCTTGATGGATTTTATTCCCAATGTTTTCAGCAACTGTTTGCAAAACAAAATCCGTCAAAAGTGATGATAATTACCAAGTAGAACATTACCATGATTTTTATGAAAAAATCCAAAGGAATTGTCCATGAATAAAGAAAAATTTATAAAATACAGCCCGAATTTTATAAAGATAAAACAAACGAATTGTCTAAGGAGTAACCCATGAAACAAGCTGACATCATTGTCATCGGCGGAGGCGCAACCGGGGCGGCCTGTGCCTTGGGGCTGATCCGGAAAAAAGCAGGAACTGTATTGATGTTGGATGAAAAACCCGGTCTCCACCGGGTGTCCCGGGCTAATTTTGGATTGACTACTTATTCGCTTAAAGGGATGAATGATTCGTCTTACGCAGAATGGGCACTTCAAGCGACCAAAGAATGGGCAGCATTCGGCCTTGAGCTTGAGCAGGACACCGGTATAAGACTTGACCTCTCCCTTAAAGGCCAGGGAGAGGCCCTTTTAAGCGAGCAGGTAAAAGAAGCCAGGATCAAACAGCTCAGGCAACTAAAAAATATGGCAGATGAAAGAGGTTCTGAATGTCCAGGCATGATTTTGGACCGTAACGAATTTTCCCAACTTATTCCGAAGATGGAATTGGGCGGCAAAGTAATCGGCGGCCTATTCTTTCCAGGTGCCGGACATGTGAACCCGCTGTTCATGCTCAGAGCAATGCGTAAAGCCTTTTTAATCCAGGGCGGCACATTTATCCCCGGTGAATCTGTAATGGAAATTATGCCCGGCCGATCCAACACGATTGTTAAAACCAGCACCCAGACCTATGCCTGTGAAAAACTGGTAATAGCAGCCGGTCACGGCAGTACCCGGCTGCTGGGCTCTCTCGGGGTTAAACTGCCCATTTATCCTCTGCGGGGGCAGCTGCTGGTAACACGCCGGATGCCGCCACTGTTGCCCTTCCCTCTTATCAATGTAAAGCAGACCACTGAAGGCACGTTTATGATAGGGGTGTCCCTTGAACAAGCCGGCCATGATGTCCGAACCACTGTGAGTGTAATGAAAGCTCAGGCCCAAAAAGCTATTGAGGTTTTTCCCGTGATGGCAGATTTCAAATGGGTCCGTTCCTGGGCGGCTATCCGCGTGATGACACCGGATGATTCACCCATTTATGATGTGATTCCCGGGTTTAAAAATATCTTTATTCTTGCCGGACACAGTGCCATTTCACTGGCGCCCATGCATGCCTCAATCATACCTCAGTGGATCATCAGCGGCAAAAGGCCTGATAAAATAAAAAACTTCAGACTTGGGAGGTTCCATGTTTAGCTTATATGATGTGACAGATAAAACAGTAACCATAATCCTGGATGGAATTCCCCAAGAGGTTCCGGCAGGAATTAGTGTGGCAGCTGCCGTTCTTGGAAAGGGCCATGTACACACCCGGGTGTCGCCTGTTTCCGGGGAACCCAGGGCTCCTTACTGCATGATGGGGGTATGCTATGAATGTATGATGGAGATTGACGGTCATAGAGATCAGCAGTCATGCCAGATTCTGGTCAAGGAAGGCATGACTGTGAACCGACAGATCCTGATAACGGAGGGTCCTCAATGAAAGAACTTATGAATGTTTCCACTATTGGATTTGATGTGGCTGTGATCGGGGCAGGACCGGCCGGGATCTCATGTGCAGCCTCTCTGGCGGATATAGGGCTGGAAGTCGTAATCTTGGATGAACAGGCCAACCCAGGGGGACAGATCTATAAAAATATTGAAAAGGTTTCTGATGCCTGTCTGAAAATCCTGGGAGAGGATTACAAGGCCGGTAAGCCATTGGTTCAACGATTTCGAAACAGCAAACTGACATATTTCTCTGGTGCCTGTGTATGGCAGGTTAATACGGATGGGCATATATTTTATTCAAAGGAAGGAAACTCCCATGAGATTGCAGCGAGGTATATTGTTGTGGCAACAGGGGCCATGGAACGACCCGTTCCATTTCCAGGTTGGACCCTGCCCGGTGTTATGGGGGCTGGAGGAGCAAACAACCTGATTAAAAACGGAGGGGTTAAACCATCCGGCAGAGTGGTCCTGGCAGGCTCAGGCCCCTTGCTCCTGCTAGAGGCTGTCCACCTGATTGAGATGGACGTGGAAATCGGTGCAATCCTGGAAACCACTCCGGCTGTACCGAACCTGTCAAGCCTGGTTAATCTACCAAAGGCTTTAAAACGAATAGATCTGCTTAAAAAAGGGATCGTAATGCTGCATAAAATAAGAAAAGCCGGTATCAAGCATTACAAGGGAATTAGAAATCTTACGGCAAAGGGCAATGACCGTGTCGAATCAGTTCATGCTATGAAAGCCGATATCCCTCTCGATATTGATACGGATCTGCTGCTGGTTCATTTTGGTGTGATTCCCAATACAGCGATTTTTCGTCAGTTGGAATGCCGTCACCAGTGGAATGATGTCCAGCGATACTGGTTTCCACAATGTGATAAATGGGGACGGACCAGTCTGGATAACGTATTCGCAGCAGGGGATGGATGCTTTGTTCATGGAGCTGTATCGGCAGCACTGAAAGGCGAATTGACAGCGTTAGCTATTGCAGCAGACATGAAAATGATCCATGAACATGAAAGAGATAAGCAATGTGCTGAGATTGAAATGAGATTAAAGCTGGAACTTGCTCCTCGTCAATTCATTGATGCTATGTACAGTCCGTCTCAAGCTCTATACAAAATGCCGACAGAAACAACTATATGCCGTTGTGAGTGCATTACTATGGCTGAGATTCTTGAAGCAATAGATGAAGGCTGCGTGGATCCAAATGAAATAAAGGCGCTTCTCCGGCCCGGTATGGGTCCTTGTCAGGGCAAAATGTGCGGCAGCGTCATAAGTGAGATCATTTCAATGCATACCAGGAAAGATATAAGGGAAGCAGGCAGCCTGAATATCCGGCCACCGCTGAAAAATATCCCATTAAGTGAAATTGCCGAGATAGAACTTTTAACAAAATAAGGACATAAATAAATGAAGAAGATTGTTCGCAAACATGGTACTGAGAGAATGAGCAAGATTGTCATCCACAATGATATCGTTTACCTGTGTGGTCAGGTAGGGGTGTCGGACACCCCTCTGCAGGACCAGGCAAAAGAAATGCTGTCCCGTGTGGATCAATTGCTGGAAGAAGCCGGTACTGATAAAACCAGGATGCTTTCAGCAACAGTGTATCTATCTGATATGAGGTACTTTACTGATTTCAATAAAATTTGGGATGCGTGGGCGGCACCCTCAGCCGCTCCTGCCAGGGCCTGTGTGGAAGCCCGGATTGCCCTTCCCGGTTTATTCTGTGAAGTGTCTGTCACAGCGGCCCTGCCATAGATTAGACATTTTAAATGGCCCTGGGATCCATTACCTGCCGGTCGAACACCCTGGGCAGAAGACCTGCCTGGAACCATTGGATAAAGCTTTAAATGGAGTAGACAGGAAGGCCTGTGACCTGCCGGATGGCCGCGGCATAGGGGGCCATATTGGTGCATTCCAGGACAATGGCGCCAACTTCAGGATGATTTTTTTTTCAGTTCCAATCCGGCATTGACCAGATCCTAAGTGGCCAGGCGGATATCCAGGCGTACTTCGTCTCCCAGAAAAACTCTGGAAAATTCTTTTCCCTGTTCAGTACCCATGATCGTCGTATCCAGAGGTACACCTACGGCCTTTAAATGATCTTCTGAAAAAGAGCCCTTCTTTACTGTAATGATGCCAGTTTTCTTCCCATTACCTAGTAAACTGTTCACCAGGCAGACCTGCATCAGGGATGACGATGCCACAGGGGCCGGAAGTCGGTCGGCCAGTTCATGCTGATACAGGGACATGGATCCTCAGCTTGTGGTTATACCGTCTGCACCCTGATTTATCAATTCCAGTCCAGTCTCTGCAAAGGCGTTTAAAAGCCCGTCCGCACGTTTGTTGGCTACCAGGTCCAGGGTGGCTCCACGTACACACGCATCAGGACAGGAAAAGGCCAGGTTACCCCATTGCCTATATCACCACAGACCCTTGGAAATTTGGTTTCCAGCATTAGGATGCCAACGGCTGCACCATAAAAATTTTTTCCACCGTATACAATATTATTCAAAGCATAACTCGCTTTAATTGAAGTCATTTATAAGCGGCAAACTATTTTCAGTCCGCTACAAATCTTATATATTTTATTGTAAAGGAAGTGTGATGTTTGCCATCGTTCTTGCATCAAGAGGCTGCTTTTTACCAAGGTAGTCGTGTATTAAGATGTTATGCCACCCAAAAGCCTCGATTTAACTCCATAATTGCATGAAAACAAGAATTTTCTAACGTTGACCTCCAGAAGAAGTCCAAAATGTCAATGATACCAGATCAAATCTTGATAAAATTTCTGAAATTTTTTTAGGCTGAACCGAGACGTTTGAGGTGAAGACTACCTGCATGGCAAGGGCAGTTTTTTAAGCGAATGAGAACCCCGGACTTTCCCTGTCAGTCCAAACTTAATTTAAAATCTTTCAAACCACAACATAGAGGCTTTTTTCGAATCTTAAAAGTCAATGATACTGCCTATCATTGATTCTTACAATATTCAAAAATTCAAACCGTATCATTGATTTTTTTAAGGAATAATTTTTCAGTTACCACTCAGGAGAGAACTATACCGAGTTATGTCGCCAGTTTTTACTAAAAAACATCAACCACAAGATCGGGTATCTTTTATTTTTTTCTTTGGCGATGAAATTCATTAATATACTATACCCTGTATTTTCCATCCCCAGGTGCAATTATAAAATTTTATTGGTGCTCTATAACCTGTGTTTTTTGGGTTCATTTTTCTTTTACAAACAATTGCCCTGACCCGTGTGTTTATTTGTTTGCATTTTATGCGGCTGGATATTAAAATTATCTTCAATGCTTTTTCATCATATTAATTTAAGGGGAAAACATGGGATCTCTTTTTTCGCAAAACAATGAATTTATTATCACCATTGAAGTGGTGCCTCCTGCCGGCAATGACCCTGAACAATTATTGGAAAAATTATATAAGCTAACCCATCTGTCCTTTAACGCCTTTAGTGTGGCATCAAATCCCGTTGCAAAACCAAAGATGTCAGCCATGGTTTTTACTCACCTTATCCAAAAGGCCACTAAAAAGCCGGCCATCCTGCATTTCACCATAAGGGACCATAACAGGCTTGGGCTGCAAAGCGAGCTATGGGGGGCTAAAGCTTTGGGGATTGATACAATTATCGCAGTCACTGGTGATCCTTCAGCATCAAAAGCAGATGAGATCACTTCCACAGTCGGAGATTTAAATGTCTTTGAACTCATCGCCATGGCCGGGGATTCTGATCTTTATACGGGTGCAGTGTTTGACTTCAGGCCCGAAGTCAACGGCTTTGAACATGAAGTTAAACGGCTTGAAAAAAAAGTGGCTTCTGGATGTCGGTTTATTGTCACCCAGCCCGTTTATGATGAAAAAACGGCAAAAAAGATTCATAGGGCCACAAGTCATCTTAAAGTACCCGTCATAATGGGCATCCTTCCTTTATTGTCCTATAAACATGCTGTGTTTTTACATGACTTGGTGGATGGCATTGCTGTTCCAGAATCCTTAAGAATGGGTATGAAAAAGGCCAAAGACCCTGTAAAAGAAGGCGTATTACAGGCAAGGCAGATGCTTGAACTTGCAAAAGAAATGTATTCAGGTGCCTGTATAATGCCGCCCTTTGACAGGTTTGATATTTTAACAGACATACTATTAAAATGATTCTTTATAGAAAAATCGAATGTAAATTGAAAAGCAACTCAATATAATGAAACAGGGAGAAAAATAAAATTATATAAAAACTCTTGATTTTTCTGTTTGCTATTAGTAAACGTATAATTATTATGAGTCAAACACAAAATGAAGAAAAAGACCGGGCCTTGGAAAAAGCTATCGCCAAACGCATCAGAGCTAAAAGGATAGGGCTTAACTGGACACTTGATCAACTTGCAAAGGCTGCGGGATTGTCCAAGGGGTATTTGTCTCAAATCGAAAACGAGGACAAAACTCCGACCCTTGGGACTTTGACTAAAATTGCCTTTGGCTTTGGGATAGATGCTATTTCTCTTATAACCGGAGAGGAATCCAAGCGGAAACAAGAAAAATTTTCTCTGGTCAGAGCAGGAGAACGCCAGCCCATAACACATACAGGTGCTGCTCCCGATTCCATTTATGAATCCTTTTCATTCGACAAATCAAATCGGTTCATGGATTCCTATATCGTCACCATCAGCAAGGAGTTTAGCCCCAAGCCTCTTATGCATGAAGGTCAGGAGCTGGCTTTTACCCTGGAAGGGACTCAAGAATTTTACTACGATGGTCAGACATATATTGTTAAGGCTGGCGATGTAATATATTTTGATTCCGACCGTCCCCATATGACCCGAAGCATTGGTTCAAAACCGGCCCGCGTACTTGTGGTATTATGCAATCCCTTACGTGGGGAGTGATTTTTTTTATTTATAAGGTTTGCTATGAGCAAATAAAGGAACATAAAAAAAGTGAAGAGAACAAGCTTACTCCAAAATTATATACTAGAAGATTCCATACTGGTTATGCCTGGTGCCCATGACGTACTTACAGCAAAAATCGTTGAACAGGCAGGATTTAAGGCCTTAACAATCGGCGGCTACTCAGCCAGCGCATCACTCTTAGGCCAGCCGGATCTATCCTTTTTAACTTTGACCGAAATGGTTGATTGTGTCCATCGAATAGTTGATGTCGTGGATATTCCGGTCTTTACGGACGGTGACACCGGACATGGCGGTGTACTCAATGTTCGGCGCACAGTCAGGGAGATTGAAAGAACAGGAGCGGCTGGAATGTTCATTGAGGATCAGGTTTTTCCTAAACGATGCGGCCATATGCTGGATAAACAGGTCATTGGAAAAGAGGAAATGATTGCCAAAGTCAAAGCAGCCGTGGATGCCAGGGTGGATGATGATTTCGTTATCATGGCCCGTACCGATGCCCTGGCAGTCAATGGCCTGGAAGATGCCATTGAAAGGGCCAATCTCTTTTCTCAGGCCGGTGCGGATCTAATCTTTGTGGAGGCGCCCACCACAGTGGAACAGATGCGTGCGATTACAGCACAGGTAGATGCCCCTTTGCTTGCCAATAATATAGAAGGGGGTAAGTCGCCTTTACTTTCTGCCATTGAGTTGGAAAAGATCGGTTACAACACGGTAGTCTTTCCCGTGGCTGCCACATATGCAATAGCAAAGGTTGTGGGAGACCTGATGGCTGAAATCGCTGCAACCGGTACCACGGCCGGTTTCAGCAACAGGATGGTCTCTTTTGATGAGTTCAATCATCTAATCGGCCTGGATAGCTTACGTTCCCTGGAACGCAATTATTTTCACAACTAACACAACAGATCCCAGGGTATTTCTGTTGAAGGAGAAAGAAAATGAAACGATCTAATTTTTTCTGTGTTACACTTTGTTTATTTGTCTCCCTATTGCTGGTCATGGTCGGTTTGAACTGCGCCGTCGCCGAAGAGGGCAGTCTGACTTTTGCCACTACCACACCCCCAAAAAGCAACCATGAAATAGCCGCCCAGAAGTTTGTAGAGGCAGTGGCCCAAAGAACCGGTGGTAAAATAAACATTAAACATTTTGGGGCTGGATCTTTGTATAATGCAAAGTCCATTATGGCAGCCATGTCAAAGAACCAGATCGATATCGGTCTTTTGCATGTGGCTCTGGTAGGCCGCCGTTCACCAGTGTTGGAGTTTGTTGGATCTTTTGGTGCTATGGGTTGCTGGGAAAGCTATGAACATTATTACAGATTCCTTGATAACCCCAGGACCCGCGAGATCGCTTCAGCTGAATTTGCAAAGTATTTCAACGGCAGGTTGCTTTCTGCATGGTCCTTTGGGACCAGTTTGCTCGGATGCAGAGACAAGGCCATTACAACTATTGAAGATTTCAAGGGGCTGAAAATGCGTACTTCCGGAACTGCTATGGCAACCATGTACAAGGCATTGGGAGTTGTTCCCATCAGTCTGAGTTCTAAAGAAATTTATACAGGCTTGCAACGTGGAACCATCCAGGGAGCCGGCTCAGGCGTTTCACGATGGCGACGTAGCAAACTCTATGAAGTGGCTCCCTATCTGACTGTTGACCCGACCATACCCTACTTTAGCATGTGGCTGGTAATCAACCAAAAATCCTGGGACAAACTCTCAAGCTCGGATCAAAAAATAATAGCCGATACAGCCAAAGAGTATGAAGCCTGGACAAGAGATTACGCAGCCAAGGAGCGGGAAGAGGATTTTGCCTTTCTGAAATCTGAAGCAAAAGCTTTTGTAGAACTTTCCAAAGAGCAGAAAGCCAAACTTGTCAATACTGTAAAGCCGGTTATGAAGGCGTTTGCAAAAGATCAGCTTGGAGATCAATACCAGGAGTTATGGGGCTTGCTGGAAGCATCAAAATAGAAGTTATCAGGGTTATTTAATGGCTTTTATTAAGGAAGTAAAATGAATAAAATAGCAGTTTCTTCGGAGCGGGGCCCAGGGGTGCTTATAGATCGCATCTCCTTTGCCTTTGCTCTGCTGGCCGGTCTAATGATGCTGTCAGTGGCCCTGTTTATGTCCTTTGAGGCATTTTCCCGGCATTTTTTGGATCAACCTACTTCATGGGTTTTGTCTATTTCAACTCTGATATTTATCTGGTTCACGTTTTTGTCTGTTCCATATGGTATAAAATCAGACAAACACGTTGCCTGCGATATATTTGTTACCCGGCTGCCTGCTCACAGCAGACAAGCAATTGGAGTAGCCACTGATCTTGCATCATTGATCTTTATCTGTGCACTGTGTATTTACGGTTTCGGCCATTTTATAGAAGCTGTTGAATATAATTCCATGAGTGAAGGACTGTTCCGTTATCCCATGTGGCTTGTTTTTCTGGCAATTCCAAGTGGTATGGCCTTAAGTGTCATTCAAATCATAAGAAAAATTCAAGACAGAATCTTTTGGATGAAGAAGAATTCTGAAAAATCCTCTGAAGCATCATCTGTCTCACCGACTCTGATGGTTTTATTCTTTTTACTATCGGTTGCCGTGGGAATCGCTGTTTATTTTTTTAGCCAGCCTCTGGGCATTCTTGTCTTTGCCCTGGCGCTTCTGTTTTGGGGGGTGCCCATAGCCTTTGCTCTTGGGCTGGTAGGCCTTACCGGTCTATTGTTTTTTCATGGAAGTATTAGTGGCTTAAATACCCTGCCCATCGTGGCTGAACATACGGCCACTAATTTTATTTTATTGGCCATACCTTTGTTTACCCTTGGCGGGTTGATTCTATCACGAAGCGGGTTGGGTGAGCAGATATATGATTTGAGCAGCAAATGGCTTGGCTGGATGCCGGGCGGTCTGGGTGTCGGCACTTGTATCACCGGAGGAATCCTGGCAGCCATGATAGGATCAAGCACTGCAGTTACCGCAATTATTACTCTTGTTGCAATGAAACCGCTATTGGACCGGGGTTATGATAAAAAGCTGGTCATAGGAACAGTTACCGGCAGCAGCTTGGGCTTGATCATTCCGCCCAGCATTGGGTTCATTGTTTATGGCTTTCTGACCGATACATCAGTCGGAGACCTTTTCATGGCCGGTGTTATTCCGGGAATCATGCTGGTAACCATGTTCAGCGTATATATCGTAATTAATTGCAAGGTCAGCGGTAAATATGAGGCCGTATCTTTTACCTGGGCAGAACGTCTGGTCTCGTTGCGAAAATCTTTTATCATAATTCTTGGCCCCGTATTTGTTCTCGGATCTATATACACAGGCGTTGCCACTCCTACTGAAGCAGGTGCGATACTGGTGATTTACAGCCTTTTTTGTGCCTTTATTTTTCGCAAGATAAATTGGAAGGGTTTTGTGCAGTGCCTGATAGACAGCAGCATACTTTCAACAATGATCATAATGATTATGGTCGGTGCCCTGGTCATGTCAAACGTTATAACTCTTCTTCAGATTCCGGCAAATCTTACCGAATTCATTCTTTCTTCCGGTTTGCCGATCTGGGGAGTTCTCTCCATGATTGTCGTACTTTACCTTTGTCTGGGGATGTTCCTGGATGGCGGATCAATAACAGTTTTGACAGTTCCAGTCATTGCACCAATGCTACCTGCTCTGGGGATAGACACTGTTGCTTTTGGGGTTATACTGATGATGCTCATTGAAACAGCATTACTCACTCCGCCCGTAGGACTTAATATATTCACGGTCAAGGGCATTGTCGATGAATCACTTTCTTTTATCATAAAAAGTGTTGTTCCGTTTGTAATGATTCTTGTTTTAGGTATTATCCTGGTTTTTGTGTTCCAGGACATAGCCTTATGGCTGCCTGCACAGATGAAATGAAAGTGCTGTCCATGAATATGGGCTGGTTTTTATCATGGGTCGGGTGTCTTTACCACAGGCCCTCTTTTATGATTTTTCACGGATATGTTATAAAATAGTTTCTAACATGGCCTGAACATTTTCAAGCTTTGCATTTGTGGGTATATCGCATCCGGAATGAAGGATGAAACCTTTTGGACCCAGGTTTTGGACTAATTTTCTGCAATAGCCGGCAACCTCGTCTTTAGTTCCAAAGGCCAGCAATACGGCTGGGACATCCCCCATAAGGCAAACATGATCTCCCAATTGTTTTCTTGCTTGAAAAATATTTGTATCTCCATCAAGCGCCATGATCATTTTTCTTTTGGGTAATTTTTTGAAACGTTTTAATTCCCTTGTCCAGTTTGAATCAAGATGAAGAATCGCAATGAGTCCTGAATCAATAACTTCATTGACAATTCGGCTAAAATAAGGCCAGACAAAACGATCCCACATCTGTGGTGAAATCATGCAGGGAGCTGACCGCCATCCGCCTACCCATATCATGGAATACCCTTTCTTTTTTGCCTGTCTGCATTTGGAATATACAAGGGTTGTAACAATTTCATCCATGACTTTTTCAATTTTACCGGGAATCTGGATTAAATCCATGAAAAAACTTTCCAGGGACCTTGCACCGCATAAAAGATCAAAAGGGGTGGTTATATCACCGCCCGATAAAACAGGAATATCTATTTTAGCCCATTGATCTCTTACATTTAATTTTATTTTAGTGGCATTGATCAAATCTGGATCTGCATCATTTAATATTTTTTGCGTCATGAACAGGTTAAAAAACTTTTTCCATCCAATATCTAGTATTTCATCATAGTCTTCGATATTCATCACTTGGGTTTCAACTACCTGCCACATATCATTATCCGGCAGATCATATCCGGGGATTTTGACTTTTGCTCCAAAAAGTTCACAAAGTCCATAGGGGTAAAATGATCCATAGTTTATGGCATCTGCCTGGCCGATTAATTTATAGGCCTGGATCATTATGTTGGTTGCCTTTGCTGGTGATCCTATAAATTGAGCCATTGGCGTCCGGGTTATATGAGCTGCAAACCCGGAATATTCTAAAACCACGGGGGTTCGATCCTGTTCCTCAAAATTCACAGCTCTTTGAATCCTGTTGAACCGGTCTGTAATTAATGGGGTATCATGCATTTTTTATCCTTAAATACAATTAAAAATCAACAGGGAGAGCTATTGGATCATTAATACTGGTTGGTTTTCAGTAGTACAAGCGTACAGGCTTCAACCACATCAATATCGGCTTTTTTTAATTGTTTGTATACGGCCTTATTCTCAGTGCCGGGGTTAAAAATTACCCGTTTGGGCGCTAATTTGACAATATCACTGATAATGGTTTCCTGCCGGGCCGGTCCCAGATACAGGGTAACCGTATCAATTTTTTCAGGAATAGCTTCAAGGGATTGATAGACTTTTCTCCCTTCTATCTCTTCGTGTTTCGGGGCAATGGGTATGGGGTTGTGATGGTATTCGGCAAGCAGTCGGATGGCTTTGTTTGAATATCTTTCCTGTTTTGGGCTTGCACCGATAACTGCAACATTTTCCATGTCAGATTCCTTGTTTATAGGTTTTCGGTCAGTCACTATTTGTATAGAATTTATCATTACATATTGTTTACCGTCTTTCAACTTGATAACATGAAAGGGTGTTTATAAATTGAAAATAATAGACGGGGTCGTATTTTTGGGGTCAGGCTTGCATAGTTGCGCTTTTGACCAAAAGCGCAACTATGCAAGCCTGACCCCACTAATTACCGCAGGCCTGACCCCACAAATAAAGGTATAATCATTAAACTATGGGGTTATTTAATTTAGTTTCAGATTTTTCACCTGCTGGAGATCAGCCAGGTGCCATTGAATATCTTTCAACAGGTGTCTTAAATAAAGAAAAGCACCAGGTTCTTTTAGGGGTGACAGGCTCGGGCAAGACATTTACCATGGCCAATATTATTGCAAAAGTGGAAAAACCAAGTCTGATTATTGCTCCCAATAAAACTCTGGCAGGACAGCTTTATAACGAATTCAAGGCGCTCTTTCCTGATAATTGTGTGGAGTACTTTGTTTCATATTATGATTATTATCAGCCTGAAGCCTATATCCCTTCAAGCGATACTTATATACAAAAGGATTCATCCATCAATGAGGTCATAGATAAGATGCGGCACTCTGCCACAC
>JABGPJ010000046.1 GCA_018645005.1 Deltaproteobacteria bacterium | reverse complement strand
AAAGTCCCATAAAGACTGGACATTTTGCAGACAAAATGCCAAGTAATTTTTGAGCTGCCCCTAACATCAGTGGGTTTATTCGTCTACGGGTAATATTGGCACGATTTTTCCTTTACTCAACAGATCGAAATAAAGGGTTCTCCTTCTTATAGAAATCTTGAACGGGAATTGTTAATATGCAGGTAAAGAAATACACAGCTTCCAACATGCAGGAAGCGATTAAAATGATTAAGGAGGATTTGGGGTCCAGAGCGATTATTATCTCAACCCGTAAAATCAGGAAAGGGACCGGTGCCTTTGGCATGTTTGGGCAACATGTACTGGAAATAACGGCTGCCCGAGACGAAAGGCCAAAACCGGTCAATCCAAACGAATACAACGGGCTCTTAAAACAGCAGCAACAAAAAACCGAGTACGAAACAGAGATTCTGCAAAATCCGCCGAAAACACCTCGCAAAATTGAGTCCAAGCAGGATCCGGCCATCAGCAGAAATCTGCAAGAAGACATTTCTGAGCTGAAAGAGATGGTCACAGATCTGAGAAAAGGCCATCGCAGGAAAACAAACGATTCAGCCAATGTCACGCACCTGCGCTATGAGCTTTCTGAGCTTAAAAATCTGGTGACTTCACTGGTCAACCAATCCAGTATCCTCCGAGAAGACGATCTGCATGAAAACCTGATCGCACTCTACCAGCAGCTCTGTTTTAATGGTGTCGAAGATAAATTCGCTCGAAGATTGATCGAAGAGGTTAGAAAAAAAATTCCCAAGCAGGAGATCGGCAATTTCTCCTATGTTAAAATCTATGTTGCCCGAATGTTTATGCAGGTGATTAAAACAAACCCTGCACCGACGGCAAAAAACAAAGGGGCCGGAAAAAAGCCAAAAATTCTGACGTTTCTCGGACCCACCGGAGTTGGTAAAACCACGACACTGGCAAAGATAGCGGGCGTGGAAAAGATCGAACATCCCGATCTCAAAATAGGTCTGATCACTCTTGATACATTCAGAATTGCAGCAGTGCAGCAACTGCAGGAATACGCACGTATAATTAATGTGCCGATTCGTGTCGTTAATGATAGGATTCAGTTAGACCACGCACTAGCAGAATTCAAGAAAAAGGACCTGATTTTAATAGATACTGCGGGTCGATCACAGCGGGACGAGTCACAGATGTCGGAACTGAGAGATATTCTCATAGACCAAAAATCATTTGACAACCTGCTGGTTCTGAGTGCCACCACTAAAGACAATGACCAGGTCGAAATCACCAAACGATTCAGTACGATTCCTTTAAGTGGGGTTGTATTTACCAAATTAGACGAATCCACAAGTTACGGTTCTATATTTAATCATTCAATCCGGTTCAAACTTCCTTTAACCTACCTGACAACCGGCCAGAATGTACCAGACGATATCGAGAATGCCTCCAGGGATCGACTCATTGATCTGCTTTTGAATATTTCAGCCATGGATGCGTAAAAATCGGATTTTCAGTCAGTATTTAAACCTGTATCAAACCTTTGACACAATAATGAGCGATCAAGCATCCATATTGAGAAAACGTTTTTCTCAAAACAACACACAACCCCGTCAGACAGCAAGCAGACGATTTCGTTCCTTGAGCCTTACCAGCGGCAAGGGTGGGGTCGGAAAAACCAACATTGTTATTAATCTGGCAATCAATCTAGCGAAACGGGGCAAAAAAGTGTTTCTGATTGATGCCGATCTAGGTCTTGCGAATATCGATATTCTGCTGAATATCGCTCCGCAATTTACCATTGAAGACGTATTGACAGGAAGAAAGCATATTAACGACATCATCATTGAGGGACCCGTTGGAATTCACATACTTCCCGCGTCTTCCGGTATCAGCGAAATGCAGACCCTCTCTGGAAAACAGCAGATGTCCATGCTCCGTGAACTTGCCAACCTGAAAACAAGATACGACTACATCCTGATTGATACCGGTGCTGGTATTTCATCCAATGTACTGCGTTTCAATGCCGCAGCCGATGAAATATGTGTGGTTACAAACCCGGAACCTACCGCTATTACAGATGCCTACGCACTAATGAAGATCATGTCCTCAAAATATCAGGTGCACCATTTTAATTTGATTGTCAATCAATCCGAAGCAGCCGAGGCCAGGGACGTTTACAATCGACTGGTGCGGGTTCTGAACCAATTCCTGACCGTAGACCTTGAACTACTTGGCAATATCCCTCGGGATCCAAATTTCGTTAAAGCCGTCAAACGTCAAGAACCGATCTCCTTATCATTTTCCAATTCTCCGGCCGCAAAAGCATTTGGAAAACTGGCCCAGCAAGTCGATAGACAATCTGCAGATCCCGTTTTCAAAGAGAAGGATACCTCTTTCTGGAAACGGCTCGGTTCCTGGAAAAAAAAGTAAAAGATAAACACGCTTCATCTTCCCCCTGAACGACAGCAACCTTCCGTTAATTTCAAATCCCTGTCAAATAACGAACGATTTGGCCTATTTAACAGTATGCCTATATAGAACGGCATGCGATTTGCTTTTTCTTAGGCTGGTCACCATTGATCACTATGGCAAACCAATATAAATCACCCTTTTTTTAAATCGTCATATTTTTACATCGGTTTTCATGCAAAACCCTTACTCCGTAAAAAAGCCGATCGATCGGGAAGCGATGGTCATTGAATATGCGCCTATGGTGAAGCATATCGCCAATCGCCTTGCTGCCAGATTACCGTCTAATTTTCAACTGGATGACCTGATCCAGGCGGGAATGATAGGGCTGCTTGAAGCGATGGAGAAATACGATGAAACGCGGGGTGCTAAATTCAAGACATATGCAGAGATACGTGTTCGCGGGGCTATGTTGGACGATTTGAGAGCAAAGGACTGGATTCCCAGATCTGTCAGGGATAAAAGCTCGAAACTGGAAAACGCCTATACCGAATTGAGATCCGATAACATCGACTACCCGACGGATAAACAGCTGGCCCAAAAACTGGGCCTGAAACCGAAGGAACTTCCCGATTTTCTTGACAAATCGAAACCCATTCCGCTTTTGTCTCTGGACAATATGGGAACCTTCTCCGGCTCCGATGAAAAACTGGATATATTTGAAACTTTATCAGATCCAGAAGAGGAGGACGTCTTCGAGAAAATGTTAAATCAGGAGGCACAGGAGACGGTCGTTAAGGCGATCGAAGCCCTTCCGGAAAAAGAGAAGCTGGTTCTTTCCCTCTATTACAATGAGGAGTTAAATCTTAAAGAGGTCGGCGCCATCCTTGATATCACTGAATCACGTGTTTCACAGCTGCGAACCAAAGCGATCGCAATGCTGCGTTCACTGATGAAAGACTACATGGAAAGTTGATCTTCGAATTGTTTCACGGATAGTACCCAACTGAGAAGAAGCGACAGGTGGGATAGGCGCCTTATCACTCACTACATTTTGTCTTGCTGATCCAGCAATTCTGCTTGATGATTTGTAGTCAAAGCATCCACAACTTCATCCAGATCTCCACTACTCATCATCTCTTCGAGTTTGTAAAGCGTCAGGCCGATACGATGGTCGGTAATGCGTCCCTGCGGATAGTTATACGTTCGTATGCGCTCACTGCGATCACCGCTACCCACCATGTTCTTGCGCATTTCGGCAGCTTCTGTCGTGACTGCATCCAGCTGCACTTCGTACAGTTTTGCCTTAAGGTGCTTCATCGCTTTGTTTTTATTTTTGAGCTGAGAGCGCTCCTCCTGGCAAGTAACAACAATCCCGGTCGGGTTATGGGTAATCCTGATGGCAGAGTCGCTGGTATTAACATGCTGGCCGCCAGCGCCCTGGGAGCGGTAAGTGTCTATCCTCAAATCGTTCACGTTAACTTCAACGTCCACATCTTCGGCCTCCGGCAGGACCGCCACAGTCACCGCAGATGTGTGTACACGTCCTTGAGTCTCGGTTTTCGGAACCCGTTGTACACGATGGGTCCCCGCCTCGAATTTCAAGCGGCTGTACACGCTTTTCCCTTCGATAGAGATCACAATCTCTTTGAATCCACCGATTCCTGTAGAGCTTGAGTTCATCACATCCACCCGCCACTTCTTCTGCTCGGCGAATTTGAGATACATCCGGTAGAGATCCGCTACAAAAAGAGCAGCTTCGTCACCGCCGGTTCCAGCTCTGATTTCAAGAATGGTGTTCTTCTCATCGTCCGGGTCTTTTGGCATTAGGAGTATTTTCGCCTCTTCCTGAAATTGCGAAATCTCCTTTTTAAGACGTAGAACCTCCTCTTTAGCCATATCCCGCATTTCAGGATCCTCTTCCGAATCCTTTGACATCTGGATGTTCCCTTCCAATTCCTGATGTTTTTCAGTCAGGCTTTGGAAAACATCTACCAATGAAGCCATTTTGGCTTGCTCTTTTGACAAACTTTGAAAGCGCTTCGAATCAGAGATAATCTCGGGCTGACTTAAAAGAGCGGTGATTTCTTCAAATCGATCCGCTATTTTTGCAAGTTTATCCAGCATATGGTATTTCGGGTCTGTTTCCGGTTTTATTTACCAACGTTTTTGTATTTCTTTCTAAATCGCTCGATGCGGCCCTCAGTATCGACCAGTTTTTCCTTACCGGTGTACATGGGGTGACACTGGGAACAGATCTCCAGTCTTACTTCGCCACCCAGAGTTGAATTTATTTGAAAAGCGGCGCCACAGGCACAGCGATATGAGGTCTGCTCATATTTCGGATGAATCTCAGCTTTCATAATCAAAATGGGATAAGTATTAAGAGGACAATCAGAACTTCCTCCGGGTTTTTAGGATCTGTCGATTTTTTGTAGAACCTCGACGGAGTGATAATCCTTCCTGTAACCCGGTCTTAAAGTCTCTGTTCTAAAACCCGTTTGAGAATCCCTAGGTTTTCTCAAAAAATCAGGTTAATATATCATTATTTACTATAAAGCAGATATTATCAATAATCTTTTATGATAATAACTTAATATCAATTATTTACCATATTCAGGAGCTCTTGATTTGTAGGGAATTTGCCTAGCTTACCCAGCAGATACTCCATGGCTTCCATGGTGTTGGAAGCCGAAAGTATGCGTCGGAGTTTCCAGATATCGGTGGTATTTTCCAGTAACAACTCCTCTTTTCTGGTATTTGATTTTTCAACATCGATAGTTGGAAAGATTCTTTTTTCAAGGAGTTTACGATCCAATACCAGTTGCATGTTTCCTGTTCCCTTGAACTCTTCAAAAATAACTTCGTCCATGCGACTTCCAGTATCGATCAGGGCCGTTGCCAGAATCGTCAGTGAACCACCAAATTCAATATTTCTGGCTGCGCCAAAAAACCGTTTGGGTTTATGCAGCGCATTAGCGTCAACACCACCTGAAAGAATTTTACCACTGGCGGGTATCACCGTATTGTATGCCCGTGCCAGTCTCGTGATCGAATCGAGCAGAATAACCACATCGTGTTTATGCTCAACCAGTCGTTTTGCTTTTTCAATCACCATGTCAGCGACCTGAACGTGCCGAGAGGCTGGTTCGTCAAAGGTAGAACTGATCACCTCTCCGTTCACCGAGCGAATCATATCGGTTACTTCTTCCGGTCGTTCATCGATCAACAAGACGATTAGTTTGACGTCCGGATGATTAGCAGTGATGCTGTTGGCAATATTTTGAAGAATCATTGTCTTACCCGCATGGGGCGGCGCCACTATCAGTCCTCTTTGTCCCTTTCCAATAGGACAAAACATATCAATGATCCGAGTGGTTTTGTCGCCATCCTTTCTCTCCAGATTCAACTTCTCATCAGGATAAAGCGGTGTCAGGTTATCAAACAGTGTTTTATCCTTTGCATGATCCGGGTCTTCAAAGTTCAGTCTTTCAACTTTCAGAAGTGCATAATACCGTTCGCTCTCTTTTGGCGGTCTAACCTGGCCCTCAATCGTATCTCCGGTCCGGAGATTAAAGCGTCGGATTTGAGACGGCGAAACGTAGATATCGTCTGGACCGGGAACATAGCTAAAATCGGGGGATCTTAAAAAACCAAACCCATCGGGCAAGGTCTCCAAGACACCGGTACTGTATATCGCCCCACCTTTTGCTGTTTGAGCATTGAGCAAAGCGAAAATCAATTCCTGCCGCAGCATCGATGTGGCATTTTCGATTTCAAAGACTTTACCCATCTTTTCCAGTCCATTTATGTCCATTCCTTTAATTTCTGCCAGGTTGAGAGACGGGACACTCTCGTCAATCTTAACAGTTGGATGGTAGTTGGTCTTTTTTTTCAAACTGTTGCTATCTTTTCTGGGAACGGTTTTGCGGCGGGAGATTTCTGATCTTGAATTTTGCACGACTAATTTATATTAAGGGTTTGAGTTAGTTGAAGAGTGATTATCAATGACGTCTCTCGTGACCAATGGAAACACATCCAGGCCTTCACTTGAGAAACCGGTGAAATATCCTGTCACTAACCCCGATTTAAATAAACCTCAAGGTCTATTCGAATTCCGAATAGCGATTCTGGATGCTAGAATCAGTGCAACGTACCCCAATGTATACAACTGTGGCTTTATACATGTGCTGGGATTTCTCTTTTCATATTGTGAAAACGGACCGAGAATGATGAGAGCCGGTTGGAACCGAACATCAAAACAGATTCTGTGAAAAGGGAAAGAGCGGCTAGTTGAAATCTAACTAATCTATTTGTTTTTTAAGGCAGCCTGTTTTTTCTGAGTGTTTATTCTGAGTATTGTAGTTGTTCGTTCGTATAGAATCGGGACTGTACCGGAGGCGAGTTAACTTCGTTTTCGTTCATATCAACCTACATCCCTCTATAGAGGTCAGTCAACCATTTAATTGTTTTTTTTATGCCAAATGACTAAATAGCTGGATCAACATCATCGCGGGCTTCCAAGTCGGTTTCAAGCGGTTTCAGAGATGTATCGCTTTTCAAACTCCTCTAAGGTTTTTTTGAGAAGTTGTCTGCTGGCCAGTTCATTCAATATTTCATCCGTCAAGGGTCCCATTACATTTCCTCCTTTTTTTTCTGACGGCAATCGATGAAAGGGGTTGATTTCAAGTAACCCGTTGGCCAATATCTTATTAAACACGGTCCAGTTTTGGATCCCTCTCAGTTTCACCGACATTATTTTCTGCTTTGAGGCTATCGATAGTGGAGAAAATCGTTTTTTAAGCCTTCCATCCAGTTTGCTGAGCTTCTTTTTTCCGAATCCACCGAATTGAACTAAAACGGCAAGCAATACCGCTCCCAGATGTTGCATCATCTCGATAAAATGATGATTGAGCAGGAAGTGATTTGAATAACGAACAATGAAACCAGCAACAAGCAAGATCGTTATTAATTTCCCAGGAAACTGTTCCAACTGAATATTTGAAACAATGCCAAGTATGCCAGTCAAACTGGCTAAGCGGGCATCCGGAGACATCATGAGCTGGGCCAAACCGATTGTTAACAGCATAATCACGGCTATATCCAAAAGAACGGCCTGCCGCCTACTGATGCTTTTTTTGTGACTTAAAACCGTGAGGAACAACGGTAGGAGAAAACCACACCATCCAAAAATCTCGATCAGAAAACCGGACACAAGCGCGCCTGGCAGTCCAAGCCAGTTGTGAATACCCTCATCAGGCCATAAAAGGTTTAGAGGGCTTGGATCCAATTGGTTATAACTCATCATGGCCACAAACAGAATCAGTCCCAAGATAATCTTCACGTACGGAATCACTTTTGACTCTTGATCAGTTTGAGCAACGGTATCAAATTCCTTCATCGGATAACTGCAAAAAATAATTACGACAGACTGGAAAATTTGAGAAATTGGTCATAATGCTGGCCGACCGCGTCAACACCATGGGCATCGGAACCATAAACCAGTTCGATGTTCAGCTTACGAATCCAGAACTGCATGGGGGTTGTGAGATATATATTCTGATACCACTTTTGTTTCAGCCCGGCAACATTGAAATCCAGAGCCCACCCTTTTGATTTGATTTTCTTAAATAGAGATTCAAAAAAATCGATGGAGTTGAGCCGATCAGACGTTTTTTGAAAACGCCCCGCATATTTGTTAATCAGATCCAGATGTCCTATACGTTTATGCGAAGGCAAGTTCAGTCCTGTATCTACCAGTCGCCCCACAGCTTCCCAGTACGCCAGGTGTACATCGTCTATGGATCCGTAGTAACCGAGCACCTTTTTTTCAAAAACCTCTGGTTGATAGTCCAAAGGCTCAAATCCATCCTTTCCTGGAAGAAAATGAAGGGATAAGATCACATCGTCCAACTTTTCTGAAAATTCCATTAGAAAATCAGAGGTAAAGGTCTCCTTTCCTTCAAAATAATCAATCTCGAGTCCTGACAGTATCTCGATGCGATCTCCATAAATCCTTTTCAGATCATCAATATGTCGAAAGTACGCTTCAAGCTCTTCCCACATCAGTGCAAAATCGAGTCTGGTTTCCGGATCCTCGATAATTCCATCCGGTAAAGGTGCATGCTCAAGGATGGAATACCGTTCGAATCCAAGTGCAATCGCCTTTTCTACCATCAGAGCCGTTTTTTCCCCGCTACCATGACGACAAAATTGAGAATGTGTGTGACCATCCCACTTCATTTTTCCTCCTTTGGATCTATCATAAACAATATTCTTCCCTGTCTTCCAACGAACGATTACTATCCGGACACGTGATGACAGTTAATAATGATAAGACGGTGAGTCTCTCAAAAAAGTTTCTTTACAATATCTACCGGTATGACCTGATAAATCTTTCATTGAGGTACAGTACACGGTAAACCCTTTAACCCAGTTTATATGAGATGAACAGAAATCCAACAGCTTTCTGCTGCTTGATCCTGATTTCAAACAGACAATTGATTTTAAATCGTTTCTGGATTATGATTTAAAGGCAAAACTGGATTGGTCAAGAGCAGGAGGCGGTCCGTTTTTGGAAAACTGTGCTCCTGATTCTGTACACTACCATATTCGCAAACCTTATTACATGTCAGAATGACTACCTTTCAAAATCAGACAGACAGAACCGATAACAGTCAAGGGCAGAAAAAGCTGAGACTCCATTTTCACCCAACCTCAAGGCATTGGATTCAATTTCTCAGGCACTCTCTGCATAGATTTTGGCCTTTAAAAAGCGTCGTCTTGATATTGATCTCGGCTTTCTCTTTTCAAGGATTATTGGCGCAAACTATTGATTTACAGACGCTGAACAAAAATATAGAAAAGATATCCGCTCTTTCAGGGCAGTTTACACAGAAAAATTTCGATCTTCTCCAGAATAGAAAATCAGAGGCTTCCGGCCGATTTTCCTTTCTGAGACCGGGATTGATGCGGTGGATTTATGAACAACCGGATCCGTATAGTATCATAGCGGGAAAAGAGCGGATCTGGCTTTACGATCCAATTTTGGAAAATGTGACCATTTATAATGTCCAGAATGTCAGCGGAATCAAAATCATTTCGCTGCTTCTGAAGCCTGAAAAATTACAGCATCATTTCAAAATCATAAATCCATCAAAAATGCTACTTGATGTTAAACCGAATGATAAGCTACTATTTCTTGCTCACAAAGAGAAAAATCAAAATATTTCCGAAGTCCAGCTGGCTTTCGATGCGGATTATCGGATCAAACAGTTTGTTATCGTAGACTTAAACCGTAACTATCGAAAAATCAATTTTAGCCACTTAAACATCCGCCCCCAACTGAACAAAGCGGATTTCGAATTTACATTACCGGACGGCATCGAAATAATTGATAAAACGAACGAAAAACAGTAAGGAAGTCCAGCATCATATTAACATTTCGTTTATGCTATATTCTAAAATGAGTCGTAGCTGAAATTGATACAAATTACGTGATTTCTGACGGTTATAGAAAGTTTAAGACCTTCAGGGATCTGTTGCATTGCGATTATTGCACAAAACTAAAAAAAGAGGAATAATACTCCGAAAGCACTTTTATTTAACTAATATATTGGTACAATCAATTTTCACGTTTGAACATTGATAATAAATATGAGAGATTTGACCATGATAAAATACTTGAATCTACTTGTGTGGTGTGTTTTAAGTACGTTCTTATTAAGTACTGTTGTGACGCAAGCAGTGACTGCAAGCGAATCTCAAGCTAACGGCATCGTCAAATTAAACGACCGTTTCCAGATATTTCCAGACAGCAAGCTGGGTAACACCATTTATCTCAACAATAAAAAGCTTGTTTCACGCGGCGATCTGACGCTGATCGATATCGTGGCAGCACCAGAAGGATATGTTTACCACGGCCTGGATGAAAACGGGAATTCAGTGCTTGGGTACACAGGTGATCAAGACGCCAAGTTTATCCAGCTGCCAGGGGGATTATATCAGCTGATTCTCAGTAGTATCCGCAAGAAAAAGATTTACTGGATCAACGGCAAACGTCAAATTGAGGATTTACTGCCGAGGCGCAATACGGGAACTGGGTTGGTTTATAATAATGTTGACAAGGCTGCTTTTTATCACATCGCAAAGGGAGAAACAATTGAAACCGAAGATGGAAAAGAGCGCTATCAATACACATTCCGTCTTCACGTTGTAAATACACAGACATATAAAGTGATGCATCTGCCGATATCTATCAAAGACTTCTCCCTGAAGCTTCGTTTGGAGTGGATGGATGAAGATACCATAAAATACACCTTAAGCAACGGTCAAATTGAAACAACGGCTGTCCAGTAGATAGTTTTACCCCTTATCGAAAACAACAGCTGAATTCGTTAAAAATAACCGGAACTATATTAAGAGGAAAAAATGGAGTTTGTGGATTCCACTCAGATAACTGAGGAAGAAAAAAAGTATTACCAGTCGAAACTGGAGATCATGCTGAATGAATTACTGGAAGGTTCCGGTGATACTGTGCAGGAGATGAAATCTACCAACCAGGAATTTCCTGACCCAACTGATCGGGCAAATTATGAGTCTGAACGAAATACGGCTTTGCGAATCAGGGACCGGGAACGAAAACTGATTAAGAAGATCCGCAGTGCGATTGTTCGATTGGAGGAGGAGACGTATAATGTTTGCAGGGAGTGCGGAGACTATATTCGCAAACAGCGACTGAATGCCAGGCCAGTCACGACCTTGTGTATAAATTGCAAAGAGATCGAGGAGCAAAAAGAGAAAACGCAACAAATTTAAGGCGGTGTTCTGAATTTCCCGGAGTCAGCAAAAAACGATTTTAAACCACTCGCCGAGACTATCTCAGACAAAGTATCATCCACGAGGCTACCCTTTATATTTGAGCGTCTAAAATATTCATACTGGTGATCGACAAAAAAAATAGTTGAAACCTGGTTTTGTCCAATTGATTTAAATTTTTGCTATCCCGAGTGCACCCATGAGCATCCAAGAACAACTCGATCAGCTCGAATCGCTTTTAAAAAATAAAAACTTAGATGAATCCAACCTTTCAGGTCTTTTTCATCAATTAAGAAACGACATTGCTGAACACGAGAGACAACTGGATATCCTGTCTATTGCAGGCGCTGAGCTCAGCAAAGAGCAAGACCAGAGCTCGGCCCTGGCACTGATCCTCTACACAGCCCGCAATCTGACCAATGCAGATGCCGGAACAGTTTACAGCGTCTATGATGAGTTTTACGATGATCCGTTTAACCCGGGAGAATTAAAGTCGAAGTCTCTTATTTTTGAAGAGATGCACACAGAATCCTGCAATAAATATGACACCAAACCGGATGCGCCTCCTGTTCCAATGGAAATCGACGGCCAACCGAATAACCGGCACGTTTCTGCTTATTGCGCAAATACTGGAAAAATCGTCAATATCCCGGACGCATACAATGAGAAAGGATTTGATTTTAGCGGAACCAAGAAATACGACCAGATGAACAACTATCGTTCTAAGTCAATGTTGGTCCTTCCGCTGCGGGATCATGAAAATCAAATCAACGGTGTCTTGCAATTGATCAACCGTCAAACAGCTGATGGAGACGTCATCGCATTTACCAAAAATGATCAGACTATCGTGCAGGCGATGTCTTATCAAGCTGCGATATCTCTAACCACACAAAAACTGCTTCAAGAGCACATCCGGCTGTTTGATTCCTTTGTACAGGTTTTGGCTGAAGGGCTAGGCGAAAAGTCTTTTTACACATACGGCCATATCAATCGAGTAGCAGAATTGTCTCTTTTACTGGCTGAAGAGGTCAGTCAGTGGAATGAAGGGCTATATCAGCGCATCCAGTTTGACAAGAACCAGATGGAGGAACTCCGTCTGGCGGGATGGATGCATGATATTGGAAAACTCACAACACCAGAACATGTCGTTTCCAAACCGATCAAGCTTCAATTGCTGCATGACCGTTTCGAAATGATCATTCAGCGCTTCAACTCAAAAATCAAAGATCTTGAAATAGAAGCGTTGACTAAAAAAGTGAAAGGCCTGGAAGAAGGAGCAGATCCTGATTATTTCGACAATATCGAGAAGGAAAAAGAAGAAAAAACAGCTGAATTAATCGAAGATCTGCAACAAATCAATCAAGGAAATGTCGGGGGCGAATTTCTTGAAGCGAATGACCGTGACATTATTCTTAAAAATAATCAGATTAACACCAGTATGCACCTGCAGGTGACGACAACATTCATCCAGGGAGAACACCGAATTACACATGTTGAAAAGAGTCCGGAAACTACAAAGGAACCCCTGATTGATGAAGAGGAAAAAGAATATCTACTGATTTCAAGAGGTACCCTGTCCGACGCTGAGAGAAAAATTATTAATGATCATGCCGAACGCTCCTGGCGCTGGCTTATGAGTCTGCCGTTTCCCAAAAGGAAAATGAAACTGCCGCTATATGCTGGGGCTCACCATGAAACATTGAATGGTACAGGTTATCCCAATAAACTTGTCGCAGAGCAGCTGCCGATTCAATCCAGGATCATCGCTGTTGCAGATATTTTTGAAGCCTTAACAGCAAATGACAGACCCTATAAACAGCCCATGCATCTGGAAAAGGCCCTGGAGATTTTAGGGAGTATGGTCAAAAAAGGAGACCTGGATGCTGAAATCATAAGAATATTTTTAAAATCAGAACTTTACAAAAAATATGCAAAGAAGTTCATGCATGAAGATCAAATCGGAGATATTGATACGGATAAATGGATCTTAAATTATTATCCGATAGATTTTTCGAATACCCTTCCAAATTGATTACAGTTAAAATCGGCAACACCCATTTGTTCAGTCAATGAAAATTTCGGCCCCTATTTCTATCCTGCTACTATGGGTGGCACTACTGTCCGGCCCTCTGCACGCCCAGCAGATAAAAACCTACCAAAGCAACGCCACTGCTGACATTCTCGAAAACGATATTGCCTTTGCCAAAAACAGGGCTTTTCATCAAGCGCAGAAAAATGCCATTATTACGGCTATTCAGGAGCTTGTGGAGCCACAAATCTTCAAGAAGTATCAGAAACAGATCAATCGCCGACAATTACTGAATCCTAAGAATCATTTGGTTTCAGTTAGAATTCTGAATGAATATAGCGAAGGGGAAGAATTTACGATCGAACTGGAAGCGAGAATTCAAATTGATACACTGAGCGATGCGCTAAAACAAATGGATCTGGTGCTCAAAAACGACACCTGGTTCCCCATTACGCTGCTGATTGAAGAATCTCTTGATTTTTCTGTCAAGCAACTGGCTTTGAGGCTGAAGGACTTTCACATCAAACTGGATAAAATTGACAAGGTGAGTTTTATTGGGATTCTTGATGCTGAGCGCAGGGAAAAGGCATTTATTGAAGATCTTTTCCGCAATTATCCTCAAAATCGCGTTATTTACCTTCTGGAAACCACCGTTGATGCTGAGGATACCAAATCTGACAGCTTTAATCAGGAAGATAGCCGCAAATCCAGCAGGCAGATAAATGGCTTTCAACTTCGAATTCTCAGAAAATCCGATCTGGAAGAGATCAATAAAATATCGCTAAAACTACCGACTGCTGTTCCGGAAGATTCAGATGACCTGCCCGGGGTCTTTGACAGCCTGCTTCCCCGCCTCACTTCGCTGTTGACCATCAATTCTGTAAAACGGAGTACCTATGAAAACAGCCTGGCGTCGTCTTATTTTATAGATGTCTCCGGTTTAAACACGCCAGCTCTGCGATCGGCATTTGAACATCGGGTGCTCAAGGCAAGAAAAGCAATCAGTTCTTTTTCATTGGTGCAGCTCTCTATTGACATGTGCCGCTATGTGATCCAATCCAGCGCAGATTTAAAAACTCTGACAGAAGATCTGCAACAGACCAATCCCTATTTTGAGTTGCTGGTTGAATATTCTGAATTCAACACCGTCCTCCTGACAGCCTTCTATCACTATATTGCCACAGCAACTGAACCTGAACCGTGGATTCCGAATGACAAGATCATCGCCAAAATCAAGGAGTCTGTTCAGGACGTCACGGTCCTGGCAGAGGCGGACAGCAAAGATGCCCAATTGCACGACTTTTACATCCCTACTTTGATTGAAAAAGAGCCCAACAATTCAAATATTCAATTCAACAGCATTCCCGCATCAACCTATATCCTTGGTAAAGTCGAGAACCGAGGCGATGAGGATATCTTTGAGTTGAATGGGGTTGAGCTCTCTGATGATCAGCTCAAGTTAAAATTTTTTCCTGAAAAAAACCGTCAGACGCAGTTGAAGCCTCCCGATAAGAATCCGGACTCCAAAAAGGGCGGGGCAACGGATCCAGCACTAACGCAGGATGCCTATCAAGAGGGAGCGACGATTTATATTGACTGGATACGGATCGGTAAAACAGCATTGGCCCCTCAAATAAGGCTTTACGACGAAAATTTCAATTTTATCAATGCCTTTAGTTTAGTCCCGGCACAAAAACGGCGTCGTTTTAAATATCCCTTCTCACAACCGATACCCGAAAAAATCTACATCCGGATTTCAGACAAGATTGGTTTCATCCAGGGAGAAACAGGCGGCTTTAAGCAGTACCAGTACATGATGCGATACAGTTGGGTCGACGAAAAGAATCTAGAACCAGAAAACCCGATTGTGCATGCATACAAATAGTAAATATCCGGCGCTTATTCTGAAAGAATCGGAATTTCTGGCAAAAAAAATGTTTGCTTCTTCTGGAGGTTTTCCACAACTATTTTTGCAATGGTTTCGGGATCCAGCATTTTCATTCTGGGCATGTGGTTTGGCAGCTGATCGAAAAAGCCAGTGCGGACACTACCGGGTTTGTAAAGCCAGACACGACCTCCGTCAGGTCTGATCTCTTTCTGTAATGATTTGGCAAACATCTCCAAACCGGCTTTGCTAGCACCATAGAGGCTGTTTTTCGGCCAGGCTTGATCGACTGATGCAGAGCCAAAATAGACAAGTTCAAGACGGTCAGTCGACCTGATACCCCAAGCCAATTTATAAAAAGCAAAGGCTGAGTTTAAGTTGATGTCCATTAGAGCCTGCCAATCCTCCAGACTGATTTCTGATGCACGCTTCATCACCCCCAGACCAGCGCAATGTATGGCAATTGAGAACTTCTGTTTTAAGTTGCCAAGCCAGGACTGGGTTTTCTGAAATCCCTCAGCTGATGTAATAGAATTGGTACAAAAAGTCTGGTCAGAAGAAAGCAGGTATTTTTTACGTAATCGCGTCAGCTTTTCGGCTGAACGACCAATTAGATAGCAGTCAAATTTCTCTAATCGCAGTTCGTTACAGATTGCTTCACCTATACCTCCGGTCGCGCCCAAAATCAGTGCATTGCGATTTTTCATCATAGGATGCTGTATGTTTTTTGCGAATGTTGAACTCAATCAAATCGATGCGGAAGACCGTCTGTTTTACCTGCATCACCTCAACGATTCCATTCAACAGTGGGATGGTAATCTGTCACTGCACAATCCGATTTGGCTGCAGGAAATGACACCTACGGTCTTCCGAATCGTTGACGGCTTCAAAGTTTACCATCTGGCCAAACGTTATACTCCGGAAGGATCGATACCGGCAAAAGTTTTTCCTGAGAATAGCAGTCTGATCCAACTTTGGGAACAGCGTGTCCAGAAAAGAAAACTGGAAAACAATCTCTCTACAATGGCCTACCTGGAGGGATTACTCCAAATGATGAAGAGATTGGGATTAATTGCATACCCTGACGATGCAAACAGTGGATATCGCCTGCCTGAAATCGGGCAAAAAGTGCTCACCCTGGTGATGGTGCAAAATCTGATCGACACGTCCAATCATTGTAAAGGGTTCACCGATATCCATCAACTTGGGTACAACGAGATCAACCTGTTGAATAGTAAGACGGAAAGCGATTTGGCTGCACTCAGCACGCTATTTGAACAGATGCAGTTAAAAGGGAAAAAACTGACAAGTATGCTTCAACTAATCGATGAACTCAGTCGCGGCTACAGCATACAACTCTCTGACATTTTAGAAGATAGTGAGCTTAAGGCCACTCGTGAGAGTTATCCGGCGCATCAGCGCTACCGCCACATCAAATCTCGTTTGCTGACCCTCAGATTTCCCGAGCTGAACAATTTGCTGGCCCAATGGCATGACTCTGTCAAGAGAACCGGCTTGGATAACGTTGTTGATATAAGACATGATCCCTATTTCGAAAATGATCATTTAGAGTTTGTTTTTTCAGCGCGAACTGCAACTGAATTGACAAAGCTGCTGAAACGGGTTTTAGAAAAATCCGAGAGTGGCGAACTAATGCATCTGTTCAGTTTTATTTAGGAATAAACCGATCTATAAAAAGTCCCCTGAAACAAATGGACAGTTTTCCATTCACAAAAAAGAAGTTGCTTTCTCTGCCAGCTGCCAGACAACATAAATGGATCGCGAACTGGTTGCGGGAAATATACATTGCTCTTATTGCTGAAGAGATAAATGACGCATCACTGAAGCTTGTCATTAAAAACCTTGAGCAACTCCGCACCTGGATCGGCTTTTCTGGAGCAGACGTCGGTCGCCTGGAAAACCGTAAAATGTGGTTAGAGTTCATTTCAGAAGCCTTCCATGAGCATCAGAAAGCAACCGGATTGGGATTAGCAGAACACGATCTGTTGCCAAACGTTTTGAAAGGAGACGCTTTTACTGGACAACCATGGATTCCCAGGATTCCCTATCGGGTCGCCCTGGATAATCTACGAAGCGCCTTTAATGTAGGATCGATTATGCGCCTGCTTGATGCAACAGGTTTTGAATCTGTCATGATGACATTAAAAACGCCCGGTTTGGAAAACCGGCAGGTGGAAAAAACAGCAATGGGTGCAGCCGGTTGGATACCTCAAATAAAGACTGACCGGATGCCAGCGGACCTGACTGACTTAAAAGATCGAGGCTACCGCATAATCGGAGTTGAAACCGTTGAGGATTCTGCAAGTTACCTGAATTACCCCTGGCCACAGCAGGGGGTTGTTGTCATGGGGAATGAAGAGTATGGTATCTCCGAATCTGTTTTACATACTTGCGATGATTTCGTTCACATTCCGATGGCCGGTCATAAAAACTCTATCAATGTGGCAAACGCATTCGCGGTGATCGCTTTTCACATCTGCGCCCTTAAATCCGGATCCCTGGCACAATTTTAGCGGGAAACCCAACAAGCCTCCATTTTTTAGATATGTTAAGTAAACAGCGCTTAATCACATCTTTTCGAAACGGCAAAGCACATCCGCACTTTCTAAAGGTCAATCAGAAGCACATCGAACTGGCTGCTACTCTCATTCACCTGTTTCAAGATTGCCACGGACGGCGCAGATTTGAGATCGAAGAGAGAATCAAAACCTTCAACATTGAAAAGGTGAAACCGAAAGTTGTCCAAGGATTGGCGGATCTGTTGTATAAGCGATCTTCCTTTAATGATATTAGTTTCTTGGACACTGTTAAAAGGCGCCAACAGATATTTTCCGCTTCAGCCGCTTACTGGAAAAACGCCGCTAAAGATGAAACGGGCTTTCTTCAGCATCGAAACCACATTTTGAAAATCGCTCATCTTGATGGGACAATTGAGACTGTCGATGAACATCAATTGTTTGGAGACAACCCTTCAAACCAGATATTGGAAGATTTTGATGTCATTCAACCTGAACAACTGATTCATCGCTTTAATATTGCCCAGGTACAGGGATTACTTCTCGATTCGCAGAGTCTTGAGCTCAGGATTTCTCGTCGCCGCAGTGCGGCTTTAAAGCAGGTGATGCAGATGATGAAGTTTTTCAAACTGATGTTCGAATTGAAAGCGATAGAGAACGACTGGATCACATTGGCCATCGATGGACCTGGGGCGGTGCTGGACAACAGCCGGTCATATGGAATTGAAATCGCTCAATTTTTCCCTGCGGTATTGCTATTAAATATCCCCTGGCAACTCACTGCCAGCCTGAAAATCCCCAATCGCAGAAGGATTTTCACCTTGGAAATGACCGAAGATAATCCTTACCAATCCCATTATCAGACTCGCAATGTCTGGACTCATGAGAAAACCACGCTTCTATTGGAAAGATTCAACCAGAAAAACCCGGAAACCTACCACGCATTTTCAGATCCCGAGATTATTCCTCTGAGGGATAACCGCTATCTTTTACCAGATTTTTCGATTGTTGAAGACAATTCATCCGGAGAGGACAAAACGAAGCGTCAGATGAGATTCGAGTGGATTCACTACCAATCAGACGCAAAATTGAAATGGATCCTGCAAGTCAAGCCACAACTACCTGAAAACTATGTATTTGTGGTTAAAGGGAAAAGAGAAAAACTGAAAAGCCTTATTAAAGCAATGGGAAAACACCTGCTCGTCTATACGAATACTTTGACAGCCCCAGCGATAATGAAAAAATTTGAAGAAGACAAATGCTAAGACAAGTACTTAAATAAAATCCTTCGCTGCTACTTGTCTTTCCAGCTCTACTAATCGTAGCCAGGCCTTAATTTGCAGTGTGATAACAAAATAATTAATCTCTTTTTTATTGATAAACCCCATTGCACCTTCCTTGAAGGCTTTTATTTTTTCTTCCTCAGCTGCGGACAAAAAGCTGAAGAAACAGTACTGATTTTTTACACGACTGAATGTATTGAAATGACGCAGCACCTCGAAACCATCCTTGCCCGGCATACCAATGTCGCACAGTATTACATCAGGCTGAGCAATATCCAGCATTTGAATAGCCTCATCACCATTGTATGCTTCAATAATATCGCAACTTAAATCATTTCGCTCTTTCGCTTTAGTGAAAAATTTTTTCAACAATTCAACTGTCTGTTTATTATCATCCGCAATCAGAATAGTCTGATTAATATTATTATCAGCCATTTTTTATATGATTTATCAGTTTGCTGTGCACTTTAGAGACAGATTATGGATCATTCCGAAAAGAAAAGCACATATTTTAGGTAATCTTTATTATTGACACATCTACATAAAAAAATACAGACAAATGAATAAGCGGTCAAGATGATAAAACGATTTACCAAATTAGAAATGAAACCTTCGTGACGGCACAAAAGGTATTCCTGAAACAAGGATCCCTTCAAGAATAGATCTTTGAATCACTCACTTTGACGAGGACCTGGTAAAGCATTATGATGTATGGAAAACAAAGCAGCGTATGCTTCATTCGGAAATCCCGTGAGACCAGAACACGATCAAAGTTTCAATCCACAATTTGAGCAGTGACAATTATGGAAAAGAAAATAGAAAAAATCGAAGTGAAACTAGATCCCAAAGTGCAGGAGTTGTACGCCCGTCTGGAGGAGGAGAGAGAGGAAAACGCCCGGCTCACAGACGCACTGAACCAGTTAAAAACCGAAAAAGCCAAGGAAAAAGAGATCAACAGCAGAAAGGTGGCTCAGCAAACGAAGAAGAAACTTGCGTTACAAGAGCAATTACTGGAAAAAAAATTACAAGAGGAGATCATAGACAGCAAGCAGTCCCGTATTGATGGACTCCGTGAATCATTAAACGACCAGCAGGAGATTCATTCACTGGACTCCAAATCCCTGAATGAATTGAAAGCTACCCTGGATACGCTGATTACCAGCCGCAATAAACGGATCGAACTCATCAATAAACTGACGGAAAAGAATCATGCGCTGATGCAGGATAATGAAAATTTGAAGTTTACACGGACTGCGTTTGCACATGATCTAAGATCACTCATGTCTTCAATATTGGGAACAATCACACTGATAGATCTAGGAGAAAAAGAGGTCGCAAAAAATCTACTGCCAGCATTAGAGGAAAGATGCCACATTTTCATAAACTTGCTGGATACGATTAATTCAAACCAAATCTCTAAAGAGACGTTCAATATCGATGGGATCACCAGAATCCTCAATCTGGATATTGAGGACAGCGAGAAAAAGATCAAAACTGAGGTTTCCGGTGATGATATCCAACTTAGTGCCGATCGGGCAGCACTGTATGACGTCATCCAGAACCTGATCAACAACACAATCAAATACTGCGGTATTGATCCCCAAAAACTGATCATCAAAATCGATGTCTCACAAGATGAGAATGATACCATTATTCAAGTCACGGATAACGGTGTGGGGATTCCAGCAGACAAACAGAAGAATATCTTCGACCTTTACGACCGGGCAGGCATTAAAGACAACAGAGGTAAGGGAATCGGTCTTTACATGGTCCGCAAGATGATTGAAAACCATGGCGGAACAATCGCATACGACAGCAATTACCAAAAGGGGGCTCAGTTTATTATCAAATTGCCCCCTGTTTGATAGCGAAATTTCATGGTTCTTGTGGCTTTGCGTATGACGCCCGCAAGCTGCTCGTTGAAACGTGAGACGGGTTCATTGTCAACAAAGCCAGAAATGCTATGAAAACCTCCGATTCCTAACCTAGCAGCGGTGCCATATATGAAAAAATGGAACCCCCGTTGTCATGGGGTTTCGAATCTTCCAGACTCGTTATCTGCTCGAAATTTTCCCTGATTTCTTCAACCGCGATCGGTCGATTTGCATCACCGATGCAGACGCCATTTCCAGAAACGATTGCTGTTCTGCCATACCAGCCACCACCCATTGCAAAGGTCATCCCAGTAACCGGGTTCTCTTCTGAACACAGAAAAAGCACCATCGGCTCATTAAATTGTGGATTCATTTTATGCTCGAATTCCGGTGGAAAAATGTCAGCTGTCATCCGTGACCAAGCTGTAGGGGCAATCGTATTCACCTTGATATCATACTTGGCAATCTCCAGTTTTAACGTATTCATGATACCCACTAGTCCCAGCTTCGCCGCACCATAGTTCGCCTGACCGAAATTTCCGTACAAACCGGAGGTGGATGAAGTAAATACGATGCGACCGTAATTTTTGTCTTTCATGACCTTAACGGCTGGTTGGGTCACACAAAAAGCACCCTTGAGATGCACGGCCAGTACTAGATCCCACTCTTCTTCGCTCATTTTAAGGAAAGAACGATCACGCAGTATACCGGCATTATTGATTAGAATATCCAACTGTCCGTATGCATCAATCGCTGTCTGCACAATATTCTGCCCACCTTGAACGGTAGCGACTGAATCGTAGTTGGCAGTTGCTTCACCACCGGCAGCTTTGATCTCTTCGACAACCAGGTCTGCTGCTGACTGGTCCGATCCCGAACCATCGCGGGCACCACCCAGATCGTTAACCACTACCTTTGCACCACGGCGAGCCAGTTCCAGTGCATACATTTTCCCGATACCCATTCCGGCACCCGTTACGATAGCCACTCTGCCGTCATATCTTACTTCTGCCATGTATTTCTCCTAAAATCTAATTTGGTTCAGCAATGTCCGGTTAGGTTTTTGCAAAACAAAAGCTGAACGATAAAACCGCCAAACTCTCTCGTGCCTCGCTTAAACAAGGCTTATTTTCGCTGCGCTAAACTAAGAATATCTAATAAATCCTTATCAGCGCGATCCGGGCTTCATCATTCAGCTTTCTGCAAAAACCTAACCGGACATTGCTGAATTTGGTTAAATTATTTGGTAATTTAAAAAAACAGATAAACTGTTGATCGACCATAATGCTTACAATTTAAAACAAGAATCCCTGCCGTAATAGTGCCGAAAATTTGCCTTCTCCCGGGCTGTCTGAATTCCAAGCGCCGGATCGCATCGCAGGGGCCTGCAACCTGACAATTATAGATCAATCAAATCTTTTTTTTAAAAAACTGTCAATGATTTCTTTAGATCTTTCAGCAGAATACTGCTCCCAATCAGAGGTTATAAAACGGAAATTGAGATTTTATGGAATGGTACAATTTAAGGGATTATACCCTTTTTTAAAACGTTTAAAGCACCCTGAATTTTGAATTACCAGTTCTCCAAGGGATCGTTCAAAAATAACTTCACATAATCTATT
>JABGPJ010000083.1 GCA_018645005.1 Deltaproteobacteria bacterium | reverse complement strand
ATTGTGCCTCAAAAAGACAGGGTTAATATTTGAAAGATGAATTAGCCAGAAAACAGACATATAAGTAATTGATTGCTTAAGTGAAGAGACCGCCTTAGGGATCGTTCATAAATAACTTGACATAATCAATTTGCAAAAGCCCCCAAAATACTGGACATTTTGCGAACAGAATGTGAAGTAATTTATGAGCCGACCCTTACCTTTGAAAGTCCTATTGAAATCAGGAATGACAGTAAGGGAATATTCTGAAGAAGATGCGGTTGCTCCAGGAATTTTGCCTGGCTACGGGCCTCCTTCTGACGACTGTCATTTGTCAAAAACGATTTTTTTTGCAGCCAAGTATAGTTTTAGAATCGTCTAGACTATTTGAAATACGAGAATAGTCCCTCCGATATCAAACCGCTCAAATTGATACTCACAGGTTTCCATAAGTCGAAATTGCTCCCGCAGAACCGCAGGAACACAATTTAACTCATTTTTCCATTCTTTTCCTTTCCAAAGAATCAGATGGGCATTGGGTTTCAGAAAAAAGCGACTGTATTCAAATAAATCCTTTATTTGATCAAATGCTCTTGATACAATACAGTCCAGCGAGTTTTTATAATCCTGGCGAGCCATTATGGCTTCCAATCGCTCAGATATCGGATGCAGATTCATCAACATCAGCTTAGACTTGATGAACTCCTGAAAGCCAATTTTCTTACTGGATTTGTCAACCGAAACCAAATGTAGTGAAGGGTTACTGATCAGGAGTAAAATCCCCGGAATTCCGGCACCTGATCCCATATCAAGCAAAGAGCCGGAAAACGGATATTGCAGAGCAGCACCGATTGATGTTTTAAAAATTGCGAGCGAGTCATAAAGGTGTTTGACAATCATTTGTTCGGGATCACGAATAGCTGTTAAATTAATTTTTTTATTCCATTGAAAAAGAATTTCAAAATATTGTTCAAAACAAGCAATATTTTTTTTTGAAAAAAAGACTTTTGGAAACTCTTTTTTGAGCTCTGTAGATATTTGGACTGTTTTTCGCATAAACGTCGCTTGACAATAAATAATTTAATTTGTTTTTCCATCTGTAGAGAATATTGTTACTGATTTTTAATCTTTTTTCAATTGCGCGCTCAAAACGTAAGATATTGTACTGGATATGTTCTGTTGAAGCAGAATAATCAAAACACCGCCTTACGCAAGTAGAGAAGTGGCATTTAGCATCTGAAAATGTGGCAAACAGGATGGGGGTTTGATATTCGAAACCTCTTATCAGTTTCGAATATATTGAATTAGAGAAGTTTTAGCTTAGTTATTCCCGCTATTTTCCAATACAAAACGGAGCCAGTGATGGCAAAAGAAACAACTGAAGAATTAGATTTGGACGATTTTGACGATCTGGATCTGGATGATGACGATTTCGATCTTGATGACACGAGTGCAGATGGTGACCTGTCTGATGACTTTCAGGATTCAGATTTAGACGGGGATTTGGATCTGGATAGTGACATGGATCTGGGGGATGATATGGACATGGATGCCGAGATGGATCTGGGCGATGATATGGACATGGATGCCGAGATGGATCTGGGCGATGATATGGACATGGATGCCGAGATGGATCTGGGGGATGATATGGACATGGATGCCGAGATGGATCTGGGTGATGATATGGACATGGATGCCGAGATGGATCTGGGCGAGGATATGGACATAGATGCCGAGATGGATCTGGACGATGATATGGACATGGATGCCGAGATGGATCTGGGCGATGATGTGGGCATCGATGCCGAGATGGATCTGGGCGATGATATGGACTTGGATACCGAGATAGATTTGGACGACGATATGGATGCCGAATTGGATCTAGACAATTCAGCCGCAGAGAACGTCAGTGTAGATGAATCATCATCTTCCGAAAGTGATGATCTTGACCTCTCTTCCCTGGAAGATGAATTAGGATTAGAAGAATCAGACCGGATCGAAACACCTGATTTTGAAGAAATCAGGGATGTCGAATCGGAAGATGAACTGGAAAAAGAACTGGCCAGCTTGGGAAGTAATATCGACTCCCCCCCTGATGAGGTTGAAAATGCCGCTGTTTCCGATGAGGACGAAGACGAATTTGATCTCCTGGACGATGATACGTCAGAAGACGGATTAGATACAGAATTGGACGAGGATTTAGAGCTGGATGACGAATTTCTTGAAGATGGGATCGAAGAAGATCTATCTTTAGAAAATGAAATCCTCGGCGATACGGTTGATGATGATATTTCGCTTGATGATGATGACATGGATTTTGGGGATGATATTGAAGGCGATGGGACCGATCTCCTGGATGATGAAGAGCTGGATGATGAAGAGCTGGATGATGAACTATCTATGGACGATGATGACGAATTCTTAGCGGACGATCTTTCGTTGGATGAGAGTGATGATGGAATGATGATAGACGAGGATGGATTTTCTGATGAAGAGCCGTTGGATGACGATCTGGAAGAAGCAGAGCAGAGTATTATTCTGGATGAATCCATGGAAGTCAAAGAACTCGAACCAGATGAAATGAATGAGGTTGAAGATGAGGATAGCCTTTTGCCTGACCTGGACGACGGATTATCTGACTTAGATTCCATGGAAGGGATGGGTTTAGATGCAGACGAAACTGAGACAGGAGACTTAGCATTTTCAAATCATCAGGAAGTTGAGGAGCCTGTGATTGAGCTCTCTGAGGTTCCATTTGAGGAGGATATGGATCTGGGTGCAGATATGTTTTCAGACGATACCATAGATGATGATATTGAGCTCAGTGAATTAGAAGAAATGGATGACGAGGAGTTTTTGGACGATTCAGATATGGATCTTTCAGAACCGCTAGATGAAGATCAATCACCTATTGTGAGTATTCAGGAAAATAGCCAAGTTGATCTTTATAATGAATCCAAAGAGATAGAGACCGGAAAAAAATCTGATGCAGTCATCGACAAGGAGATTCTTTTCAAATTACCCCACCTGTTAACGGTGGAAATAGGAAAAGCAAATTTGAAAGGGGAAGATATCACTAACTTAACATATGGTTCTGTCATCGAACTCGACCGAAAAAAAGGTGAACCAGTCGATATCATTTTGGGCAGTAAAATTATTGCCAATGGTGAAGTTGTTCAAATTAATGAGGAGCAGCTGGGAGTTCGAATTACACGTATCAATTACTAAACCTTTTTTCGTCCAAATAAACCAGAATTCTGTTATTGCTTGACCGGTAAGTTCCGCTTTGGACGGTCGATAAACAAATTCATATGAAAGCAAATTAATATGGTCACTCCAGCCGAATTTAAAGCGTATGATATCACTTGTGGTGAGACCGTGCATTATGGATATTACGCTGCTTTAGAAGTTGTTTTTAATCAATATTTAAACGAGCTGGAATCCTACTTTTTTGATGAATTCAACACGTCCCTAGACTTCAGCTATGAAATTATCACGGGGATGAAGTTTAATAAGTATCTGGATTCCTTTCAAAAACCACAGCCCATTTTTCTGTTTAATCTATTTCCTTTGATCGGGGATTGTCTGCTGGTCATGGAGAATCGAGCAGTCAATCTGCTACTGGCCAAACAGAAGCTGAAAAAAAGCCGAAAGACCGGCGTTAATAATCATTTCTCATTAAACGGGGAAAATTCACAACAAATACAGATAACGATTGAGCATTTGTTGAGCCTATTTTCCGGCTGTTGGGAAAAAATACTTCCTGTAAAGAGTAAGCTGAAAAAGCTGGTTTCAAACAAAATTAAAGCCCGGATCATGTCTCCGGCAGAAGCCAGTGTCATTGTGAGAGTCAATTTGAACCAAAACCAGTTTTCAACATACTGGGAATTTTGTTTTTCAGACTATCAACTGGATCAAGTTATCAAAAAATATGGATCCAAACTTCTGCTGGCCGGCAACGGAGAAACCAGAGAAAATTGCCTGACGAATAGATACTTTTCAGAACTATTGCTCAAAGAATCTAATTACCATCTGACAGGTGTTTTAGGTGAATTACACATCTCTGAAAAAGAGTTACTGGATAGTTATCACAGTCAGACTGTAATCCCAATTAACAATGATATCAGTAAAAACGTAATCGTGACAGTGAACGAAAAGCCGCTATTATCAGCCAGCGCGGGTGTTACAAATGATCAAATTGCTCTTCAGATCAATGGAAAATACGAAAAGAAGAAAGTCGAAGAAAGGATTAAACAGAAGCCTTTTCTTAAAATAGAATTCCCTAATGCTTAAATCCCACAGCCTACCAGAAACTGACCGGATTTCCGAATATCAGTATCTCCGCAGTTCCGATTAATATTTATTCCGGCCCCTTACTCCTGATCAACGAATCAGCAACGAACAGATATGATGGATATTGACACCTTGCCCGCATAACTGTAACGATAAGTGACTTAAAGAAGATGGGTTTCAAACCCGTTGTCATCTCATTGATCGACTTAAACTGAACGATCAATTAGAAATAACAACACCCCTCCATTGGTGATCTCATAACCAGGAAGCAGCCTCGACAACCCGTCCACAGCCTTCCTATATTTTTCGGATAACACAAGATGCGCTTTTTATTGATCAATCCCTTCTGCCCGATATCAGAAGGACCGACCCCACCCTTGGGCATTGCGTTTTTGGCTGCTGTGCTTGAAAAAGCGGGGATTAACGTCAGGGTTTTGGATCTAGCCATAACGCCTTATAGTGAAGAGCGATTGGCATCTATTCTGTACGAATTTAAACCTGAAATCGTCGGAATCACTGCGGTGACCATGACTTTTCTAGATGCGATCCGTGTGATTAAAGACATTAAAAAGGTCGACCCTTCCCTATTGACCGTTATGGGAGGTCCCCATGTCAGCTTTTGTGCAACGGAAACCCTCAATCAATACCCTGAACTTGATTTGATAGTCATTGGGGAAGGGGAAGTAACTATTGTCGAACTAGCTGAAGAAGCACAGCAGTCACGCGACTGGTCAAAGGTCAAAGGACTTGCCTTTCGCCAAGAGGCTGAGGTTTGTATATCGCCAGCTAGAGAACTGCTGGACGTAAACACCCTCCCGTTTCCCGCCCGGCATTTGCTGCCCATCGGCAGATATCGCGCGCTAAATACTGCAATCAGTATGACAACAAGCCGGGGGTGTCCCTGCCGCTGCATATTTTGTGTCGGTCGAAAAATGGTCGGCTCAAAAGTCCGCTACAGAAACCCGCAGGATGTTGTGGATGAACTGGCCTATTTATCCACATTGGGATTTCCGCAGATCAATCTTGCCGATGATCTATTTACTGCCAAAAGAAGTCATTGTATCACCATCTGTGACGAGATTATTCGTCGCAAGCTGAACATACGTTGGACTTCGTTTGCCAGGGTGGACACGGTTTCTCTTGAGGTGTTGCAAAAAATGAAAGCAGCCGGTTGTACAACGATAAGTTTTGGTGTCGAATCAGCGAATGCAGAGATTTTGAAACTCGTAAAAAAAGGGATCACGATCCCCAAGGTTATTAAAGCGATCGAGATGTGCAAAGAAGTTGGTATAGACCCGCATGTCTCTTTTATTCTTGGTCTTCCCGGCGAAACGCCCGAGACGCTGGAAGAGACCCAGGCTTTTGGTGATGTCCTGGATAAGATGGGTGGAGCCTATGGTTTCCACCTGCTGGCGCCGTTTCCGGGAACCGCTATCTGTGACGAGAATGATAAATATGACCTAACCATTCTCACAAAAGACTGGCCTCAATATCATGCAAACAGGGCTATTGTGGAAACCACTGCCGTGAAAAAAGAGATGCTGAATAAAATTGCCGAGCAATGGGACTCGGAAGTGGTCGTCAATCTCGAGCGTATCAAGCAGGAAATGCTAACAGGAGAAGCCACGGAATTCGATGCCTGGCAAATCTACAACCTGGAAAGATTTACGTTTTTGTACGATCTGATGATGGCCGGGTTGATTGAGAAAAACGGTTCCTGGCTTAATGGCCAAGAGCCTGTTGATAAAGTAAGTGCTTTACAGACCCTGGCAGAAAGAATTTACCAGGATGCCGGTAAGTCCCTTGATGAAACTCTTGATTTTCTGAAAGATCTCGTTCTTAGAAATGGATTGAATTATGCTCAGGAGGAGGGAACAATCAAATGGGAATGGAATGAGTATCTATCCTGATGATTTATACTTCAGCCTGCACGGTTGAACGATAAGCTTTGACCGAAGTGATCGCATTGAGCTTGTTGAGGATTTTATCCAACTGTTCAATGTTATCGACTTTGATGGTGAGATCCTGCTCAGTTGTTTTGTCAATTAATTGCAGATCGTTTTTGACCAGAACAACCTTTGAACCCGCCAGTATTTTCATGATCTGAAGATTGGTTTTAATCAGATTGTCAAACCTCAGGCGAATCCGGACAGGCAGTTTTTCAGAGCCGGATTTGATCCACTCAACATCAACAAGCCTTTCAGGATTAAACCCCCGCGCACGTACGTTTTCGCAATCAGCCAGGTGAATTGAAACCCCCTGGCCTTGCGTAACGATACCAACAATAACATCGCCTTTAACCGGATTGCAGCATTGAGCGTATTTTACCAGCATGTTTTCAATGCCTGCTATGCGGACACCTTCCCGTCTTCCTGCTGAAGTCAGAGTTGTTTTTTGTGGGGATTTTACTACTTGACGGTTTTTTAGGGGTGCTGGTTCAAAAAATCGGACTATGTTACTGATATTCGCTTTTCCATAGCCTAGAAGTGCATAATAGGCATTCAGGTCATTCTGGCCAGATTTTTCAAGAAATTTTTTCAGTTCCGGCGATTTAAGTACATCTTTCAGGCGTTTTCCCAGTTTGGCAATCTGTTCTGCAAACAACTCCCGACCCAGTTTTTCAGCTTCCTGACGCTCCTCTTTGCGCAAATGATTGCGAATATTGGACAACGCCCGGGAGGTGACGGCATACTTCAGCCAGTCTTTGGACGGACTTTGATTAGAAGAGGTATGCACCTCGACCTTATCTCCATGCTTCAGTTTTGTCTTAATCGAGACGTTGCGGCCATTGATTTTTGCACCGACACACATGTGACCCAATTCAGTGTGAATGGCAAAAGCAAAATCGATCACACCGGCTCCGGACTGTAGCTTAATAATCTTGCCTTTTGGCGTAAAGACATAGACAAAGTCTGAATACAGTTCCCGAGTAAATATTTCCAATGACTCCCGCGAATCACTGGCAAAATCAAGACTGTTTGAAAGATCATGCAGCCAAGAGGTATTTTCGTGGCTATCGGCTGGGACGTTACTATTTTCTTTATAAGCCCAATGTGCTGCCACACCTCTTTTCGCCACTATATTCATCTCTTCTGTGCGAATCTGGACATCGAATCCGATCCCATTCCTGTTATAGACATCAATATGAAGAGATTGATAGCCATTAGGCTTGGGGAATGAAATATAGTCCTTGAAACTCTCGGTTACCGGTCGATAATCATTACTGATCAGACCTAGCACCTTGTAACAGGCGTCTTTATTTTTTACAATTATTCTCACACCCAATAAATCATGGAGTTGATCGTATTCTATACCCATCCTTTGGGCTTTCAAATATATGGAATAGTAGTGTTTGATACGGACTTTTACGCTGGCCTCGATCTGGTTGGCCGGTAGCAGCTCTACCAGTTCATCATGTAGCCGGTTTAAAAATGATTGGTGGACCAGGTTGTTCTGGTTGCAAAAATCATCAATTTCTTTGAAAGCCTTGGGATTTAGATAGGAAAAACACAAATCCTCCAACTCGGTTTTGATGTGTGAAAGTCCTAATCGCTCGGCGATTGGAGCGTAGGTTTGGAGGGTTTCATTGGCGATTTCTCTGATTTTGGCGTTTGAAAAACGTTTACCAAGACGAATTCTCACCAAGCGGGCCGCAAGATTAACAAAAATAATCCGAATATCTTTGGATGAGGCGAAAATCATCTGACGCATCTTCTCCGCGATCCGTTCCTTTTCGTCTGGAATATCAGAAACCTGTAAAATATTGTGCATCCCTTCGACAATATTTGCGGTTTCAACCCCCATCAGATCTCTGATCTCATCCAGGCTGATTTTACCGTTCAGCAGTACATTGTGAAGCAGACCTGATACAATACTTTGAATATCAAGCTTTAAATCAACAAGGATTTTGGCAACTTCCAGAGAGTTCTGAAGATCGGTGTTAGGAAAGAGTTTGAGATATGGCTGTGATTTGGCTACTAAAACATAGGCCTTTTGGATCGGGCTGCAATCGACCTGGTTGTCTGTATAAGCTTGAAAATCAGCGATAATGTTTTCGATCCGGATCATTTTGCCAATAACCTGTTTAATCGATTCTGATGCTCTCGCAAATATGCTTTACCAATGTAGCGAGCCATTAAAGGTCTGACTTTTTGAGCTGCGTGATGAGACGATCAACATCAAGTTCCTTACCCCCTTTTAGATCATAACACTCATTTATGACAACCTTCAAAAAAGCATCCACCGCGTGATCAAGGTTATCATTGACAACCTGGTAATCATAATGGTCCTTGAAGGTCATTTCATACTCTGCGTTGTCCATTCTCTTCCGAATGGATGACTCATCTTCAGTCCCTCGGTTAATCAATCGGTCTGATAGATCTTCAAGAGAAGGCGGCATTATAAATACGAAAACGGCGTTCAGATCTGAAATTTTTTTCACCTGCAGCATCCCCTGCACATCGATATCTAACACGACAATCTTGCCATCCAGTTGAGAACGACGAATGAAATCTTTTGTAGTACCGTAAAAGTTGCCGTATACTTCAGCCCATTCCAGAAATTGATCCTCTTTAATCATCTGACGAAATTGATGCTCATCTATAAAAAGGTAATCTACTCCATCAATTTCCCCTTCTCGGGGCTGCCGCGTTGTATAAGATATGGAAAAAACCAGATTGGGCAGAACTGCCCGGGCTTTTTTGAAGATAGACGTCTTACCAGAACCGCTAGGTGCTGATATCACGATGAGTTTAGGATTCAGAAACTCCATCAAATGTGGTTTCCAAGCAACGATTGGGGCGGGATATCACAGTAAGAAGAGCTTTCAAGTTTTTAGGCTTGAAAGCTATGCACGGGAATTCTAAGCTGAAATAACTTCTATTTCGTGATTCAGAGTTGTGCTGAGCGTATTCCGAATAAAATTCAACGTCCCAGTTGCGGCACTGGCACATCCCTGACAAGCCCCTTCATAATTGATGAAAACCTTATCTTCTTCTATTTTGAGGACCGATAAACCACCTCCGTCCGCTGCAAGCTTGGGGCGAACCTTTTCGTTTAAAACGCTTTCGATTTTCTCAGGCCACTCTGTCTTTGGCAGGCTGTCCAGGATTACTTCGTCTGCAGAGGCATCCAAGGCTGCCAGCAATTTTTCGTTGCCACCGTTTACACAGGAGACATCGGAAAACCCATTATCCACCAGAAGTTTGACAAGGCTCAGGGTCTGCTCATTGTCATTATCACCACACAGAATTACCTGCGCATAAGGTGGTATTTGAGTAAGATTATCCTTTAAATATTCAGCGGGAAAAGAATATGCGCCTACAAGATGGCTCGCTTTGTAGTCATCTTGAGATCTGATATCCAGAATAATCGGAGGCATGTTTTTTTGTCTCTCTTTCAGACATACTTCAGGTTCTATGGTGTGTTTGGATGCTTCGAACACATTTTTGTTGGTGAATTTCATTTTTTCCCCCTCATATTTATAAATCAGGTAGCAACTGCTACTTTACCTGAACGTATACAACTTGTGCACACCTTCATGCTGACGTTATTTCCGTTACTCTTTTTAACATGAACTTTCTGAAGATTTGGCAACCATCTCTTCCGTGTCTTGTTATGAGCATGACTGACGTTGTTTCCAGTGGCGGGACCTTTGCCACAGATTTCACACTTATTTGCCATGATTCGTTTACATTGCTGAAGTCAAGAAAACAGTGTTACCAAAATCCTCAGAGATACAGCATCGATATTCGTTAAAATATCGGTGCTATCGGATCAGAACTCAGTAACTGAATAGTCAATCATTTATAATAGCAAGAATGGAATACTAAAGCAACGGATAAATGGGTGTTTGAGCATCTTTTATCAGTCCTTTGCTGCTTCATAGGAGTTCGCGTGAAACAGATCATGCTATCAAAACATCGCGATATAAAACCCATCTTGTGTCAATTAAGCTTCTCTCTAAGGAGTTTACTCTAGCCCAGGGGAAGTCCTGACTTCCTCAGACAGTCGTTTTGCACCTGTTGCTCCTCATATTATCCCAAAAACATGCTGAACACCAGTGGCTATTCCTTTTTTCGACGACAGGTTGTGGATTCGGGACTTCAAACAGATTAGATTTCGAGGTGGATATCTGCTGTCTGGATATCGTCGACCAGTTCAATTTTTAGTTTCAATTGGCTGGCAATTTCCTTAGCTTCAATGATTTGACGAATTGGATCCACGGCGATACCGATTTCAACAGTCAGCGTTTCGTTAAGATAGTGGCAGAGGACATGGGTGAGAGCCTCAATCTCCTGGAAAGTATTGACGATAACCTGAATCTCCGCTTCGATCTCCTTCTGCGGTCTCATCAGTTTTACGGGATTTTCTTCCGGATGATTTTCGGCATCGACGTGAACAAGAACTTCATTAACACTCGGGATTTGGTTTACGATGGAAAAACGTACCCTTTCAGCAATCTGATGGGAAACGGAAACGCTGATCGTTTGTGCGACCTCAATATGCAAATCTACCAACATGTAAGGACCCATTCTTCGAGCGCGAACTTTATGAAAATGTTCAACACCCTTAATTTCGGTGAGAACTTCATTAATAGATTTAAGAATATCCTGTTCAACGCCTTTATCAGTCAGTTCCATAAGGCTTTCATATCCGATGGCCAGGCCCGTTTTAATGATCCAGCCAGAAACGACGATTGCAGCGATTGGGTCGAGTAGTGGATAACCAAGAACAGCACCCACAATACCGGCTAGAGCAACCAGTGATGAGATGGCGTCTGTCCTGTGATGCCAGGCGTTCGCCAGTAGAATACGACTTTGATGTTTATGACCGACATACGAAGCATATCGATAGAGCAGTTCTTTTGAGACGATGGAAAAGGCAGCTATCCAGACCGCCAGTATACCTGGTACAACCGGTTCGTTCAGTTGATTGATGCTGTGGGTAGCGATGCCAAAGCCGGCCAGAATCAACATTAGAGAGATGAAGAATGTACCGACCGCCTCAAATTTCCCATGTCCATATGGATGACTGTTATCAATCGGTTTGCGGGAGATGTAAATTGCCCAGAGTGTGACCGCATCTGACAATAAATCGGAAAGAGAGTGGATGGCGTCAGCGATCAGAGCGGATGAGAGGGAAATAAATCCCACCACCCCTTTCAGAAGCGACAAGGCGAGATTTGCGACGACACCGACAACAGTGACCTGAACTGATTCTTTCCCGCTTTGGTCAAGAGGCGCTAACATGAGAATGTTTGCATGAGATTCAGAAATGGTTCTGCTCAGGAGCGAGACAGGTTTTCAAGAGTTGTAACCAATTGCAGACTCGATTCTTTGATAATATCGACCTGGCTACTCCCTTGGGTAGTGCTGATATCAGCGTTTGATTGCTGATCATACAGCTGACTTAAAGTTTCCTTGTGTCCTTTGATCTCTTGGATGAGTATTTCAGTATTGCTGGTAAAGACCTGGACAATTTTTTCAAAAAGCTGGATAACCGCAAAACTATTGGCGTGTCTATCTGGATGTAGAACCGCCAGCAGGTTCAAACTCGGGGTTCCACTGGTGATAGGATTTCTTTTCTCCCAGGTATCTTTCATCAGAGGAGAAAGAAGTGGTGTCAGCTGTTTAGCCAGAATATTAAGAGCCGGCCGAGACGCTCTTCCTGGAACCTTTTTGACAATTTTATTCAATGCCGGTATTTGGCCAACAACGTCGTACAACAAATTTCGCCACTTCGTATAAGCCTGATTACCGCATTGTTCGATCGAAAGTTCAGGATTTTCAGTTTTTGTTGAACGCAAAAAAGTGTTGTATATTTTTTTTGAAAGCTGACTGGATAGGATTTCTTCTGATGGGTTGAGTGATATGTTCAACGTTCGGTTCAGCCAGGAGACTATCCGCTGCAAATCATCTTTGGGAAGCTTTAGAGGCTTTTTTTCAAACAGCTCTATTTTATTTGAGCGGATCAGGCTATTGCGAATTTCAGTCCATTCATTTACGACCCGATCTCGGCATCCGACAAGAAATGAAAACTGTTCCAGGCATTTATCCGTAAACCACTGCATTAATGGTAAATATTCATCAATGAGAACCTCAGGTTCTGGCTTTTTTTGAGCAAACCATGGAATTTTGTCTGGAGGAAGGACAAAAAACAGGGTCTGTTTTTCAGAGGAGATAGTATATTTTTCATCACTTGCTTTCCTTTCCTCCTTGCTGGCGCCCATCAAAAATTGTTTACCAATCAGCATGCAGGACTTCAGATTTGCCAGTTGGAACCCGCTTACATTCAAACTGACTTTGTCCGATAATGGAAACCAGAAGTTGTTCAAAATTTCATCTTCAGGAATAATATCCCCCCGGTCCATGGCACAGAGGTGAAAGGATCGATGTAGGATTTCGGTTGTCAGGTACTCAGATTGGAATTCAAGGCTGTTCACAAGACTATTATAAGTCTGATTTATCTGATCTCGGGTAAATTTAACCTTGTGAGATTTGAGCAATGCATTGAAATTCGGAACGGTTTTGGGATTAAAATTAATCACGCCCAGTGCCTGTCCCTGAATCGTATTGGTTGTATTTTGAAAATGTTGTATCCCACGAGCCAGAGTTGCTATCCAAGTCTGCACAATTGCCGGATCAATCTCGGATTCTGCTGTAGTTTCATCCAAAGATAGATTTCTGGTTTTGACCTGCTCGATAAAATTTTGCATTTTTACCACCGAAGCATTGAAACTGTTTTCACACTCCGCTGCTATCAATGCGCATTTTTGAGCAACCTGCGCCATTAGTCGCTTTGAGTTCTTCAACTGATAATATGTTTCAAAATAACCCAGATATTTTGAGAGGTTGAATTCGTTGGAGCGGTCCCCTTTTCCAAAAAAGGCTTCAGCCGGTTTTTTCAGTCCCTCTTCTTGTTCGGTTTTTTTCTTTTCATAACGATTTTGAAGTTGATTCAGTAATCCTGTGATCCGCATACGATAGATGTTCGGATTAAATAATTCGAGGTCAAGCGGTGGGATAGGCTTCGCCTTATCAGGCAGGCTTTTCAGGACACGGCTGCTGATATTAGATAGGATACTCCGCCACTCAGTGGTTTTTTTTGTGATGGCATCGGGTTTCGATGTATCTGGGTATTTTCGATCCAGGATTCTCCTGAGAAACGCATAAAGTGTTTTTTCGTTTATAGGTATATTGGTTGGCCAGGAGATGTTGTATTTAACTTTAAGATGGTTCTGTACAACCTGCCAGACCTCATCGCCCCAGCCCGGATTTTTTTGGTTATCCAGCTGTTTCGCCAAAATCTGTTCATTCAACTGCCGGGACATGTTGGTAACCTTTTCCCACAATGACTTTTGCAAATAGATGAATTCAAACAGACGCTGTTGTACAGCTTCGAAAACACTCTCAAATATTCCTTGTTCTTGGGAAAAGCTGACATCGGGAATCTTTTTGTTCTTAAAGTCCCTAATGAAACTTTCCATGGGGATCTTGATAACCAGAGCCGGACCAGTACCTGAAATACGGATGGTTGCAGCACGTTGTGAATTCAGAGAGACAATCCCCTTGTCACCCACTAGTGTTGGTGACGGCATTTCTACCACTACCTGATTATCAACGAGGACATCGATCTGCCCGCTACACAACATAAACACATCACGGCCAGATTCCCCTTGTAGAATAATATCAGATCCAACGTCAAAAAAACCGAATGCCAACTGATCCTGCAACTTCTTGCCCAGTATCCTCAAACATCCCCCTGTCAGGGAGTAAGACTCAAGTAAACTGGTCGCTAACTGCACACATGCATCATTCGTATGTTTAAAAGAGTAATTGTGATTTGGGATCCACTGGGCCATGACTGATATCTTTAATCCTTCTTTTTGTGTTATGTCCGTTTAATTGTCTCAAAGCATAAAAACAGACCTATACAATGAATTCGGAATACCGACTCCAGCTATCATCATTGTTTGTGTTGATCAGAATGAGTTTCGAATTTGGATTGATTCGATAATCATGAGTCGGTGAAATGACCACATGATTCGGTATGAGACTCTTCACTTTTATCAATTCCTCAACCTGTCCCTTAATATTGGATTGTATTTGTGCTTGATATATCTTTTCCGATTTGCGCGCATAATAATTTCCAGTATCTTCCAATAACCCGATAGGCATTTTTCCAGGTTGATTATACCCTTTATAGAGCTCGATAAAATTATGATTGATGTACTTGGCCTCAATGTCCCTGATATCGATCAGAGTGTGGTTCAGATTTATCAGTTCACTTAGAATTTTTGTAATCCCCAAGCCATGAGAACTATTGGCAAGCATGATTCTGATAAATTCATCTTCTAGAAATATTTCCTCCACATTTGCCTGAATAAGAGACTCTTCATAGCGTTGGTCAAGAATTTCAGCAGCCTTGTATACCTGTTTATTCATACTTCCAATAAGCATAGCCGCCAGCACTGTTTGAGCATCAATCTCTTCAAACGTTTTCCCCGAGTCCGTTTCTGCCAGGATAATAACCTTTTTGGCATGCAGAAGGCCCGCTTGCTTCAGGGTTTGGCGATCAGCAAAATCGCCATTGAACAGCTCTACGAACGGAACATCGCGAAAGTGAGAATTGAAATTTTCAGCGGTCGCTGCGTCTATATTAGCCACAACCGAAATTTTATTCCAGTCAACTTTGTGAAATTGATGCTGATTAATAATAAAATCCAGCATCTCAATCAGCTGTGGTTTCCAACCACAAATGATAAGTACACCGCTTTCAGACTCAGATTTAGAGCTTATTAACTGTTTTTTACCCCGAAATTCACTCATAAAATCGAAGAGCGTCAAGTAACTACTTTCCCTTTCCGGGATGGTTTCCCCCTTTTTTGAGACTGGAATGAAATTTTTATGTCTAGCGAGTTGTTCGATCAATTCGCTGTTCAGCCCCAGGCTTTTGTGACTGTATCGTTTTCCATTGTATAAAAATCCAAAAGGTCTGTTTCGATAGAGATAAATCTCCAGCCCGTCCAATTGTAAAAATTTATAAAAATCGGACCAGTTTTCTGATTTCCTCAATGCTGTTTCAATTTTCAGTGCAATGGACGCCTCAATTTTGATTTTCTTGTTCTTCAGGGCCTGAATCTTATCCAGCAGTCTTTTTGAAACAGCCAACTCGGAGAAGGGGTACCTAGTTTCCTTAAAGATGAAACCATTAAGCTCGTTTTCATAGTAGTCAGGTTCCAGACCAATTTTTTCCAGACCGTCGATAAATTCATCCCAGGTTGTCGATTTTCCGGAAAATTTGTCAAGTTGATGGAGAATCATTTCTTTAGTTGACTTCTGGTGGATTTTTTCCTCATTGATTAGTTCCTGCGGGTGTTTCTGGTTCAATTGATGCGGTGAAACTTTCAAAACGATCAACGAACTGTTCTCGGAAAGTAGATAGTCCGGCGCTGGATGGAAGACCGGGCGGTTGCTCTCCATTTTCTTAATCTCAGTGAGCCCTAGAATCGCATCTTTGATTGTAACAGATTTTTGAATCTGACCCATTTTTTCATCTTTGCGAATGCGCAGATTCCCAGTGTTCTCCAAAATTCCGATAACAACAGCATCCTCGACTCGTTGTCTGATCTCTTCATAGGTATCGCCTACCCATTTTGCATCTACGGAAAGAATCCGCAAAATGCCGGACTCCATGGAGAAGAATTTTTTAAAAATACTGTTAACCCCTGAAGATAAGACAATATTGCAGACCAAAGCCCTGGCAATAAAACGGTTAAAGATAATTTCTTCCGCCTCAACATTTTCCAGATAAAGCCGAAACTTCGCATGAATGATCTCAACAATAGTATATATGTGGGGATATAACCTTTTAATGGCGATGGTTGCTAATACCGATTTGAAATCGATCTCATCTGCTGTTTTCCCTGACAGTTCATCCGCCAGAATCAATGCTTTTTCCGCTTTGCCTACACCCGCATTAATTAGCACTTCCGTATTTGTATAATCTCCGCTGAAATAGTGAAAATCCCTTAATTTAGGATCTTGACGCAGTTCATTGACTTCATGTGGATCTGCATCATTCACAAGTACCATTTGACTGGAATCTTTTTTATGCAGGGCTAGAATCTCTTTCACCAAATCTCCCATTCCCTTTTTCCAACCACAGATCATTATCGGGGAACCGACCTCTTTTACTGGAACCAGTCCCAGAGTCCTTTTTCGGTTACGTTCTACCAACCAGCTGGTGATATTACCCGTCAGTACCGCGACGTAAAAAATTCCTATAAACATAATCGCGATTGCGGCCAGTTTCCCTATAGCAGAAACAGGTGACATATCGCCATAACCAACCGTCGTTACAGTAACAATTGAAAACCATAACGAATGAAAAAAGCTGTTGATGCCGGATTCACTCTCTGTCGACTCTAAAACCAACATGATAATTGCAGCCAAAATCATAAAACTTAAAAAGCTCACGGCATTTTGAAATACCGTGTCTTTTTTCAATCTAGATAGAAGTTTCAAGAATTTTTTCATATAATTGAATCCAAACGATTGCGCTAATGTCTGTCGGATACCAGGATGCTCTCCTGTTTTTAACTAAGTTGGACTAATCCATTTTCATCGAAGAGATATTCATTATTAATGCCTTTTTGTGCACCACCATCCGAAATGCGAGTACCTTATTCGCAGCAGAGGCTACAGGGTGATTAAAAACCAATACCAGCAGATATCTGGATCAACCAGTGATCGAAATAAAACTGTTTTCCCCCAGTCCGATTTGAATTGGCTTCACCCCTGAAATAGATCAGCTTGCCATCGATAACAATAAATCGTTCACCTCCATAAAACCCCATCACAAGGAACGTTGTCGGGACATTAATATTTTTTTTGGTTACGCTTTGTATCAGCTCGCTAGAGTTGATGGTGTATTCTTCCTCAGTCAACTCAGCAGTGATGTCATTATAACCGAACCCGGTATATGCCGTCAGAAAATCGAAAGGAATTGCACTCTGCTCTTTAAAAGATCTATAGTCAATGGTTCGCAATAAAATCGGGAACTCCAGATTTCCTTTTAATTTGTATGCAGAAACAGAATCAGAATTTTCCTGTATTTCAGTGTCTTCACTGATTTTCACCCCTGGAATGGTGGTATAGCGGATCCCCCAGCCGTTATTATAAAGGAGAGTAAAATCATATCCAGGCGCATACCCTTGTGTTATTTCATATCCGGTTGTCACTGAGAAATGAAATCGAGATTGGGCAATCAGAACAAATGGGTGAAACAGACAGAAAAAAAGAAATCCATACAACGCCAACCGAGGCAGTTTGTGTTTTGCTTTATTCATGCCTCTACCGACTGATATAGTGATCCGGGTTTGCTGATAATCAGACCTTTTAGTTCCAGCTCTGTTAAAATACCCAGCAACTGATGAACTGGGATGTCTGTTATATTTGTCAAGCTGTTTTGATGCAGTGCTCCCTTTTTCAATGCTTCAATTATTTTTTCCTCCTGTATAGTCAACTGAACCGTATTTTTGACTTCCAAACCATCCGACGAAGTCTGCTGTTGAGAGTGGTAAAAATCTGTGACGGTCTCTTCCAGAATATCTTCAGGTTGTATGACAAGCTTTGCCTGCCCTTTTTGAATCATCCGATTGGATCCTAAAGAGAATTTTGAATCCGCTGGACCGGGAAGTGCAAACAGCTCCCTGTTTTGTTCCAATGCATATCCGGCTGTGATGGAAGCCCCGCTCCTCTCTCCAGCTTCAACAATTGTCACACCTTTCGATAAACCACTGATAATTCGATTTCGTAATGGAAAATTCCTCGCAGTCGGCCGCGTTGTGGCGGGAAACTCAGTGACCAGCGCTCCATTTTCGATGATTTTATCACTCAAAGCCCTGTTCTGGGCGGGATATATGCTGGAAAGGCCACCCGCTAGGACAGCGATCGTTTTTAACCCATTTTCAAGTGCTGCTTTGTGGGCTGCACTGTCAATTCCAAGCGCTAGACCACTAACGATGATTGTGTCGGGTCTAAGTTCCGACAGTCTTCGAATCAACCTTTGACATATACTTTTTCCTGCAAAAGATGCTTTACGGGAACCCACAAAAGCCAATGGGAGCCCGGCGTTAAAATCAATATCACCCCTGGTATACAGAATCGGTGGTGCATTATATATTTCGCGCAGCAGGTTTGGGTAGGTAGCTTGTGTATAATCCAATACTTGCAACTGATATTTTTCAATAAATGACAACTCTTGGTGCAATGCTTTTGAATTTAGCCCTTCAGAAATGCTTTTGACGATATCTGGTTTCAATCCAGTAATTCTGGCCAATTCAGCCGCAGAAGTGCTGAAAATGGCATCCAGGCTTCCCAGTTGCTGAAGTAACGTTTCGATACGGCGGGGCCCTAAACCAGGAATCAGCCATAGAGCGAGCAGCCCCTTTGTCGTTTTTGATTCTATCATATGTTTAGAAGGAATCCATTGCCTGAATTTCCTTTTTCGCTTTCACAGCTGAACGCGAATCCGGATATTGCTGCACAACCCGGTTAAAATAGCTCCTTGCTTTGATCGGTTTTTTTCTGATCAAATATATCCTCCCCAACATCAGCATTGCATCCGGGGTCTTATACCCTTTGCGGGTTGATCCGTGAGTATAGTTTTTGAGCACTTTTCTGAAGGCGCGTTCTGCCTGAAGGTAGTTCCCCAACTGAAAATGAGATTGGCCGATCCAGAATTGGGAATTGTCGGCATCCTGATCGCTTGAAAAATCAGCCACAAAACGATTGAACTGTTTGATGCTTTCAGCGTAGTTTCTGCTTGAATATATTTTAAAAGCCTGCTGATAACGTCTTTTTGCGCCAGAAACAACTTTTAATTGAATGGGTGAAAGAGGTTCATTAAGGTCTGGATCTTCCCAAACCGGGCGGGTCGTTGTAGATCCGTTCTTCTTATCTTTTGTGTCAATACCAACAATCTGAAATTTTTTGTTTTTAGAATTGTCTGATTTGCGAGAAGATTTTTTATTTGCACGCGCAGGATTTAAAAGAGAGACAGTTTCAATTGCCTTGGATGTTTCTGGTGTACGTATCTCTCCAACCGTACCGGAATTTTTTTTTGGAGAAGGCAAGGGAGGGGAAGAAGGCGAAATCGCAGTCGGTTTTTTCACTGACTGATCCCGCACTTTTTTAGGTTCTCCTTTCTTCTTATCCACCTTTTTCCGACTAATCTCACGGACCGAGCCCTTTATTTCAAGAATATTTTTTTCCAATAGCAGAATGGTTCGATCCATATCCTTGAGCCGGCCTTCATGTTCGATTTGATTCTGTTGCAACTGTTTTTCAACCAGCTCCACACGCTCCAGTAACTGTTTCCTCTCAGCCTGTATAGCCTTCAGTTGAGGTTCAGAAATCGGTGCTATTTTCTTTTCGGGAAGAGATTTTTTTTTCACTGGCGCAGTGCCCATCAAACTACAGCCGTAAACAGATAAAAGTGACAGGCTGGCAATTGCGGCAATCAACAGCCAAAACCTGGGACTTTGGCTTCTAATAGATCGAGATTTTAAGCAGGATGTCTTTGGCGGGATTATCATAGCATTTTCGATTTTTCAACGTTAACCAGAAGGCAACGATCCGATTTGTTCAATAACAAAACAGACTGTAAAAAACGTAAGCAACGCCCGTTATTTCTGACGATTAAGTTCCTGAAGCTGTTTTACTCAAGTTGAAGATACTTTGCAGTTCATTCGCCAATTCGGGTTGCTGATTTTTTCTATATGCATCAATGAGCATTTCTACGACAGTTTCCCTTTTCAAGTAGTTTGGGTAATTATTTAATATGTACCGAAAGCGTGAAATGGCAGCAGTAAACAGCGATTGATGATAATACCATTGACCGATTCTGGATTCATGTTCAGCAAGGGCATCAACGGATTTACCCAGATATTCGCCGGCATCTTTAAGATAAAGACTGTCGGGATAAAGGAAGTAAAAACGCTGATACTCGTTGATAATTTTCTTAAAATGCTCAGAATCACGGGTGAACGCATAGGAATCTCCGAATATCAGACTCGTATTGCGTTTATAGTTGAGCTCTATCAACCTGGAGAGTACATATGGGACAAGGTGACTGTATGAATTATAATTTAGAAAAATCCGATAATTAGTTTCTGCTTCAGTGAAGTTTCTGCTCTCACCTGACAATAAATAGGCGTCGGCAACTTTTAAGTAGGCATATGCGGCAAACCGGGTTCCCGGGTTTTCTTCGATAAGCTCCTTAAACAGGGGAATGGCAAGTGAATAATCTTCCTTATCCATGTGTTTGATGGCTGAATCGTATTTATCTTCCATCAATACAGGTTCAGCACTGCTGCAACCAATAATCAGCATAACAACACACATATTAAAGAATAGGCGCAGAAACCTACTGAGATCGTTTTTTAAAATTATTACAGGCATTTGTTGCTTCCTTTTAATATATTGATGAAACAGGTATTCCTTTTTCGGCTTATCTTAAACAAAAATGTCTTGATATTCAATGGGATACTTCAAGTTTTTAATGATGATGACATATATCAACAGGGATTGACGGTCTCTGCGAATCATAATACGGAAAGCATCTCTCAAATCAAAAAGAAAAGGAGATCGTTTTTTCCGGTTCAAACAGGCTGGGTTTGTCGTTTTTAACGATCTTCATAACCCTTTTATAGCCTTTGCTCTCTTCGTTTGTGAAGCGGATAATTAAAATCTTAGGACCCTTTCCTTTTTTAGCCAGGATTGATAATAGTATAGGACAGACTAAAATGAAATAAATTCTTATAAATTAACAAAGAGAATATTGGAGAACTGATCCCGAGTTCCAGTCGCACTTTTAACTCGCTGTATTACTCAGTTAGAATTGGATTTCTTCATCACAATTCAAGCGGTCATTTCACCTGCAGAATTGTTTCGGTGTAACAGCTTCATTTAAAAATATTCATGAATTATATGCCAAGGATAAAATGCCGGATTTAGAGACCATTCCTCCTGTTATTTATCAATCTATATTACCCATCATGCTGCTGTTTGCAGTTGAGCGTATCAGCCTTTTCAGCCTTGCCAGAATCCCTGGCGGCAAAGACTGGGTTCGTTCAAAATTCTGGCTTCACCCAAACTTTATCAGCCGCTGTCGCTATCCTATGGGCGTCATCAGCGTTTTGCTTTATCACACTGGAACATGGCTTTACCCCACCGATCCCTCAAATGGATGGCACCATGCCGGTGTGCTCTGTTTTGCGTTCTGGATGATATCAGACATTACCGACGGTACAATTGCCAGGCTATTTCAGCTGGGTTCGGAGGAGGGAGAAAGCATTGACCCACTTTCGGATAAACTGCTGTTATTCCCGCCATTGTTATATTTTGCGTATTTCAATTTAGTCCCCATGTATCTGGTACTGATCTTCCTGCTTTTTGACATTATAGGCACCTTTTCCCGTTACTTTATCGTCAACAAAGCCGCCAATCTTTTTGGAAAAGCAAAGATGTTTCTGGGAACGCTGACACTGGTGCTGATTGCTCTTCAACAGATTTATTATGCTGGAGAGATATGGAATATCACTATAGCGATGCTGGCTTGTTCGGTCTTTCTCTCTTTTTGCAGCATGTTTTTGAAGGTGATTCCCAACTATTGGTATGCAAATCTGCTGAGTATCATGAATCTCATTTGTGGACTGATAGGAATCGCACTTGTCATACTGTTCAATCAGATCGGCTTTGCTTTTGCTCTGGTTTTCCTGGGACAATTTCTGGATCTTTTTGATGGCCGTGCTGCCGATCGATGGGGGAGTACGCCCAGAGGTGAACTACTAGATGATCTGGCTGATGGGACAAATTTCGGTGGGACCATTTCCCTGATCATCATGGCGGCCTTTCATTATTCAACAACCGGCATCATTTTAGGCTTGTTACATCTTGTCTGCACAATCTACCGGCTTTACCGTTTTATTCAAAACAAAAGGAAAGAGGGTGTAGAGGGCGGTGTGAAGATCTTTTCAGGATTGCCGTCTCCAGCCGCAGCACTGATATCGGGCTCCGTCTCATTAATTCACACCAACAACATATTGAAATCAGCTTGCATTATTTTAGTTTCGTTATTAATGGTCTCCAGGTTACCCTATATACACTTTGGCAGGGTAGTACTGCCAGCGATTCCAAAACTGATACAGGTTATTTTACTGACATTGATCATGTTAGCCGTCTGGGTCGGTTTTAGACCCGGAAACATCCAAATACTGTTTTGGACTTTCTTTTTGGTTTCATTCTCATATCTGGTTCTGGGATATAACTGGAAAAGATATCAAGGAGCACAGGAAAACAGCAAGTAACGACCAACACTGGAACACCTGGTACATTAACGCATTGTATACACACTTTAAGAGACCGAAAGGTCAATAAACCGATAAAAAGGAGAAATTTTATGGATATCTATGTTGACACAGCCAACCTGGCTGAGATAGAACAAGCCAACCGCTTGGGATTGGCAGACGGTGTCACCACCAACCCGACCTTAATTGCAAAAGAAAACGGTGAATTTAAAGAAATACTAAAAGGGATCTGCCAGGAAATAACGGGTCCTGTACATGCAGAGGTTCTTTCTCTTGATTATGAAAATATGGTTAAGGAAAGCAAAGAATTAGCAAAAGTAGCAGACAATATCGTCATTAAGATCCCTATGATCCATGATGGTTTAAAAGCTGTTAAAGCGCTCAAGTCTGAAGGAATTCCAACAAATGTGACACTGATATTCTCAGCTGGACAAGCGATACTTGCTGCAAAAGCCGGTGCAACCTATCTTTGCCCTTTTCTGGGGCGGTTGGATGATATTTCATCCAATGGTCTTGAATTACTCAGTACTATTCGTACCATCCTGATTAACAATCCGGATCTTGATGCAAAAATCATTGCGGCCTCAATTCGCACACCGATTCATGTTGTTGAACTGGCCAGCATGGGTGTAGATATCCTTACAATTCCATCCAAAGTATTAAAGCAGCTTGAAAATCACCCATTAACCGATATAGGGATCGAGCAGTTTACAAAGGATGCCGAAAAGTTCATGTAGCAGGTGAGCACCCGGGCCTTTGGCGAAATATACTTCAGAGCAGCAGACCAATGATGTGACGAAAGAAACTGATATTCCGATATCGTTGGCTTTTATATGAATACGTGAAATTAACATCTAATGGCCATTTTAGCAGACATTAAAGCTGTCATTGAACTGGAAATCAAAACGCTGGAAGACTTGGTCGAATCCATCGACTCTGCTTTTGAAGAAGCGATTCAACTGATACTGGAGTCTCCGGGAAAAATTATTTTCAGCGGTATGGGAAAGTCAGGACTTGTGGGTAGGAAGATTGCTGCTACATTTTCTTCAACAGGAACCACAGCCGTTTTTCTGCATCCATCAGAAGCATTGCACGGGGATCTTGGCATGGTTGAGCCCGGTGACACCATGGTTCTACTTGGAAAATCGGGTGAAAGTGATGAAATGGTCGGTATGCTGCCGATTCTTAAGAAACTAAACTGTAAAATAATCTCCATTACGGCAAATAAAACCTCCACGCTGGCAAAACACTCCCATGTTGTCCTCTATACCCCGGTTGAAAAAGAGGCCTGTGCATTGAATCTCGCACCCACGTGCTCGACAACAACTGCTCTGGTCGTCGGAGATGCGCTGGCAATTGCTCTCATGAAAATTAAAAACTTTAGCAGAAACGATTTTGCACTGTTCCATCCGGCAGGAAGGCTTGGCAAACGATTGCTTTATAAAGTCGAGGACTTGATGAAATCAGGTGAGGAAAACCCGATTGTCAGACTTGGAACACCATTTGACGAAGTTCTTTCAGCAATTTCAGAGGGTCAAGTCAATGCCGTCTCGGTCATAGATGAACAAGGAAATTTAAAAGGCTTGATCACAGGCTACGACCTGAGAAAAGCCATGCAGTTATATGATGATCTTAAAGCGTTAAAGGCAGACGACATCATGTTTAATGATCCCATTACTATCAGTCAAGGGGCTTACGCTATTGAGGCTCATGAGATCATGAAACACAGTAACAAACCGCTACAACTGCTTCCTGTCCTGGACGGGACGCAGGTTGTGGGGCTTATCACGATGCATGACATGATTCGGGCAGGTCTGTAACCTTCAACGCTTGACTCTTAACGTTACTTCTAATTACAAAAGTGAAAGATCGATTTGAGTATCTGCTATTCCATTTAATGGCACTCCTGGTCAGGCTGATTCCGAGAAAACTGCTTCCGAAAATTGGAAAAGGTTTAGGGACCGTACTATTTCATCTGAATATAAGAAAGAAGGTGGTTCAGCGAAATCTGGAAATCGCCTTTGGTAGTGAATTAAATACAGAAGAAAGGAGCCGGCTGAGTAAGAAGACATACCAGAATATTGGGATCATTCTGTTTGAGTTTCTACTGCTTAAACACATCTTGCCTGAGAAACTATCTGAGTACATTGAAATTGAGGGGCTTGACATCTTGAAATCAGCCATCGCTGAGGGAAAAGGCGTTGTGCTGGCTGGTAATCATTTTGGCAACTGGGAGCTTATTTCAGCTGCTATTTCGACCCAGGGGGCCCCCATACACATCTACGCAGGTAAACAGAGAAACAGTCTGTTTGATAATGCCTTGAACGGCATTCGTCAAAGATTTGGAACCGTTACTATTTCCAAATCTAAAACAGCAACCATTGAGATGATGAAGGTCTTAAAGAACAATGAAGTGTTGGGCATGGCAGGTGATTTAAACGTGCCCAACAATAAGCTTTTTATAGATTTTTTCGGTAAAAAAGCAGCCGTTGGCAGAGGACTGGCGTCGTTTGCTCTGAGTCGAGGCACCCCTCTCATTTTTATCTGGTGTGTTCGCACGGGACCGTTGCAGCACGTAGGCCGTTTATGTAGAGTGCAGTACGACCCGAGCGGAGACAAGCCGACGGACTTACTGATGATTTCCCAGAGTCTGACCCGGATACTTGAGCAGAAAATCCGCGAGCATCCGGATCAGTATTTCTGGTTTAACAAACGTTGGAAAACACGCCCTGCAGAAGAAAATGGTTCCGATATTTACTAATCAGCTGATCACAATGCTTGAATAGTGAACGATCTAACGGTGTCCTTTCTACTTGTTGACAATATCTCTCAATTCTCTTCCTGGACGAAAAACGGGGAGTTTTTTGGGCTTAACTTTTACTCTCTCACCTGTTTTCGGATTCCGGCCTGTGTACTCGCCATACTGTTTGGTGCTGAATGACCCGAACCCACGTATTTCAACCCTATCACCGCCTTTAAGAGCATCTTTGATAGAGTTAAAAAATAGATTAACAGTCTCTCTTGCAATTTCTGTTTTCTGTTTGCTGCTCGCTTCTTCTGCAAAATCCTCCATCTCGAGAACCAGTTTTTCAATGAGCTGCGATTTTTTCATCTTCATATGGAAAATTCCTCCGTTTTAAAATATCAATCCGTTAGATTGTTATTGGAAATGTAATGCTGATTACAGTACAAAGCCTATTGAATACCCATTTTGGCCTTCAAAGCAGCTAATTCGGCGGTTTGTGACGTTTCAGATCCGGAGTTGTCACTGATCAGCGCCTGATTAATTTCATCTTCAATGTTCGTGCTCATACTGGACATATCGCCATACGCCAATGCCAGATTTTCTTCGGCTTCGACTTTCTCTTTCATCCGTTCCAGTAAGGCGACGGTACCGGTGGAATCAAAACTGGCAAGCTGCTTATTAATCTTAGATGTCGCCATGGCCGTTTTGGCGCGTGCTTTTAAAGTGACCAGTTCATTTTCGTACTGTTGGATATTTGATTTTAAAGACTCAATGTTTTTTTGAAGCGTCTGAACCGCTTGATTTTGACTTTCATTGGCTTGTTTGGCAATAAGATATTGTTTATTGCATTCCTCTTTTCGGGCAAGTGCTTCGGATGCCAACCGCTCCGCTTTTTCTTTATCGAGCTTTCCAGACTGTCCCTGCTGTAATAAGCTCATCGCCTTACGCTCCCAGTCCAGGTTACCGTTCTTGCTCTTTTCCATATCACGTTCAGCTTTTATTGCAACCGCTTTGACTTCCGCAAAGTTGTGCATTGCTTCATCCAGATCTTTTTTTAGATCTCTGATCCCCTGTTCAGTCATTTTTACAGGATCTTCAAGTTTATCAATAATTGAATGAGCTTCAGCGCTTCCCAAGCTGAACAGACGCCGCAAAAAACCAGCCATTTTGACTCCTTACCCGATTTTATTGTTGATTTAATTTTAATAGTGTACCGGCATACTCTGCCAAACCCAGGGTTAGTGCGTTAATAGTCCCTTCTAATTCGTTAAAATCCAGGTTTTCCAACTGGAGTGTGTCTCTGAAAATAACCTGGGTCTCTTCATCATTTATCACAAATGCGCCATGAATCAGATTGCGATTCATTTTCAGCAAATGCAAGAAGTGATCGCTTGACCTGTTTTCAATTTTATAAATGAGTTGTTCAATGATCAGAATCGGATATTCACAATCTATGACCATTTGATAGATGCCTTTATCTTCATTGCTGACGACAATCAGTTCCTCTGTGTCGTCTTGATGCACAATGTCCAGTGCCAGCCTCAACGTGTAGTCTAGTACCTTTTTAAAGTATTCATTCATTTAAGGTCCCCATTTTTTACTGATCTCTTTATTAAGTTGTCTTCTTCATCTTAATATATTGCTATTTAACTCAAAATGTAAAGATTGTTTTGCTGTAACCTATTTTATTTAAACACGATTGTTGCGATTTATCAAACTTAATTGTTGAGATCGAACCGCAAGCAAGAAGGATTCAAAGCCTAAACAGTGAGTTGAAACAGACGTTTTTCTGCCGACCTTTGTTTTTAAAGACAAACTTTACTTCGGTGGTTTCAGGAATATTTTGATGTTGAACACGTTTTTATTTCCAACGGACTATGATAACGGGATCTTGCAGGCACATTATATGTTTTTCTGCATGTTAATACAATTTTTTTCTTTTATTTGAAGGCAAAATGTTCATTGCTTCTCGATACTTTGCAACTGTTCTGCGCGCAACTTTGATTCCAGCATCTTCCAGAAGTTTGTTTTTGATCTGCAGGTCAGTGAAGGGCTTTTTCTTATTCTCCGTATCGATCAGCTTACTGATGTAATCCTTGATTTTTTTGGATGAGATAATATCGCCATCACCCTGATCGATGCCGCTGGTGAAGAAATATTTCAGTTCGAAAATTCCCTGCGGCGTATAGACGTATTTATTCGTCGTGATCCGGCTCACAGTAGACTCATGAACATCAATGTCTTCTGCGACATCTTTGAGAACCAGCGGTCTCAGATAGTCGATCCCACTTTCGAAAAACTCATACTGAAACTTTAATATGCTTTTAGCTACCCTAAATATGGTCTTTTGACGTTGTTCGATGCTCTTCATCAACCAGTCGCCGGATTTGACCTTTTCCAGTATGTACTGATACGTCATGTCCTGTTTTTCATCAGTACCATTTTTTTTGTTTTGAGTATTATCGTCCTTTTGAGTCTTGAGCATGCTCTGGTAATAAGGGTTAATCCGCAGCTTGGGTATGCTCTCCTGATTCATATTGACGACATATTCGCTACCCCTTTTATAGATAAAAACATCCGGAATCACATATTGTGTAATCTCTCCACCGAAGGGGCGTCCAGGCTTGGGTTCAAGCTCTGTAATGATTTGATATGACTTTACAACTTCCTTGATATCAGCTTTTTGTAGTCTCGCTATCCGTTTCAGATCTTTCTGTTCAAGGAGTAGCATGTTCTCTCTTAGAATCCTCATTGCCAGGGAGTCTTCGAGTTTCAGCATGATCAGCTGATTCGCAAGGCATTCTTGGAGGTTGCGGGCCCCGACACCCGGGGGATCGAATTTCTGGATTCTTCTAAGAACTGACTCCAGCACACCACATGCATCATCGCTGATCATGGAAATATCAGCTGGTTCCTCAGGGTTTTCCTCTTCATCCAGAACAGGGGCTGGTTTTTTTCGACCTTTCTTCTTAATTTCTACAGCTGAGCGAGATTCATGAGCTGTATCGAATAGAAAAACGACCTCTGCCCCGGCGACGGGCAAGATATTCTTGTTTTCAAGACATTCGTTTACTATTTTCAGCAGTTTAGGTGTTGTGGCAAGTAGTTCTCTTAAGGAGATAGCAAGGTAGCCCTCCGTTTCAATATTGCCGATGAGGTACTCTGCAATTTTATTTTCAACAGGGCTAAAATTAGACATATCCATTTGCCAATGGAGATGATCCGCCAGAGATTTCGTTTTGGAGATGGTTGCTTCCAGCGGATTTGATCCTTCATCTGAATCATTGAGACGGCTACGGACCTCGTGCATGACACCAGCACCTGATTCAATGTAATTTTGCCATTCGTCATCTACAGATAGTTGCGATTGCTCGTCCAGCAGGCTTTTTGCCTCTTGAGGCTGCTCATTTTTCTCTTCAGAATTATCATCATCGTCTTCATTCGCAGAGATCTCCAGTGTGGGATTTTCAACCAGGTTCTGATCGATTAATTCTTCCAGTTCAATTCTGGATAACTGCAGAAGTTTTATAGCCTGTTGAAGCTGAGGGGTCATGATGAGCTGTTGACTCATCCTCATCTCTAACCCCATGCGCATTGTCGCCATAGCTGGATTATCGCTAACAGAAATTATTTATTGCCCTTGGAGAATATCACCGCAACAGTTCCTCCTACCAAGGTCCGTAGTAAGCCTGGCTTATGAATTTTTTAGAGAAGATCCAATTCAAAACCAGAGTCTAAATTAGTTTAGGTAGTTTTAAAAATACGGATATAATTGGGATGATGCGATTCCGTTTTCAGCGCACCTCTCAATGTTTTCTTAGATCTTTAACTAATAATGAGTGTGTTGTCAAAAATCGTGCCGTGTTCCGATAACTTTTTGTGCCTCATCATAGCCCATCAATCATCAAAAGAAAATCTTTAAAACATTGAATTTGATATTTTATCAAAAATTAGCTGCCAAGCCCCCTGTTCGGATTAGAAAAAACCCTTCTTTTCGCTCTGTGTTTTTTAATTAACACTATCCAATCCGTAAAATATAACGTAAATCAGAATGTTTTTCCAAAAACCTGACTGAACTATCCAAAAACAAACCAATGAAACCAATGGCGATGACCAGAGCCAGAAGACGATCATATTCCAGTGTGTCTCTGGCATCATTGATACTGTATCCAAGACCGCTGGAAATCCCAAGAAATTCTGCCGGAACAAGTATAATCCAGGAGATACCTAGTGCCATCCGTAAACCAACAATGATTGAGGGAACCGCTGTCGGCAGAACCACCTTGAACACTAGTTGGGTATCCTTTGCCCCCTGGTTTCTGGCCATGGCCAATATTTGTGGATTTATGCGATTGACTCCTTGCGCAGTGCTGAGAATTATCGGCCAGATACAGGCCATTGTAATCAGAAAATAGATCGCTTTTTCAAAACTGGGCAGAATCAGGATCGCAATCGGCATCCAGGATAATGGGCTGATCATTCTCAGAAATTGAATCGGGACATTTGTCATCATCCAAATACGATCGTAATACCCAATCAGAATACCCACCGGGACACCCAGGATAAAGGCAACACTCAAACCAATCAATACTCGCCTGAGGCTTGCGCTAACGCCATGCCAGAAGTGATCACTGTATAAAAGGTGATAAAACGCCTTTATTGTTGCCAATGGATGAAACCCATAAAATTGGCTATAGTCTGGATATTTGAGTAGCAGGTGCCCCAACAAAACCCATATCACCAGAAATATCAGGCATCCGAAGGTACCAAAAGTCAGTTTTTGTTGAAAGCTGATTTTTTTTTGATTCATATTTTTCCAGTTAGTCACAAGAAGCAATTCTTAAATGGCAAAATCGATGATCTCTTCACGTTCCCAGGGACTTGTAAGATCCATATGGGGGAACTTTGACATTCCTCCCAGATTGCTAATCGCTTCTTTGACAAATTTTTTCTCGATTAGATCTTTCTCAATAAAGGTAGGATCCAGCTGATTTAAAAATCGGGAATTACCTTCAACCAGGGTTTTTTTCATCTCACTCAATATTACATGGGTAGCAGATGGGTAGGGGTATGGTTGGAAATCAACCCGATTTATCTTCCATTCAGGATGCCTGATGGCATGAATAGGACTGTCACTACCATACATGTCCATCGAATACTCGTTCAGCGCATGATTTAGAATTCGGTAGCTTTGGGGTAAAAGACGGGTCTCTTCCCTTGAAAGAATCTTTGCCGTCTTTTCGCGATTTTGATTGATCCAGAGCTGAGCCCTTGCCACAGCGTGAACGACCTTTGCGGTGAACACCGGGCTGTTTTTCACCAAGGCCTCTTTCATAACCACAACGCAGCACGGGTGATTTTTCCATATATCACCCACAAATCTCATGATTCGTGCTTTTATTTTTAACTCTGCCAGGGCGTTGAATGGTTCAGCAACAATATACCCGTCGATTTTTCCACCCAGTAGGGCAGGTGCCATTTGGGGTGGTGAAAGGACAAAGAGATTAACTTGATTTTTTTCCAACCTCTTGTTTTGTGGTTGGATGACTGGTGTCAAGCCGGCCTTGCGGAGACCCATCTGTATGATCATGTTGTGCATGGAGTACCAGTATGGCACCGCTATCTGTTTGCCACCAAGATCCGAAAAACTAAGTATCCCTGAATCGGCTCTGACGGTAATTGCACTGCCGTTAGTATGATCCCAGGCGAGAATCTTGACCGGAATACGATTCTGATAACGCATCCACAAGGGAATTGGAAACAGTAAATGAACCAGATTAAACTTATTCGCCATAAAAGATTCAGAGAGCGTTGACCAGCTTCGAATCATTCTGGGTCTGGCCAGCTTCAACCCCTCATCCTTGAAATAACCATTGGCATATGCAATCAGCAAAGGTGCGGAATCGATGATGGGTAAATATCCAATCCTGAGAGTCCGCTGTTCGGCTGATAGCAACTCTGGTATGTAAAAGGCCGAGTGCGCACCAGCCACCCCGACTATCTTTGAGGCCGTTTTAATGAAATCACGACGGGAGAAATTATTCATTATTTATGCTCGTCAATGAGTTGGATATCAGACTGAATTCATCCAGTAGCTCTTTTTTTAACCTTATGAAATCCTGGTCAGTGATTATTCTGGGATATGGTAATGGAACCTCCATTTGAAAGGCAATAGATCCGGGATCATTGTTCATGATCAGTATTCTCTGGCCCAATTGTAATGCTTCTTCTATATCATGAGTGACATACACACAAGTCATCTGAACCTCATTCCAGATCGACAGCAGTTCATGCAGAAGCCGTTTCTTGGTGTAATAGTCCAATGGCGCAAATGGTTCGTCCAATAACAATGCTTTGGGATTACCGATTAAAGCCCTGGCAAGATCTACTCTTTTTGAAAGACCGACAGATAGCTCCTGAGGATAAAAGGAACGATATTGTTCCAGTTTCATCATTCGCAGATACCGATCGACTCTATCAGGTAAATCTCTTAAATCTTTACGTATACGACAGCCAAATTGTATGTTGTCTGAGACGTTCAACCAGGGTAGAAGCGTCGACCCTTGAAAAAGAAGCGAGATTGCCGGATCGGGTCTGGTTAGTGGATGACCGTTGACAATAATTTCTCCAGCAGTAGGGAAAATAAGGCCGGATAACAGTTGCAGAATGGTTGACTTTCCACACCCCGACTCTCCCAGGATAACAATGAATTCACCTTTTCGGACGTTGAATGACAGGTCCTGGATCACGTTGATCGGTGTACCGTTGTTTTGAATGAAAGCACAATCAAGATTACGTACTTCGATATCGATCATATCCTGCCACGATTTGTTATTAAGATGAGGCGCATTCGATCAGGTATAAAACAGTGATAAGCCAAATGCGGCCAGGAAATTAGTTGAAATAGAGCTTAAATACTTCAGCTACCGCATGTTGAATCTGAGCGGTTTTGTCCTCTTTATCCAGTAAATAGGTTGAAAGGAATATCTGCTTAACCTGTTGGTCCAGATTTTTTGAGGTTTCATCCAAAGCCATGTCTATTCCAGCTAGAATTTTCAAGCGCAATTTCCATTTCTCTTTATCGGCCTTCAGACGATCCGCTTCGATTTTCTTACGCATCGCCTTAAAAAATCCATTTTTCTCAAATGCCTCGTATATTTGACGAAAGTCGTTCAAAACCAAATTAACATTTTCTTCGCCATATAGGTCGATTATGCGGATTTTTTCTGCGTAATTTATTACCAGGTGCGAAACGACCAGGTCCATCTTTACATCATCCAGGTTGATTTTCCCAAGGCTGATCATGCCAACACCCGGAATGGCTATGTACGCTTCTTTGCGCACGACAGAACCGAGCAGGTCTTGAAAGGCCTCGCTATCATCTTCTACATCGGTTTGATAAAGACCATCCAAAATACCAGAGTCTAATGGAATATGCTCCTGGTTATTCTCCCAGTCTTCAAGTGATCGGAGAATGCTAGCACTGACTTTAAACAAAGCATTAGCGCTGGCAATCTGCCTGCCGTAAATAGCCGACATAATATTCAAACGGTTCCCTATCTTTACCAGGGTTTTCCCCATGTTCACCAGACTCACCAACAGACCGGTGCCTGGTATATTAGTCGCTACAACTGCCCCCAGACCAACATTGACAGATAGATCGAACCGCTTCAAATACTTTTGGAAAACAGGGCTATCATAAGGATAAAACTCCTTAATCAATTTTTCATGATCGCTGTTAGAGAGCTGAACGATCTGATCCAAACTATCGATATCTGATCGATGCAGACAGCTGTTGGCACGTTTGAGTATCCAACTGGCGGCATCTTCATAAAGCAGCAACTCCAGGCCTTTTTCTATAAAAGTGAATGTTAACCGCTTGGTTTTTTCTTCTAGACCGGTGTACCCTTTTTTGGCCATTTTTTGAAAATCTTCCGTTGCGTGATTAAGTTTTTCAAAAAAACCTGTGATGGACTCAGATGACTGTTTTTCTTTTATTTCCTGAACAAATCTGGAAACTCTTTTTTGGGACTGATCCGCCAGCTTTGTTTTTGAAATCCAATCTCCTGCTTTGGAACTGGCGCTTTTGAGCTTCGTGAGCCCTTTCTCTACACCACTTCTCGTTTTTTGAATGGTTTCAAGGCTCTTTTTACCAGCAAACGGCTCAATAACATGATCACGCGCAATCTGCTGTAGAATATTCAAATCATCTGTCTCGATTCCACCGGGTAGTGGCGCTTGATTGATCAAAGACTGTGTCTTATCTTCCATTGTTATTGAACTTTTCCGTTACTTTCGTTAATCATCCTCAATTTACATCAAAATGAATTCCAAAATCTAATTTTTAGTACCTTACACAGGTTTTTGTCTTGCTCATATTATAAAACAACTGAAAGATTGATAGAACCGCTAAAAAACTAAATTCCCAAAAGAAACGTTGATCGACTCAATTTCAAAATGGTATAAACACGGATGTATCAGGGATATAAGAATCATTATACCGGTGTCTTATGCAAAAAGTAATTGGAAATCTGCCGGGAAAGTTCACAGTTAACTCTACTGACTGAAATCTGTTTCTCATCCAGCCGTAAACAGAACCTAATCAGGAACCAGTCACACCTTCAGTCAATCATCTCCTTGAGTACTGGAAAACTGTATTCATTTATAGACACAACCAAAAGCAAAAAGAACAGATGTCATTAATTGAAATTGTTCATCACCGAGATTGTCCGCTCGATGATCTGATCAAAGCGCCAGTCGACCAAACCTTAACCCAGCTAGTGTCAAAAATTATCAAGAGGGTTATCGAGTTTGGAGATCAAGCGCTCCTTGATTATACAAAACAATTTGATGGGGTTCAAATAAATTCAGTCACTGTACCCATCGAAAAACTGCGCGATGCGGAGAAACGCATCACATCTGAAACACGCCAGATCATTGAACAAGCGGTACAGAATATTCGCCGTTTCCACCAGTTACAATTATCAAAGTCCTGGGAAAAAAAAGAAGATGATGGAACTGTCCTGGGGGAAATTGTGCGGCCGTTGGATCGGGTTGGAATTTACATTCCTGGTGGAAAGGCGTTTTACCCCTCTTCATTAATCATGAATGCTGTACCGGCTCAAATTGCAGAAGTGCCGTCCATCATGATTGTCTCACCACCGGGTGAGGACGGGTTTCCCCACCATCTGGTTCTGGGGATCTGCAGCATGTTGGGAATTGAGGAAGTTCATGGCGTGGGAGGTGCTCAGGCTATCGCAGCGATGGCATACGGTACTGAAACTATTGCTCCTGCTTTTAAAATTACCGGCCCGGGAAATCGGTTTGTCGCTGAAGCCAAACGACAGGTTTTTGGCAAAGTTGGAATAGATTCCGTTGCTGGACCCAGTGAGATTTTAATTCTACATGATGATCAGTCTGTCCCGTCTGAATTTATTGTCAGGGATCTTTTAACCCAGGCTGAACACGATGAAGAAGCACGTTCACTGCTAATCACGACACAAAAACAGACCGCATTGGAAGTTCAGAAGAGAATCGATGAACTGGTACCTTCCCTCCCTAGAAATGAGATAATCAGAAAATCATTTCAGGGAAAAGGGAAAATAATCCTGGTTGATACGATTGATGATGGAATCGATATTGTCAACACTATCGCCCCTGAACATCTGGAAGTGCTGATTAGCGACGAATCAAAACTCGAACGGATTAGAAATGCGGGTGCTATTTTCGTCGGTAAATGGTCAACCGAAACCGTTGGTGACTATTTTGCGGGGCCGAATCATACCATCCCAACAGGCGGCGCTGCAAAGTACGGCTCTCCACTTTCAGTACGGGATTTTCAAAAACATTCGTCTCTGATAAAGTACTCAGAAAACAGACTCTCCCTTGAGGGAGAAACAATTGCACGATTCGCTGAACTCGAAGATCTCCATGCACACGCAGCGGCGGTAAGAGCGCGGCTAAAAAAGGATTGAGCTATGAATAGAAAGACAAATTTTCATCGAAAAACAAATGAGACAGACATCCGTGGCCAACTGAATCTGGCTGGTAAAGGAGTCAGCGAAGTTCAGACTGGAATTGGATTCCTGGATCACATGCTGGATCTCTGGGCTTTTCATTCGGGATTCGACTTAACCCTCAGTTGTCAAGGTGATCTCCACGTCTGCGCACACCATTCCATCGAAGACATCGCCATCGTACTTGGAAACAGTTTTTTCGAAGCGCTTGGGGACCGCAAAGGGATTGCAAGATACGCAACCGTTTTTCTGCCAATGGATGAAACCCTTACGCGAACTGTCATTGATATTTCCGGTCGCCCATGCCATATCTTTCACGGCGATTTTGGGACGGAAGAAATTGGAAGTTTTCCGGTTGAAATGACACAACATTTTTTTAACAGCTTTGCCACAAGTGCAAAACTGACCCTTCATCAAGAAATCGTCTATGGCAGCAACGATCATCATAGGGTAGAGTCGCTGTTTAAAGGATTCGGAAAAGCACTGGCTCAGGCAATCACTGTCACGACCGATAAAATACCGTCTTCCAAAGGTGTTCTTTAATAAATAGAAACGTTGGAAAGGTTCGAAGCGTTATATTTGGGGAATTTCGAAGACTCAGGGGCGTTCGTATTGAATCATCAGCCCCTGATTTGTTGAATTGAAGTGTGAAGTTGCCTGTCAATCGGATTCATAGCTCTGCACAAGCTTATCGTCGACACAGTTGATCGTGACCTTCCCGCCTTTGATTAGTTCTCCAAAGAGGATGGCATCTGAGAGCTGGTCTTTGATCTCTGTCTGGATAACACGAGCAAGTGGACGTGCACCGTAATCAACACTGTATCCTTTTTTCCCCAGCCATTCCTTGGCACTTTTAGAGAGTTCCAAAACCACTTTTTTGACTCTGAGCTGATCCTGCAATTCATCGATAAACTTATCAACAACATACAGCATCACCTTAGCTGTCAATGAATTAAATGTGACAATTGCATCAAGTCGATTGCGAAATTCTGGAGGAAACAGTCTTTCAACTGCTTCCATCTCTTTTTGCTCGTTGGTAGAAGCGAAACCAATGGTTTTTGCCCCTCTATCCTGGGAACCTGCATTTGACGTCAAGATTAAGATAACGTTCCTGAAATCTGCTTCCTGCCCGCTGTTATCGGTCAGCGTTGCATGATCCATAATCTGCAATAAAATATTGAAAATATCTGGGTGTGCTTTTTCAATTTCATCTAAAAGCAGTACCGTATGCGGGTGTTTTCGGATTGCCTCGGTCATTAAGCCACCCTGTTCAAATCCAACATATCCGGGTGGTGAACCAATCAGGCGCGATACAGAGTGTTTCTCCATATATTCACTCATATCGTAACGTTCAAAATTAATATTCAGGATGTTGGCAATTTGTCGACTTACTTCTGTTTTGCCAACCCCCGTCGGACCGGTAAATAAAAAAGAACCGATAGGTCGTTCCGGATGTCCCAGCCCGGCTTTGTTTCTCTTAATGCTGGTTGTGATATGCGTAATAGCTTCATCTTGTCCAAAGACTCGCTGCTGAAGTTTTGTCTGTAGCAGTTTAAGCGATTCAATATCCGATTTAACAGTTTGTCTGACCGGTACTCTGGCAATTTGCGAAACCACCTTTTCAATATCAGGAACACCGATGGTATTACGTTTCTTGGAAGGAGAAAGCAACATACAAGCGGCTCCAGCTTCATCGATCACATCAATGGCCTTATCAGGCAAAAAACGGTCGTTGATATATTTTGAAGACAGTTCTGCAGCCTGTTTGATGGATGTCGAAGAATACTTGATGCGATAATGCTCTTCATACTTCGGTTTGAGCCCATTTAAAATTTTTACTGTTTCATCAACGGTCGGCTCCGGAATATCTATTTTTTGAAAACGCCTGGACAGCGCGCGATCTTTTTCAAAAAAATTCCGGTATTCAGGATAGGTTGTCGCCCCCATACAACTAATGTTCTTGGAAACCAGAGCCGGTTTGAGAATATTGGATGCATCCATAGAACTACCACTGGTGGAGCCGGCCCCAACGATGGTATGGATTTCGTCAATAAACAGAATCGCCTTGGGACGTTTTTCAATTTCGACAATAACAGATTTCAGCCGCTGTTCGAAGTCTCCCCTGAATTTTGTCCCCGCCAGTAAAGCCCCCATATCCAAACTGAATATCTCTCCCTCTTTCAGTATTTCCGGGATTTTTCCAGAGGCGATTTTCAGAGCAAGCCCTTCTGAGATGGCTGTCTTTCCAACACCTGGATCACCGACGAAAATCGGATTGTTTTTCCTGCGACGACACAGCACCTGCATAGTTCTTTCCAGGATCTCGCTACGTCCAATCACCGGATCGATTTTATCTTCTGCAGCCATCTGAGTCAGGTTGACCGTATATGCTTCCAGAGCACTTTTTTTGGACCCCTTCTCACGAGTCGCCGTTTTTTGCTTATCCTCTTCTTGAAAAGAGGGATCTTTCAGACCAGAATGGGATATGGAACGTAACACATCCAGACGTGTAATCCCCTGCGATTTCAGAAAAAAGACAGTGTGGGAATCCTCCTCTTTGAAAAATGCGACCAAAACATCTCCGCCGTCTGCCGCTTTTTTGCCCGAACTTTGGATGTGGTTCATGACCCGCTGCATCAAACGCTGAAAAGAAAGTGTCTGTACAGGATCCTGCGTGACTTCGTCAGGAAGTGGTTCTATTTTTGTCGTCAGATACTGATCGACAAGATATTTCAATTCAGAAATGTTTCCACCGCAGTCCTCAATGACTTGAGCGGATTTTGGATCGAAAAGAATCGCGTAAAAAACATGCTCTAGAGTTACATATTCATGTCTTCTTTTTTGAGCATCCCGTACAGCTGCAATCAATGATATTTCTAATTCTCGGCTGATTATCCGATCCTCTCGATATTTTTCTCCCATAAGTCTTATTCCGCCTCCATACTGGCCTTTAAAGGATATTCGTACTGCTGAGCAAGATCATGAACCCGGGCAACCTTGGTCTCAGCTATTTCATAGGAATAAATTCCGCAAACGCCCTGACCGAGATTGTGAACATTCAACATAATATTCGTAGCCGCAAGCTCATCTTTTTTAAATACTTCAATGAGGACTTCCACGACAAATTCCATGGGAGTGTAATCGTCGTTGTGCAAAATCACTTTATACTGTTTCGGCAGTTCAATTCTCTGCTTATCTTCGGTATCAATCTGATTGGAGCTTCCCCGCTCGTAATCTTCAGACATGGTACAAATTATTTTGGGAATGAATTAATACGAACCTGGGTAAAAAAAACGATCTTTCTTCAATCGGTCATCATCCGCTTTTTCTCATCACCCTGTTCTCAGGGTCGGCTCAAAAATTAGTCAAGTGTTTCCTATTAATGAAAAGGAAACACGTTGCTGTCACATTCTATGTGCAAAATGTCCAGTAATTTTAGGACTTTTGTAGATAGATTATGTGAAGTTATTTTTGAAAGCTCCCTTAACCAGCGGCGAACAGAATTCTAATCATTGGATGTAGTCAAAAAATCACTTTTCTATTTATATAATAGCCCAGATTTTTCTCAAGGAAAAGAGCCAAAATGGATAATAATCGATCGATCTTGTTCAGGAAGGGTTCTTGAATCTCTTTTTTGCAGCGTTTAACGTCACACGAGGCTCAGCTTTCCTGGTATTATTGAGTTTATTTTTTGGAGGATAAACTTTAACTTTTTTTGCCACTTTAAAAATCGTGTCGACATATATCTGGCTATGATTATACTTCCAGACAACAGTCTGGTTTGATTTGTGATGAAGCCCCTTTTGCCAACCGTGAGCTTTCAAGTAGTTCGCAGTTGAATATATAGCATCCGGAAACAGAAACAAATTAACCGAGCCGTTCTTATCGCTATCATATCCCCATTTCAGATAGCTACTTGGAAGGAACTGGGGAATCCCAAAAGCACCGGCATAACTTCCTTTAAATCGAAACAGACTGCGCTTTGAATTTATAGCAATCTCAACCAGCGCTTTGAGCTCTTTTTCAGCCCATTTCGCTTTTTTTTGCAGCCGGTGTGAGGCGGTCGAATCCAAACAACCAGTCATATTGCGAAGTGCACACTGTTTTTGTTGCCTCAGGTGCTCGATAATAATCGATGAATAAACCGATACAATGGAGTATCGCCCCAACACGTTTCCAAACCCGGTTTCAACCAGAAGTACAGCTACCAATACCTCACTATCTACACCAAATTTTCTACTAGCCCGGGCAAGCATTGTCCGCCATTTTTTGGCGAATTGATTCGCCAGATATATGGAATATTTACTGAGAAAATCAGCGTAATTGGCTTTAATTTCCTTGTTTTTCACATTCCGATTAACGATTATCGGCATTTTTTTCAACCTGGAATCGAAAAATAATTCCTGAATGACCCTCTTTTTAAAGGTGGTGTTTTCAAATAATCGAACCAGATTCTGTCTCTCTTCTTTATTGAAAGTTTGGGAAGTGTCATACTGTGCGGCCAGACATCTTTCTGCTACAAAAACAAATGGAACGAATATAAAGATATATATCAATAGTTTATCTATATTCCATTTCATAATTCCCCCCATTTTTTCTAATCCAACTGTGAACAGATCTAGTATTAAAAACAGCCCGCTTGATTACGGTTCAAGAGGGTGATAATCGTTGAGCTTTTTTTTGACTTAGAACTATTCACATCCCATTCCATATTCCTAAATCTGTTAATTTTTCTCCTTTAAAATGAAGTATTTGATTTCATAAGCGACGCTGGCACAACATATTTGATCCACGGTAGTCGGTAGAACCCCTCGTCAATTTTACCCTGATGTAAAATTCCCTTTAGATCGTACAGTTTTGTGATTTCAAATCTTACTTTTTTTCTTTCAGGGGTCACAAACACAACCTGTTGAGGTAAAACCAGATTCTGGCTTAAATGAAGTAAAGTATGGACATTTTTTAAGGACTCCAAGACGGATCCGAGTTGATACTGTTTTTCATCTTTTAAATAAGCATTTGTGAGTCGGGTAAGTAACGCATCTGTCTTATTTTGTATGAAAAAACCACTGGTCAATGGACTTTTCCAAAACGTTTTAACTTCGTCGACCCAGCCCGGCCTGCCAAAACACTCTTCGATTAACTGGTACTGCTCAGTTGTGTACAGTTCCATCCCAAGATAGTCGACCCCTATTTCCTGGATCTCCTGAAGTTCATCCAGGAGGTAAAGATCTTTATCATTAAAAATGGCAGTTCCCTGCCGGGTTTCTTTCACCGAAAAAAACTGGGACGGACGATCGTTACTTGCTGTGGTGATGTCGGGATGTCCATCCAGCTTTTGAGGAAGATTATTGTGCAGTAGTTTCCGGGGAGAGTAAAACAACTGCATTCGGCCTAAGCCTTTTATTTCAATTGGTATTTTAGTATCCTGCCTCAGTTTTTCAATCATTCGCTTAGGAATCTGGTTTGATAAGATGACACGCTGCAGATTGGGTTGGAAAATCTGAATCCATTCTGAAATTCCAGTCCTGTTTTGATGACCATCCCACATTAGAAACTGCAGCTGGTGGTCTGGAAACCGCCTTTTCAGATATGCGCCAACACCAGGATCCACGAAGCGGATGGCAGGGATATTTTTTGAATAGTCAGCAAACAGGTTCGCCAGGCTTTCAATTTCCCCATCTTGACAGAGCGTATCCCATTGCAGAGTGATCCGTTTACCATGTAATTTCAATATATTTAGCGTATCGTGCAGATCAATATCCGAAATACTGCCATAAAGAGAAAAACTTCTGGCTTGAATTACCACTTCCTTGACAGGAATTCGTGTAACCATCTCCAAATGTTCTTTATTCCCCAGATTCAGCACATAATCCATACAGCCGCTCACGAAGTAAAATCAACCAATTTTGTAACTATTCACCACATTACCAGAGCCGAGGGGATCACAATCCCCTTGGCGGGACGCGAATAGTTACACAATTTTAAACCCAAATTTACATTTCATATCATTTCGGCAAGACAAAATCAGAAATATGGGTTTTAAAGCGATATGATGTCTAGTTTAAAAGTTATTCCCAACTGGCTTCCGTTAAGGATTCATTATAGCTTTCCCTTTTCCGGGTTTACAAGTCGCAAGCGGATTTTGTTTTTTTATGCCTTCACGACCATTTGCCAATGCGACATTTTCAGTTTATGAATACATATGCCATCTAAAATCTTAGATGTCATTCGGCAACTGTCAGCTGTTGGAACAAACACGATTGAACTATCAATGAATAACAGGCCTAGCTCCCCATCGATAAAAAAACGGATTTTTTTTTAACTGACACAATTAAAGTGGTCGCTGGAGATATAATGAACTTTACAACGAAAACAAACAAACAGATCGATGCGTTATTTCATCCGGATAGCATTGCCATCGTCGGCCTTCCCAGAGAAATGAAGACAGGTAAGCTCTATCTTATCGCTCTACAGGATCAAGGTTTTAGCGGCAAAATAGTCGGTGTAAATCCCAAAGCGGATGTAATAGACGGTATAAAATGCTATCCATCTGTGGCATCGATTCCAGGAAAAGTTGATCTTGCGATTGTATTGACCCCTTATAACCACACTCTGCCAGTTATAGAAGAGTGCGCGCAAAAAGGTGTGAAAGGTGTTGTCTTATTTACAGCCGGCTATAAAGAAACGGGCACAGTGGAAGGTGCTCAACGCCAGGCAAAAATTGTGGATGTAGCAAAAAAAGCCGGTATGCGACTGATTGGGCCGAATGGCATGGGTCTATACGCACCTGAAAGCGGACTCTCTTTTTTCCCTAAATTGTCCCGTCAATCCGGTCCTATTTCACTGATTTCCCACAGCGGGTCCCTTGCCAATATTATATGCGCAGTAGGTGCCGCAAAAGGTTTGTTTTTTAACAAAGCAGTCAGTCTTGGCAATGAATGTGATCTAACGAGCGTCGATTTTTTTAACTTCTATGCCGAGGATCCGAATACGAGCATCATTAGCGCTTATATCGAAGGTATTGCAGATGGTGTCAGCTTTATCAAAGCAATCAGAAATGCAGCTTTGAAAAAACCGGTAATTATCTGGAAAGTCGGCTTGAACCCAGAAGGTCTTTCTGCCGCTAACTCGCACACAGGTGCGCTCTCTAGTCCCAATGAAATTTGGGATGGTGTCGCGGCTCAGAGTGGTATTACGACAGTTAGTGGTTTTGAGATGTGGATGGACACAATGATGGGTTTTTCATTATTGCCCAAACCAAAAGGAAATCGGGTGGCCATTATTTCAGGCCCTGGTGGATTTGGTGTTGGCGCTGCAGAAGCGTGCGGAAAAGAAAAACTAAAGCTCGCTCAAATTTCCAGTGAAACACACACTTTGCTGGAAAAAGTGGTGCCTCCAACGGGGACAAGTCTGCGAAATCCCATTGACGTGGGGATGACAGCTTCTCTGACAATTAATATCTATATCGAAAGCATTAAGGCCGTTGCTGCAGACCCTGGAGTAGATGTCGCATTGATCATCGGTATCGGAATGTCGGTTGAATCCAATGAGAAATTCGCCGAAGCAGTTATCAACATACAGAAAAAATCAGGTAAACCATTCTTAGTCGTCGAGGTCCCCAATATTGAACACGATTTTTCTGATGTTTTTTCACGGGCCGGAATTCCGTTTTTTAAATCATCAGAAAGAGCACTTAGCACTTACACCCGTGTTTTGGATTACTATACAAGCCTTTGAAACTGGTTCATCCAATAAAAAACCGCTTTTTTTAATTTGAATAAGGGAACATAAATGGAACAGCAGATTTCGTTTGCATCAGCCGACATTATCATCGAAGGGCTTTACGAACATAAGACGGATTCCAAAGCAGTAATCATTACACACCCGCATTCACTTTACGGCGGAGACATGCACAACACTGTCGTTTCGATCATTCAGCAGGCATATTCGAAAATGGGCTATTCAACTCTTCGGTTTAATTTCAGAGGTGTGGGGCGAAGCGGAGGCGAATTCGACGATGGTATCGGTGAGCAGAACGATCTACAGGCAGCGCACAATTACCTGCTCTCAAAAGATTTACAATCAATAGATCTGGCTGGATACTCCTTCGGTTCGTGGGTCGGGGCTTCCCTCGCCTGCAGGTCTGATCTCTTCAAGAATGTCATACTGGTATCACCTCCTGTCAGTTTCATGGATTTTAATGGTATTTCGCCTATCCCCGCTCTGAGATTGACAATTATAGGAGATAATGACGATTTTGGCGAACTGGGCACTCTCAAAGCCAGACTTTCGGTCATGAACTCTGAAGCACCGCTGGAAATCATTTCAAATAGCGACCATTTTTACACGGGATGCCTCGACCAGCTTTCTACCGTTATTGAAGCCGGTGTCTTTTAGCACAAGAACAAACACTGAACAACCATTTTGAAAACCTTAAAAGAGCCCCTATTTTTAGTTACCTCTACCCCCTATAGAGATTCTGATATCATTGTGAATCTCCTGTCATCCCGGAATGGAAAATTATCAGCGATTGTGTACAATGGACGAAAATTAGGCAAAACAAGTAGTTTTTTGTATCAACCTGGTGACTTGCTGGATGTAGAATACAGGATCAAGGAGTCTGATGATTTTATCAGAATTTTAAACATCGCCGGAAAAAGCATCCTCAATGCCAGAGATTTTTCGTATAAACGATTTCTCTTCCACAGTTATCTGCTTGAGATAATTTCTAAAATATCGCAACCCGGTAACCCATCTGGCGAGCTTTTCGAAATACTAGCCGACAACAACAGGTGTTCCTGGGCAGCCAAGCAAATCCTGTATTTTATAGGTCGATTTATCTGGCAATTGATTCAACATAGCGGCTTCGGTGTCGATTACCACACCTGCAAAAACTGTCAGCGGCAAACCTGGCAGGTCGACGAAAACAGGGGACCTGTCTTTCGAAAGGAACAATACCGCTTTCATCACGATAGTGGCGCTATGGTCTGCAGCAGTTGCAGTCCTATTACAGATATCAAAGAAACCCTCACACCTGCCATGCTCAAGGTAATCTGGATTCTAGATAACACAGCAAGGGATGAAGCACCCCCAGCGGGTATTCCGGACGCCATCATGGTCGATGTGATCAAATGTCTCAATCAATACCTCCTGCAACGATATGGAATTCGCCCGAAATCTCTGCCGCTTTTCTTTGATTCACTTAAACCACTGCCGTGACAAGGAAGGTGGTCAGAGAATCATCGATTTGTCTGTCAGCCATTTAGCAGAAATCGAACACCCGCGACCAGGACCATGCCGGTAATGACAGTGCCAAAAAGACTCTTACTTTTCCAAGCCAGTAAAAAGGTCGGGATAGCTGCCATTAAATACAGGTTGTCAAAGGACAGGAAAAGCTGTTTATTCTTCACAAAAAGAGAAGGGAACAACATTGCAGCCAGGACAGCAGATGGCACATAACCCAGCCAGCGGTGTACGACATTGGGCAACGAACGATTCGCCAGGAAAAAAAGTGGCAGGAAACGTGGTACATAGGTAACCAGCAGCATACCTACCAGTGTAAAAAAAATCAGTTTTTGATCCATCTTGTCAATAAGACGCCCGAAGTCGCCCCAATAAGAGTTGCAATTATAACGTTCCATTGCTCCAGATGAAGCTGGGAGAATAAAACAGAGAGTGATCCGGCCAGTATAGCAACCAGAGCTTTTGTGCGGTCATTTGTCGCCATTACCAGCAAACCGATAAACATTGCGGGCAGTGCGAAATCCAAGGCCAACATCTCAATGTCGGTGATCATCTGACTGGCAACGATACCAATCCAGGTCCCGGTTAGCCATGAAATCTGAGCTGCTATATTTACGGTAAAGGCCGATTCTTTTAAATAGTTATCAGAAGAAAACATCGCGGCATGGATGCCAAATGTTTCATCTGTCACTTCGAAGGCAAACGCGGCAAGTTCTCGTTTACGCCACAACTTCAAAAATGGAGATAGAGCCGCAGTCATCAGAAAATGCCGCAGATTGACAATAAAAGTGGTCATAATGATTGAAATCGCAGATGCGCCAGCCAGGAACAGTCCAACAGCTATTAACTGAGATGAACCGGCAAAAACAATCAATGACATCATCATCGTATTGAAAGCCGAGACCCCCACTTTGCGTGATAATACGCCAAAAGCCATACCAATGGGGATATATCCAATGATGATTGGAAAAGCCAGCTTCAGACCTGCAATAATACCGGGTGAAATCCAGCTGTTTTTTTGCAGAAATCTGGAAACTAATTTGTTGACCATTGTCTTAAAATATCCAGTTAGAGAATAAAATAATGCGATAATCTTTGTATTTTTTATGGCCAAGAGGTTGAGCAATGGCCACTGTTCCTTTTCCCTCAAAACGGTCAATAAATTCCCCAAAGACATCGAGACTGATTTCGACATCCGTAAAGTCTTCAGTAATCCCATTTTCAGTTATCCCCTGGCCGAAGTGGACGTTCACAGAGGATACAATGCGATGCAACCACATGAGTCTGATCAGATTGATATTGGTATGAGTGAAAACTCCGGGCAGAGACGCACCAATTTCAAAAATTCTGTTTTCATAAAACAGAAGCTCAGTTGTTCTGGGAAATCCAGACATCCCCTCGGTTCCTCCGATGGGGTAGCGTTTCTGGAGCGGCACTCTTCCGGATGAAATGCCCTGATTGTAACCCAGATGAATATTCGAGTCACTCAGGTCAAAACGAACAGTTTGTTCCACCTTTAATTGATGATATTCGGTTTCCGGCTCAAACAGGCTTCTACCTGTCACGCCCTGTAAGTCAATTTTCCAGGCTCCCAGCGCACGCTGCATAATCGGAAATCCGAATGACAGTTTCAACCCCGCCCATTCCCGTTCATTTTTTGAGAAGATAGAGTCTTCGAGGATATCCAATCTCTCTTTCCAAATTGAAAAATCGACTCCCAGTTCCGGATAGGACGTGAAAGTCTCCTGCTTCATACCAATGGCGACTGAGTTGACCGCTCCAAGGTAACCGGCTTCCAGATAAAGTCTGGAGCCTAGGGCCGGAAATCCTGTCTGGACAATCTCGCCGACCCAAAGCAGATCATCTGAGCTACCTTTCCAGATATTAAACTGCAGTTGCGACTGGTTCAGATATTCATAGTTCAGGTTTAAACCCAGGATATTCTTATCGAAAGTGTTTCCATCACCCACAAGTGGTGAAAACGTCAACAACCAGTTATCTGCGGATTGAAAATCCCAAATCAAGCGCGTCTTGACAGGAAACTGCAGCGTGTTATTCAGAAGATCATCATCCAATATATTAAACGACGGGTCCAGGACAATTTCGATTGGTTGTCTCACAAAATCAAACTGGTAATGACCAGCACCAGTCTTTACTGTTTTTTTAATGCTCGACCCATCATTAAATGCAAATTTTATTTCCAATATTGGAGACAATGTACCTGAATTTTCAATCTCCATCTGGATTTGATATCCATTTTGCTGCTCTGACACATCGACTTGTCCTAACGCGTAGTCAACATGCCCATTGGTTGAAAGCCATTTCTCCGCAATCTTCCTGTTTTCAACTGTCACAGCAAAATAGTCAAAAAAATCCTGTTTGGACAATGGCTCAGGCTTTACGGCATCCCTTCGTAGAAAATGACTGATTCTTCCAAGTAAACGTTCCCGATAATCTTTCCGGCCATCGTTCAACATCCAAAGCAGATGAAATCCTTTTTCATGTCCAGGGTGATAAATATGAGCATAATATGCAATATCTTGTGAAATATCCGCGGCAACCACCTCTTTCTCATGTTTGTTCTCTAGCCATTTTCTGTTGCTATGGTCAGAGAAGTACTCGGGATTGATCCAATTTAACCAGGGAAAAATATGTGTATTACCCTTAAATCGCTGTTGAAAATAGAGCCGCAGCACTTCCGACTGGATAGCAGGCAGCATCCACGGATTCTGGTGACTATCAATTAAAAATTCTCTGTTGAGAAGAGCAGCTACAATACCGTTCAATATACTGATTTCAAATTGCTTATAAAATTCGTTGGGGTATCTGAACAGCTGTCGGGGTAAAAAAACGGTTAATCCGCTGACTTTCAGTTGGCCATCCCAAAGGATGAAACGCAAATCTTCCAAATCATGACGAAGCAATTGATTCTTCTTCAAAAACACAACCACGTGCTTAATCCGGTTCAATAGATCCGCTTCTGAATCTCGAAAATACGAATCGTAAGAAAGCTTCAGTTGATCCATATGAACATTCCAATTATCCAGGAGCAGGTATGGAATGGGCGATTCATATTCGCTCTGGATCGTCCTGACCTTTTTACCGGATTCATCGAGCATATCTACTTGCGCTCGCTGTCGAAAACTGGGGGATATGTTGTTTTTTCGATCCCATTTTCCCTCGTAAAACCCAACGAGTCTGGGAATAAAGTCCCAAAGAAGATTCTGAAAACCTGATGGTAGATGGTTGAAGCGGGTTTGAAAATTAATTCGAATTCTGACCGCTTCTTTGATTGATGATCGTCCAATCGAAACCGCAAGTAAGGTTTTTTTATTATATTTCAGCGGTGAAAGCCTCAGATTCTCAATTATTTTAAAAGAAGTTGGGCTTTTATTAACGGTCACAGAGTTTACATGGATTCCTTGAGGAAGGTAGATATTTTCATGATTTGATCTTTTCAGCGTCAGCAAATCACTACGTTGGATTGTTTTGTGTTTGTCCCCATCGATTTGTAACTCGTATTCATTTCTGTCATCGTTTTCAATATACCAATTGGGCGGTAGATGGAACAGCAGTTCATCATCTGGAAAATCTGTAACTTCGTATGTGACCGTGCCCCTGAACAGAGCGGCAGTCGATTGATACGATCCACTTATTTTAACCGTCGGCATAGATGCCACGGCGGTGCTGACATCTAAAAAAACAACAATAATAATTGCTGTTAATGACGGGAATTTCAGAATTCGCATTTGGAATCTGCCTATCCACAAGAGGTTAAATACGAATCTGTTCATTCTCATTAGAATAAGCACGTTGAATGTTTGGAGATGTTTGTATGTTGAGTGAATTTCGTCACAGGTAGGCCGAACCGTATGCTTAGATGCACAAAAAAAGCGAATGACGATCAATCTTAAGCAATGCTTCTATCAGTTTGCATACGATGCATGTGTGAATTTAATCTTTCAGATTTTCCGGGGCTAAGACGGTCAACTTTTCAAGTTTTCTCTCATTGCTCTCCTGAATCGTAAATTCTATATCCCCTAACTTGAGCTTTTCCCCTTTCTCGGGGATTTTTCCAGCATTATGGCAAATGTATCCGCCGATGGTTTCAATTCCCTCTTTTTGATAGTCCGTTTGAAACAGTTCGTTAAATTGTCCCAGAGGGAAATTGGCATCAACTGAAAGAAGATTTTTCCCAAGGTGCGAATAGGAAGGATCGTTATCCTTATCGAACTCATCCGGGATTTCACCCACCAGCTCCTCAATGACATCCTCAATTGTGACAAGTCCATCCACTCCCCCATGCTCATCAATCACAATGGCCATGTGAGTTCGATTTTTTTTAAAATTGGATAGCAGATGGTGTATTTGCTGACTATAAGAGGCAAAAAACGGTTTGCGCATGATTTGAGAGATCGGGGGAATATTTTCTGAAACACCAAAATATTTGAAAAGATCAATTGCATACAGGACTCCTACGATATTGTCGGGATTCTGGTCTTCAATTGGAATTCGTGTATGGCTGGTAGTATGGATCAAATCTATGGCGTCCGCTACATTTTGAGTCCGATCGACAGTGATCATATCGGTTCTGGGGACCATTACTTCACGGATAGTTTTGGTGAAATAATCATCGAGATTATTAATCAGATCGAACTCTTCCGAAAATTTCTTGATTTTTTCTGTTTTACGAAACGTGTTTGAGAGGGATTTTTTCAAATAAGCGTATATTGAACCGTTTGAAGGAACTTCCAATCTGGCACCTGTTTGTTGTTTACAGAAGATCTATCGCAATTATTTTTCAAAAACGAAACAAATAGATCATGTGGGGAAAAAGCGTTTCATCAAGACCGGAACTCCGCTAAATTCTGTGCCCAGAATAAGCTATTCTCAAAGAAAAAAAAAGAAGATAATTATTTAATCTAATGAATTTTTTGCTTTATTTATTCCTTGATTTCAAAGGCTGCTTCTCAGGACTAGAACCGGCTGGTATGAATTTTGGAGCTAGACGGTGTCAATCAAATCATTTAAATAAACATGGTGATTTATTAATCCAATCTTTATAAAATAAGGCTTTGCGTTTGCATAGCTATATAGGATCGTTTATTTTCATCCGGTTTCCCAATCAAAGGATCGATAAAAGTCCGAACAATTTTCAATGACATCACTATCAAAATATCAGGATGATATCAATTCACTGGCTTCTCAACTGCATAAACTGCTGAAGGTCATTCGTCACTCAGATCCCTCTGCCAATGAACTTAAACATCTGCTTTATGATAAATATCAAAAACATCTGATATCCATCGCCCGACAGGTTAAAGAATATTATCTATGGGATGATTTTCGTGACTATCTACTCTCGCAGACCGATCTGAACGGTTCGTATACCTATGATGATAGTCAGCAGGTTATCAAAAACAAATTGATCAATGATTTTGAAAAAGAGTTTATCGCAAAGCAAGTTCTTGCCGAATTCTCTTCTCCCGACCCTGAAGAAATCAGACGACAACGAGAAATCAGAAAAAGAAAAAAAGCAATCAAAGCGAATCGAGCACAAGCTCAAGAGCAGTATTCAAAAGAAAAAATTATGGAAATGGTGCAAGCCACTCAAAAACAAAGGCAGGGGCGCTCAGATCTCCAGATTCTGATTGAAGCCATCAGGAAGATCAATCCTCAGGAAATAGAAAACAAAATCAGCCAGTCTTTAGAGACCAAACACAATTCATGAAGATTTTAATCGCTTCCTCGGAAGCCGTGCCATATGTCAAAACCGGCGGCCTGGGTGATGTTGTGGGGATTCTGCCCCATGAATTGTCGATCAGAGATCATACCGTTAAACTGGTTCTACCACTCTACAGTTCAATCGAACGGTCGAAGTTTCAACTGAAAGAGCTGATACCGTTGATGAACGTGACCATGGGAAACACCACCCTTAGCAGTCGGGTCTGGCAGCTTGAAACATCAGAACCCTATGATGTTTATTTTATTGAATTCAATCATTATTTCTCCCGCAGTTCGATCTATGGAGATAACAATTCGGCCTATCTCGACAACGGGAAACGGTTTGCCTTTTTTTCCAAGGCAGCTCTTGAACTGACAAAGCAACTTGATTTCAGACCAGACGTTGTGCATGCCAACGATTGGCAGACAGCCATGGTCTGCTACTATTTGAAAACCTGGTGGGGAAATTCATTTTTTAAAAACACGGCCTCGGTTTTGACCATTCATAATCTTGGATACCAGGGTCAGACCGATCTCTCATTCAGCAGTTTTATTGGACTAAACTGGATGCAGGTTAGAGAAGAAGAATTCGAATCCATGGGGGGCCTCAATCTACTCAAAGGGGGTATTTTTTATGCAGATCAGATTACAACCGTTAGTCCTTCCTACGCCCATGAGATCTTGAGTGAACCTGGAGGAAGCGGGCTTAGTAAATACCTGAAGAGAAGAAAAAAGGATATTACCGGAATTCTAAATGGCATTGATCTATTAGAATGGGATCCTGAAATCGATACTATCATTCCTGAAAATTTTAGTAAAAATGAATTAAGCGGTAAAAAAGTTTGTAAATCGAAACTGCAAGAAAAATTTTCGTTACCGGTTGATGAAACAATACCTTTATTTGCCTTCATTGGACGATTGGTGGACCAAAAAGGCGTGTCATTATTGAGGGATTGCCTCGATACGGTCCTTGAATGGGAATTGCAATTGGTTGTTCTAGGGAATGGAGATCCGTATTACGCTGAACTGTTTGGTAATTTACCAAAATTACATCAAAATAAGGTTGGTACATATATTGGTTTTAATCCCGATTTAGCGCATTTAATCGAAGCTGGAGCCGATTTTTTTATCATGCCGTCTCTTTATGAACCTTGCGGGCTAAACCAGATGTATAGTATGCGCTACGGAACACTACCAATTGTGAGAGCGGTAGGTGGTCTGATCGATACTGTAGAAAACCTCAGCCTAAAAAGAGGTACCGGAACAGGTTTCGTATTCAATGATATCAGTGGCAAAGCTCTTGAAAATACAATCGGTTGGGCACTGAATACGTGGTATAACGACAAAGAGCTTTATTCAACTATGCAGGCCCAGGCAATGGGTAAGGATTTTTCCTGGGGAAAGGCAATCATTGAATATGAAATGGTCTATGAAAAGGCGCGAGAACGCAGGACACACTGGGGCTAATGGTCATATATCATAGCGTCTCATACGGACATTGAGGATCAGACCGATTCCGATCATTTGCGAAAGCAGCGCAGATCCACCGTAACTCATAAATGGTAACGGCATACCCATTATCGGTAATAGACCGAGCACCATCCCAATATTAATTACAATCTGGAATGCCAGGATTGACGTAATTCCCAGTGTCAGGATTGTTCCTGATCTATCCTTTGTTTTACCAATGTGACGCAAGCACCATAAGATCAAAAAGAGGTATAAACCCACCAGTACCACACCCCCGAAAAAACCCCACTCTTCTGTAAATACTGAAAAAATAAAGTCTGTATGCCGAGCAGGCAAAAAGTTGAGGCGCGCCTGGGTACCATTCAGATACCCTTTTCCCCAAAATTGGCCACTCCCAACAGATATTTTTGATTGAATGATCTGGTACCCTTTTCCCAGCGGGTCCAGTTCAGGATTAAAAAAAATCTGAATACGGTCCCTGTGATATTGTTTTAAAAAAAATATCCAGGCAAAGGGCACAGAAATAAATCCAAGAATTGTCGTAAAAAGAATGATTTTTAAGCGAATTCCCGCGAGAAAAATGATCGTAATAAACATAAATATAAGTAAAATAGCCGTTCCGTAAGCAGGTTGCTTTAGAATCAACGCAAAGGGAACCAGTGTGGCCACCAGCGGCCAGATCAGTTCTTTAACACCCAGATTCCCAATCCGCCTGGACTCATTAAAATAATAAGCGAAAAATAGAACCAGTGTATATTTTACAAATTCAGAGGGTTGAAAAAAAAGAGGACCTAACTTGATCCATCTGTTCACACGACTTCCAGGGCCTCCGATTCCGTACATCAACACAACGAGTAGCAAGATGATCATGAACAGATGTAGCAGGGGCGAAAGCCTTTCCAGAAACCGGTAATCGATCATGGTAACTATCGCCATAGTCACCAGACTGACACAAAACCAGATGATCTGCTTTTGAAAATACGGCGTTTCAGTGCCATAGCTATACGACGCAGAGTAAATGGATATTAATCCGATTATGGAGATAGTAACGACGGTCAGCAAGAGTATCCAATCGAAGTCTTCAAGTAGTCTTCTATCAAACATTTTTAGGTTGTTGTCGGTTTATATAGATCAATAATTCTATTAATTATTCCCGTCGTTGACTGTCCGGGAATTTCAGGTATTGTAAACACGGATCCACCATCCGTTTCAATAATATCCTTACCGATAATATCGTCTACCGTCCAATCTCCTCCTTTCACCAGTGTGGATGGACGTAGAATTTTAATGAGATTGTAAGGATCCATTTCATTGAAAGAAATGAGATAATCAACAAAATAGAGACCAGCCAGCACTTCCATCCTCTCTTCCAGAGTGACAATGGGTCGTTTGTCTCCCTTGAGCCTGCTGACCGATTCATCGCTGTTGACACCGATAATAAGGCAATCTCCTGCAACTCGTGCTTGTTCGAGATAGCGTGTATGTCCAGTGTGAATCAGATCAAAACATCCGTTAGTGAACACGACTTTGTGTCCTTGTGCTTTTCGTTGTTGGACTATCGTAGCCAGAGCAAGAGCATTGTTAAAGATTTTGTTTCTGACATTTTCCATGCTGTTTGCTGTCTGAATTTATGAAATTGTTGAGAGGGCAAAAAGTCGAACTTAAGATCCATTTTAAATTTAGATAATCCACCAATGAAAGCCAACTGGATACTAAAAAAGTTCTTCAGTTTTTTGCTTTTACCTGTTAGAAATAAGTGACTATTTTACTTTAATTGGTATCAAGATCTATAAGCGATATGCGTATTCTATCTCCTTCTAACTCCCGTTGTATCTATCAGCATCAGGCGGGGGGTGCAATGCTGTCTGAAGATCTGGTCAACATCAGTCAGTTGTTTCTTTTCAGCGCGATTACCACTGTTTCTTGAAGTTCTTCACGATTTCTATCAATGACCGATTGATAAACCTCCCTGTATGTAATGTTTATGACAACATTTTTAGACTTAACTGTAAATCCAAATCACTTATAAGATCACCATGGTTTTACAAAATATCCAGGAATGATTCTTAAAATCCTATGCCAACTCATTTAAAATCCTACCATCCATCTGAAAAAGGGAAAGAACTTATTGCCTTATTGTTTCCACTTTCTCACGCAGACCGTGAAAAAAGCATGGTGGACTACTCGAAGCAATATGCTAAAGAAACAACTGCAATTCTGGACGGCTTTCATTTCATTGTGCTTGAACTCATTGATGAACGGAATACCAGCGAGTCAAAGGAAATTTTCGATTTGCCCGAAGATTTGTTACAGGTTATCTTCGCAAATATGCAGAAACAGAAGAATTTTTTCTCTTATAAGACTGGAAAAGATTTTTTAAACGCATTAGACGAACTTGAACCGCCTATTTTTCAAGAACCTGAAAAGATAGAGCAAATTTTCAATAATTCCATTGTTCCAAAAAGTCCAGTTTATGTTTCCAAGTTCAACCTCCCCCAGCAATTTGATGAAACGGTGTTGAATAAAGTTACTGAAATATGCCAGTCTGCTGAAAATTGGTATGATAACGCATTGAAAACAATGCCTTCGATACAAAATGCTCAGAAGGTCATTGCAAAATTTCAGAATGTCAATAACCCGATCACTTTGATGGATGTGAAGCTGGCCAACGAAACACTGAAAGAATCGAAAAAAAACTTTACTGAAAATGCCCGTGAGATTGCCAAAACCTGGCCGTATATTTATGATGTTTATTGCAGTTACCCTGACGAAATTGTCATCACGCAGATATATCGCACATACCTGGCCAAGCTACTGGCGACACGGGAGGCACGGTATTCTGTCGAAAACTACGTTTTGAGTATAGGAAAAGGGAGTTTCAATTTTACAACACCCGACTTTGACCCCACGGAAACGCAGCTGCATCATGGTAAGACCAAAGTGGTCCTGCGTGAGGCTTACTTGAAGCTAATAAAGATTGATATCAACCGACTGGAGTGCCGATACAGAAAACGAAAGTTGATGGTTAAGCTTAAAGATAAAACACCCAAAATTGAAATCATCAGAGAATTGTTGGAAATTACGCATATCGATCCATTAGACATTAAAACCCACATCCTTCTTGCACGGCTGTTTGGCGAACACTCTTTAGTTGTTAAAAGCCACAAGAAACGAACGAGTATGCGGGAACACGCTCTCAGGTTCTGCAGCCTGGCGTTCTCAAGAATAGATGACTATCTGAATTTGCAGAATATCCTGATTTTGAAAGAACGAGATTTTCAACGTGCCGGGTTTATAAAAACTATTTCCGCCATTCGTATACCACTTATTCGGAAAAAATAGCAGGCTCAAAATGAAAAGTTATCGTAAAGAATTGTGGTTCAACATCCCGGACCGCAGAGCATTTATCAACATCACGCCGGAAATTTCAGATTGTCTTCAGCAAAGTGGCATAAACGAGGGATTGCTATTAGTCAACGCCATGCATATTACCGCCTCGGTCTTTATCAATGATGATGAATACGGCTTGCATCAGGACTATGAAAAATGGCTTGAACGCCTGGCACCCCATGCACCTATCTCTCAATACCGTCATAATGATACCGGGGAGGATAATGGAGACGCCCACCTCAAGAGGCAGGTGATGGGCCGTGAGGTAGTGGTCGCGATAACTGATGGAATACTGGATTTTGGGACCTGGGAACAGATATTTTATGGAGAGTTTGATGGTCGCAGAAAAAAACGGGTCTTAGTCAAAATAATTGGTGAATAAAGGCTCATCACCTGGTCAACTCTCCTATAAGTGAGTGTGTTTTTCGTCCGCACGTTTTCACTGATACCATATCTCCAATTTCCAGATCGCAATCGGGGATCATATAAGGCGTGTTCCCACCGCTACGGCCAGTCATTGCCCGCCTTTCTCTGGGATGAGCCCCATCAATAAGAATTTCCTGAGAAGACCCTACCAGATCGTCAAGCAGCTCGGATTGAATCGAATTCTGAACCTTCAGCAACTGTTGCAGCCTTTCATCCTTGACCTGTTGTGGGATATCATCGTCCAGTGCGGCGGCACGGGTACCTGGTCTTTCGGAGTACACAAATGCATAGACAGGATTGAACCGAACCGTCTCAATAACCTTCAACGTTTCTTCGAATTCTGCTTCGGTCTCACCCGGAAAACCCACAATGACGTCAGTACTGATAGCGATATCTGGAACAACCTGTCTTAGATATTGAATTTTTTCAAGATATTCCCCGGCAGTGTGTCCCCTTCTCATCAGCGACAGAATTCTATCAGAGCCTACTTGAAAAGGCAGGTGGATTTGATTGCAGATGACCCGCTGACTGCTCATCAAATCAGACAAGCGATTATTCCAGTCATTCGGATGCGGTGAGATAAATCGCAGACGTCGGAGATCTTTCAGTTCAGACATTGCTTTTAAAAGCTCATAAAACCCTGTATCTCCAGCTTTATAAGCGTTGACGTTCTGCCCCAGCAACTGAATTTCCTTAGCTCCCTTATTAATCAGATCTTTCGCCTCGCTGAGTATATTCTCTTTTTCCCTGCTGACAAGGCGTCCTCTGGTTGTGGGAACAATACAGAACGAACAGTAATTATTACAACCCTTAGTGATGGCGATCATGGCTTTGGCGCAATCTACTTGCCCGGTTTCAATCTCCTCATGTGGTATAAAGTTCTGTATTTTTTTTTCACGGGGCATCCAATCGGTATTGACCACCCGACGTCCAGCCTCTACTTCTGCCAACATTTTGGGGAGTAAGAAAATGCTGTCTGGCCCAAAAATCAGATCAACCGTCTTTTCCCGTTTGAGAATTTTTTCTCCCTCCTGTTGAGCGACACACCCCGCAACCCCAATAATTAATCCTTCTTTCCTTTTTTTAATCCGGGACAATCTCCCCAATAGGCTGTACACTTTGTTCTCCGGATTTTTTCTCACAGAACAGGTGTTAATCAAAATCAGGTCGGCATGCCGCATTTCATTTGATATGACATAGCCTTCTCGGATCAAGATAGTTTCCATTCTGCGACTGTCATGCTCGTTCATCTGGCAGCCGTATGTTTGTATAAACGCCTTTTTCATAGGTGTGCTTTACTCTCGAAACTTTCCAGGTGCTGATATGCTTTTTGGGTAACGACCCGGCCTCTCGGGGTTCTGCGGATCATGCCGCTTTTCAGTAGATAAGGTTCAACTACCTCTTCGATGGTATCAATCTCTTCTGAGACAGTTGCTGCAATCGTATTGATACCAACCGGACCACCGTCATGAATTTCGATAATCTGCTTCAACAGCTTTCGATCCAGCCTGTCTAATCCATAGACATCGATTCCTAACCGGAACAGTGTTTCACCGACAATTTCAGTCGTGATCACCCCTTCTGTTTTCATGTCAGCAAAATCTCTGGCACGTTTCAACAATCTATTAGCGATACGGGGCGTACCTCTGGATCTTTTCCCGATTTCCAAAGCTGCTTCGTCAAATATTTGTACGTCCAAAATGACCGCTGATCGAATGATGATCTCCTTTAACTCTTGAGGCTCATAAAAATTAAAATGAAGTGGAATGCCGAACCGTTCTCTAAGGGGTGTTGAAAGTAGCCCACTGCGGGTCGTAGCCCCGATCAGTGTGAAACGGGGCAAATCCAGCTTAATTGTTCTGGCGCTCGGACCCTGTCCGATCATAATATCCAGAGAATAATCTTCCATTGCAGAATAGAGCACCTCTTCAATCACGCGATTCATACGATGAATCTCATCGATAAACAGCACATGATTCGGCTCCAGAGAAGTTAGGATCGCCGCCAGATCACCTTGCTTTTCGATGACGGGGCCGGAGGTGGAACGGATTGAACAAGCCATTTCTCTGGCAATGATGTTTGCCATGGTGGTCTTTCCCAGACCCGGGGGACCAAAAAGAAGAACATGGTCCAGTGACTCCTTGCGCTTTTTTGCAGACGCAATAAAGACTGTCAGATTGTCTTTCATCTCATTCTGCCCGACGTATGTGCTGAAAGACTGTGGCCTCAGAGAGTATTCATTCCTATCTTCTTCCTGTTGATCGCAGGATACCGGGTTATTCGCGTTTTCCATTTTACAAGGGGTAGATGTGTTTCAGAATATCTGTTTAGTATGGGCAACCCAAAAAACTGCGTCAATCCAATTTATTCGGTGGCTGAACCGTTGCGGAGAATCGTACGGGCATTGCGGCGAATACCATCTATCTTTATCCGTTTCAATGGACTTTTGATCTTCAATTCATCAAAACGCGATTCAGGCAAATGGGCTAGATCATCTAAACTGAGATTCAGCCATTTGGGATCGCAGGCAAAAGGAGAGTTTTCCAGCGCTTTGAGTTTTTTATTCCAGGGACACACAAGTTGGCAGGAATCGCAACCGAAAAGATGGTAATGAATCTGTCTCTCCTCTGCCGGGCTGAATTCTCCGTGTTTTTCAATCGTCAGATAACTGGCGCATTTTGTTGCCATAACTGTTTTGTGATCGGCTATAGCTCTGTTCGGACAGGCGTTAACACACAACTCACATTCGCCACAGCGGTCGGGCAGAGATGGGGTTGAATCAATATCGAGATTGCAGACGATCTCCGCCAGAAATATATAACTCCCCCATTCAGGAGAGATCAAGAGACTATTTTTTCCGATCCAACCGATTCCGCAAGCCGCTGCGATGATTTTTTCCGGCAGCGGCGCTGAATCCGTAAACGCACGTCCTTTGAAATCTGGAACTGTTTCAGTGATCTGCCGGATCGCTTTTTTCAGCCGTTTTTTAACAACAACATGATAATCTTCACCCCATGCATAGTTACTGATTAAATGTTGATCTTTCCACTGTCCTGGCGTTTGTGTGTAATATGGAAAAGCAATGGAAATAATGCTTTTTCCATCGTCCAGAATTGAACAGGGATCGCTTCGAATGGCAGCGTTTCGTCTCATCCACGCCATATCGCCGTTATATTCATTTTTCAACCATGGCTGAATCCAATTCCCAAATAGTGCTTCCCGCCGGTTTAAGAATCCAACTTGAACTGCACCGATTGATTTCAGGATTGAGACGATGTGCTTTTCCATTGATAGATTCTGATTATCCCCATAAAATAAAAAAACGGTGTTATAAATCTTATGCTTAGACTGCTTTTTCGCTCAGTCTATCATAACCCGAAATATCTGGAAATGGCTCAAAGCACGGCACCTGTCGAACCGTCTGTTTCTGACAATCTGGATGCAGGGGCTGACGTAGAATTAGCCGACCTAAACCTGAAAAAAACCGAGAAGTGATATGAAAGATTTTTTGGTATTCGACTTGGAAACCCAACGTTCAGCACAGGATGTAGGCGGTTGGGGCAACATCGCTGAAATGAAAATGTCGGTCGGGGTTGTGTGGGATTCAAAACAGCAGAAATTTTGTGTCTATTATGAGGCGCAGGTCATGAACCTCATCGATCACTTGCTTTCAGGACCTGTTGTCATTGGATACAACCATCTGGGCTTCGATTATACGGTTCTGAGCGGTTACTTTTCCACTGAAAAAGAACGAAAAAGTATGCTCAACAAATTGAAAAACGCAGAAAACCACGATTTGCTGACTGACATTAAAGAACGGATTGGAAAACGAGTACGTCTGGACGCAGTTGCACGACCTACTTTAAAGGTTGGAAAATCAGCTGATGGCTTGATGGCGTTAAAGTGGTATAAGGAATATCTGAACGGAGAACCCGAGAAACTGCAATTGATAACAGACTACTGCAAACAGGACGTGGAAGTGACCCGGGATGTGTTTCTTTTTGGTGTGCATCACAAACAGATCTACTATGAGGACCGGATCGAGGGGATTAAACCCATTGTCGTAGACTGGGGAGATAAAACCGTCAGTGAGCCGCCCCAGGATTCTGTGCAACTCTCATTTTAACACCCAACTCCGTCTCATCAGAGAAGGTTGGAATACCCCCACTCTCTCAGGATATTAAGCAGAAGATTCCCTGGCAGGCCAACAATTGTAGTGGGATCCTTAACGGATACTTCCTCAAAAAGGGAAGACCCTAATGATTCATTTTTATAGGAGCCGGCACAATCCCAAGGTTGATCCTGGTCGACATAATTCTGGATCTCGGTTTCTGTCAATTGCCGCATTTTTAGGGATGCTGATTCATATTGGACTGAGTTTTTTTGTTTGAACAGCACAGCCACTGCACAAATTAGCTGATGGGTCTGACCATTTAGCTTTTGTAATTGTTCGATCGCTTTTTCTCTGGTCCCTGACTTATAAAATACTTCACTATCTAAGCAGATCAGTTGATCAGCAGATATAATTATGGCGGATTGGTTTTCACTCTGGATGGAGCGCGCTTTTTCAAGGGCGGTCTGTTTTACGAAATCAATTAACGAACCACCAGAATACCTGGGTTCATTGTATTTATGGGCAAGACAGCGGTGCACTATTCCCAGTTGGTTCAGGATATCGCTTCGCCAACTCGCTTCTGACGCCAGAACAAGCTCTTCCTGTTTAAGCGAGACTAGCATCCGCTGCCTCCTCTGGAAGGCTTGGGGGAAACACGCTTTGATCCGGTAATATTCATCTCGCCACACGCTTTACGAGCAGCTTGCTTTTCCGAGTCGGCGACCAAATCACCTGAATAACCAATGGAAAAAACCCGGTATCGATTTCTATCGGTTTTTTTAACGCGCACCCGTCCACATGAGCTGTCACACACAAAATGGAGTGTTCCATCTTCTGCTGTGCTTTTATATGTTACGGCGAACAATACGCCTTGAGGCCAAAACAACACGGATATCAGGATCAGCGCCCCGACGAAGCGGTGGTGGCTAAAACGGGAATTTGCTTCCATAAAATCCTATATTAGTCAGTAATCTCTTCCAGATATTGGTCTTTCAGTTGTTGTACGTATTGATTGCTCTCTTCAAACGAATGCTTGTTCATAAATTGAAAAGCGATTTTCTTACACGTTGCGGTATCAACCTTTTTCAGGATCTTCTTTGTCTGTAAAATATGGTTGGGGCTCATTGAGAATGTCACTTCACCTACTCCAATTAGAAACATTTGCATGACAGGATCTGCAGCCAGTTCTCCACAGATTGAAACGTCTTTATTCATGCGGTTGGCGCTGATGACAACTTTTTCCAACATTGACAAAATAGCCGGATGGAACGGATTGAAAAGATCCGCCACATGCTCATTCATACGATCAACAGCCAGGGCATATTGAATCAGATCATTGGACCCAATACTGACGAAATCCAACTGATCCAGCAGTTCATCGATAATAAAGATCGATGCGGGTGTTTCAATCATACACCCGATCTGCAGATTATCCGCCTTCACATTAAGTTTCTGCAGTTCCTCAACGATGATTTTTTTCGTCTTTAGTACTTCATCAATCCGGGTCACCATCGGTATCATCAAATTGATCTGAGAGTTTTCCGAAGCGCGTAAAATGGCGCGAATTTGTATTCTGAACAGATCATCATATTTCAGGCAGACACGAATCGCTCGCAATCCCAGTGCCGGGTTTGCTTCATCCATATACTCCTTTATGACTTTGCTCGGTTTGTCACCACCAATATCCCAGGTCCGGATCGTAACCGGTTTATAATCGATCGCCTCGATGATCTGTTTATACAGCGCCAGCTGCTCCTCTTCATCGGGAAAAGACTCATCCATCAAAAATAGAAACTCGGTTCGTATCAGACCAACTGAAGGTATTTTGAGGTCCCCGATCTGTTTCAGTTCTGTTAAAAAATCGATATTTGCGGCGAGATCGATCTTACGACCGTCAGACAGCTCACAATCCACTTCAGCCAGTTTCTGCAACTGGTTTTGATAAAAACTGATTCGCTCCAATTTGTTGAGTTTTTCATTTATGGCCTCATCGCTGGGATGGTCGATCACCTCCCCGGAATTACCATCCAGAATGATAAGATCGTCATCTATCAATCGCAAAGTTGCGTCCTGCAGACCTACAACAGCCGGTATGTTCATGGCTCTTGCCAAAATTGACGTATGGGAGGCCATCCCGCCCAATTCGGTAATAATACCGAGAATGTTAGCCTTGGCTAAATGGAAAGAGTCTGCAGGAGATATGTCGTGACAGACGATAATTACCTGGTGTTTTAGCTGTGTCAGGTCTAAAAAAGGTTTCTGCAACAGGCTGTTCATTAACCGTTCGCCCAATTGACGAATATCGTTAAATCGGGAACGGATATAGGGGTCCTGGATTTGCTTAAACTGTTTCTCTAAATCAGCCATGACATGGATCAACGCCCATTCAGCGTTTATTTTATCCCTGGTAATCCGCTTTTCGATGGCAGGTACAAACCGTTTATCACGTATGAACAGTTTGTAGCTAACGAAGACTGAACGCATCTCTTCCGGCAATATGTCAGTTGATTGCGCCATTGTCTGATCCAACTGCTCTTCGATTGACAGCTGTGCCTGCCGTATCCGATCGATTTCGATTGGAACCTTGCTGTCGTCATCCAATTCGATTCTCGGATACTGCATAAAGGCCGAATTAATCATCAACACTTTGCCAATGGCCACACCATCAGATACGCCAATCCCACGATAGATATTCATTTCAACTCAATTCCTATTTACGTTTCAACTGACTGATATCCCGCACAGCGCCACGTGCGGCACTTGTGACCATCATACTATATGCCTCCAGTGCTTTTGAAACAGATCGTTTACGCCCAACTGGAACCCAGGCCTTATCACCTTTTGCAGACATTTTTTGTCGCCGTTTTTTTAATTCCGCCTGATTAAGTTTAACCCGGATGATTCTTTTCGGAATATCGATCAATATGGTGTCACCCTCCTCCACCAGCCCAATATTACCACCTTCAGCTGCTTCGGGGGAGACATGACCAATACTCAAACCGGATGTTCCACCACTGAAACGGCCATCGGTGATCAGCGCACAAACCTTGCCCAGGCGTTTAGATTTTAAGTATGATGTGGGATAGAGCATCTCCTGCATTCCCGGTCCACCTTTGGGGCCCTCATATCTGATGATGACGACGTCGCCCTCTTTTATGTCATCGTTTAGAATCGCATCACAGGAATCTTCCTGGGAATGAAATATCCGAGCCGGACCCTCAAATTTCCAGATACTTTCATCGACACCTGCTGTTTTCACGATGCAACCATCTTCGGCTATGTTGCCGTACAAAATACACAATCCACCATCTTTGCTATAGCCATTTTTTACAGATCGAATGCATCCTTTTTCCCGGTCCAAGTCCAGAGATTCGTTCATACTATTCTGCACAAATGCGGTGCGGATCCTCTGACCACTTGGTGCGGAAAGGAAGAACTGCTTTGCACCACCCTTTTTGTCTTTTTTAATGCTGTATGTTTGCACCTGTTTTTTCATAGTCAGGCCAGACACGGTTCGTGTTCCCTCATTCAGTAATTTTGCTGACATCAACTCTTCTAAGATACCCATGATACCACCGGCGCGATGCACATCTTCAACATGATATTGGGAAGAGGGAGCAACCTTGCATATCGTGGGGATCATTCTTGAGATGCGATCGATATCCGCCATGGTGAAATCCACTTCCGCCTCTGCAGCGATGGCCAGCAAATGAAGCACAGTGTTGGTCGACCCGCCCATGGCAATATCCAGAATGATCGCATTTTCAAACGCTTTTTTATTGCAGATGGAACGTGGCAGTAACTTTTTGTCGCCTTTGAAATAGTGGTCTTCAGCCATCTCAACAATTCTTCTGGCAGCTCTTTCAAAAAGTTCTATCCGATTTTGATGAGTCGCTACTAACGTACCGTTTCCGGGAAATGCCAGTCCAAGTGCTTCATTGAGGCAGTTCATGCTATTTGCTGTAAACATACCAGAACAGGATCCACAGGTCGGACAGGCAGCCCGCTCCAACTCTGCCAATTCATTTTCGCTGACAGACTCATCTCCTGCTGCAATCATGGCGTCAATCAAGTCCACTTTTTTACCACCCACAACTCCCGCTTCCATGGGGCCACCTGAAACAAAAATGACGGGTATATTGAGGCGCATTGCAGCCATCATCATTCCTGGTGTTATTTTATCACAGTTGCTGATACAAACCAAGGCATCAGCCATGTGGGCATTGACCATATATTCTATGGAATCCGCAATTAAATCACGGCTCGGTAATGAGTAGAGCATCCCCGCATGCCCCATGGCAATCCCATCATCTATTGCGATTGTGTTAAATTCAACTCCGAACCCACCACTCTTATCAATGGTTTTTTTAACCATTTGTCCAATCTTGTGAAGATGAACATGCCCTGGTACAAACTGCGTAAATGAGTTCGCAATGGCAATCACCGGCTTTTGAAAGTCACCATCCTGCATGCCATTTGCTCTCCATAATGCACGAGCACCTGCCATTCTTCTACCTTCTTTGGTAATACTACTCCTTAGTTTCCCCAAAATGTTTCTCCTTAAGATCAATTGAACAATTGGTTACTTTGATATTCCAGCAGCTGGTTACCTATTTGTTTTCCATCACCAGTTGATAAAACTCATGGACGGCTTTTTGCACTTCCGGAAGTTTGAAATCGAATATTTTAAATTCTACTCCTCGGGCATTGCGAGTATCAACGACATCGCCCATACCCGGCTGATCCCGATCACAGCCGTATACAAAAAAGCAGGAATAATTAAACGCGCTTTGACCTGTTTTTGCACCATAGGCCATTCCCAGCTGTTTTGATTTAACTTCAGCCCCCAGAATCAGTAGATGATTTGTGACAGTCTCCCCGCGGGTCTCTTTGATCAGGTTAGGATAAGTGACTTCGTGCTTGGGGGTTCGCCTGCGGATGTACGTCGATTCGCTGACATTAGCGAAAAAACGGCTCATCGTTTTTGTAAAATCGGTGAAATTAACACCCATCTTTATCCGCAGCAAAGACATTTTCTGTTTGTAGGCTGCTGTCTCCTTCTGGAAATAGGGGAAATCGATCTGATTTTTTTTGATTTTAATAACCTCAAGAGACACTTTTTCCTCCTCCGGAGGAGGTGGTTCTTCCGGTGGAAGGGGGACTTCCTCTTCTTCCTGTTCTACAGATTCTTTTTGGGGATTTATAACGAGTTCCTTGAGTTTCTTCAAAGAGAAACGCGCCATCTTCTGTGCTTTACTAAAATCTTCTGTAGCTTCAGCAAATTTGCCTTTGTTTTCAGAAAATGAGTCAACAGCTGTTTTCATATCTTCTGAGACAGCTTCATTGATTTCCGCAGTAATATCGTTGAAAACGTTAATGGGCAGTTGCTGCAGTATTTTAATCTCCTGGGACGGGTCTTCAGCAACAATTTGATCGATTGTTTTGCTGCCGATTGCATATTTCTTATAGATTTCCGTTTTTTGAGGATTATTCTGTAATTTCTGATTCATCCAGCCGATTAGAAAATCCTGCTTGATAATTTCAAAATCGAGATAATTGTAGCGGAACTGCTTCATCTTACCGCCAATTTTAGCCTTCATTCCCGGAAAGTAATAAACGTAGAAAAAGTGATTCCGATAATTGAAATTTTTTATCACATGTGGATAAACATAACTGAGGCCCTCTTCCCGTCTTTTCAGGATCGCTTTAGAATTCACCAATTCTGCAGAGAGACTTTTATAAAGCTCCTTTTGAAACTCTTTTTTAATACACATTTGAAAAAGAAGGTGAAAAACACTTTTTAAACCGTCTAGACATTGAATACGTTTTTCGACGCTGATGGAACTCTGGAAAGGGTCAGGATGGTCCAGTGAACGTCGGATGGTATTAATTGATTCTATGGTTTTTCTCAGTTTATAAATATCCCATAGAACAGCCACCTCTTTTTCAATATCATTCTTTTGTTGATAGAGCAGACTCTTCCCATTTTCTGATGCTTCCATCTGATAAAAATGAAGCAGCAACGTCTTGATACCCCCTTTTTGTTGAAAGGGAGGCAGCACGTTAAGGTATTTCCCTCTCAACACCTTATTTTCTACACGATTCACGATCCAATCCAATCTGTTTTGAAGAAATTTCCCCAAGAATTTCCTCATATTCAGAACTTCCAGCACATCAGGAGAAGCGGAATCGTAGTGTTGCTCAAAATACTGTTCCTGCAACAATTTCAAGTTTGTTTTCCAGAACTCTAAACTGAAATTATAGCTTTTAACTACAGTCGCTTCATCCTTTTGTGGTTCAATATAAATCAGATCAATTACTTTCTTCTTACTTTCCATAAAACGTAGCTACCGAGTTAGAATGTGTTAACGGTGATAAACCACTGATTCATCAAATGTATTTTCTATCTGCCTGCTTCTACATGCCATGGCGGTAAAACTCTAGTTCCTTAATATAATGGAAATATTTAAAGATAAGCTGTACGAAAAAGATATTTCAGTGTATCGATAAATCTAAGAGAAAACCCAGTATAGACCGGATAACGATGACTTCATTGGTTACTGCTACTAAATTTAGCTGAATAATTGCCTATCTGATTATATTCACAAACCGACGTACTTATCAACCAGCCAATTTCCGCTCTATCTAATATGTTTTCTCAGCTGATTAAGACAACCCTGCCTTTGTTGTTAATCGTTCTTTTCGGTATTATTGGCTATAACGCCATTGAAGGTTGGAACCTGTTCGATTCACTTTATATGACCGTTATTTCGCTTACAACCGTTGGTTTCGGTGAGATACATCCAATGACTTCAGCAGGGAAATCATTTACAATGCTGCTGATCGTCACAGGAGTCGGTAGTTTCGCATATATTATCAGGAATATCTCATTACAGTTTTTACAACCTTTTTTTGGTATCGCCATTAGGGAAAGGAAAATGGAACAAATGCTGAAAAAGATAAAAAATCACTATATCGTTTGCGGATACGGCAGAATCGGTCGAGATGTAACGCTCACACTGATCAAGCAGGGCATTCCCGTTGTCGTTATAGACAAATCGCACAACGAAGAACTTGAGGCCGGCCCAAACAAAATCCTGGTCGTATATGGGGATGCCAGCCATGAAGACGTTCTGATAAAAGCTGGCATCAAAGAGGCCAAAGGACTGGTCTCAGCAGTCACATCAGAGGCTGAGAACGTTTTCATAACCATGACTGCGAGAGATCTAAACCCGGCTCTGCTTATCATCTCCCGTTTTGAAGATAACGCAACCAAGAAGAAGCTACTTCGTGCAGGAGCAAATAAGGTCGTTAATCCCTATCAAATTGGTAGTGAGAAAATAACCCATATCATTCTAAAACCAACAATCAGCAAGATTCTCGATTTTGCTCATCAAAGGGGCCAGTTCGCGTTGAATATCGATGAACTTGAAGTCAAAGCAGATAACCCATTGATTGGCCAGTCCGTACGACAGTGTAGAATAAGAGACGATCACAATATTATTATCATTGCCATTGAAAAGTCTGACGGCCAGATCATAACGAATCCCGGCCCCAATTATGTCTTTGAAGTTGATGATCGTGTGGTCATGATTGCCAATGTTACAGAAATCAACGCGCTCTATGAAAAGTATCAAACACGGCGCTGACTTGCGCGCCAGATTTGTGCAAATCGCCGAAGATCCGATATAATAAAATTGTCGATGAAAAAAAGTTTGCTGATATTACTGTTTGCCGTTGTCTCTGTTAGCGGCTATGCCAAAGTTGAAGAATACCTCATTTACAGAACATATTATACATCCCCCGGTCAGGTTCTGGACGGTGGGATTTCAGCTGACAGCAGACTTGTAGTTGCAATTGACAAAAGACACACCATCCGCATCTGGCGCTATCAAAACGGACGCTTGATAAAAACAATCAAAACGGGCCCACATCGTGCCTCTATCGGAATTATTCATCCTGCCAAAGCGCACTTCTACACGGGCGGACGGAACAATGACATAAACATCTGGGATCTAAGAAAGGGTTCGTTAATCAGAACCCTGAGCGGACACAAGGGGGCAGTTAACAGCCTCGCAATAAGTAACGATGGTGAAACGCTTGTCTCCGGCGGCAAAGATGGTAATATATTTGTCTGGAAACTGGACCGGTACAAAATCAAGTATAAGATCGAAGAACCCACAAAGAAAATCATCAGCCTTGATTTTCATCCATCAAATCAACGGATTGGTTGGGCAAACGGAGCTAATGCCGTTCAGGTTTGGGACCTGGAGCGGAGTAAGGTTATCGATACGCACAATAGTCATTCATCAAAAGTTCTAAAGGTCAAATTCACACCGAACGGTCAGTATATTGCCTCAGCCGGAAATGATAAAAAAGTGATCATCCGGGATTGGAAAAAATCGAAGCGGTTTAGGTCACTTCCCGGCCACCGGCATGTTGTCACCTCTTTTGCGTTCCACCCCAATGGAAAAGAGATGATCAGTTGTTCTTTGGAGGGATCCATCCTGGTTTGGAATTACAAGCGAAAAAAACAGCTCTCCCAGCTTAAACTGGTGGAAAAACCCGTTCGAAGCTGTATGTATAGTTCAGATGGGAAAAAGATTCTGGGAGTCTTTCAAAAAAGCTATCTGAAAACATGGCAGCTAACAGACAGTGCGCTACTCGGTTCTTTCAAAGGACATAAAAAGGCTATTACCAGCCTTGACATTTCAAAAAACGGAAAACGGCTGATCTCTTTATCAAATGATAAAACTGTAAAAACATGGAGCATTCGCAGTAAATCCCTGGTAAAGAGCTATGACATTGAAAGCCCAAAGTTTGCGCAAGTTCGCATTTCTCCAAACGGTAAACAATTTGCGTTAGTAGGAGCAAACACCGATATCAATATTTACGATATCAAATCTGGAAAAATCGTAACCACACTGAAAGGACACAAAGGAAAAGTCAATTGTATCGACTTTCACCCGACACAAAATTTTCTTATTTCCGGTGGTGCAGACAAACAGATCATCTATTGGGATTTAGATCAAAAAAAATCAGTCTATAAAAAAGCGGTTCATAAAGGACAAATCAATGCCATTCGTTTTTCACCAGATGGACAAAGTTATGCCAGTGCTTCTGTGGATAAAACTGCGAAAATCTGGGCAACAAGGGGACACCGCTTAATATTTACCTTAAAAAAACATTCCAGGGGTCTGCGGGACGTCGCCTTTGATCCTACCCAAACAGTAATAGCGACGGCTGCCGATGATCGTAACATCTTAATCTGGGATTATAAAACGGGAAAACTGATCAAGGCGTTGCAGGGACACGATTTTGTGATTAGTGGCATCCGCTTTTCTCCCAATGGAAGAGCTCTGGTATCAGGATCCAGGGATAAAACCATTCGCCTTTGGAATGTTAGAAAAGGACAGTTTATACGAACCCTGGCAGGGGAAGCCGAACAGGTCACTGATATTGCTGTTACCCCCAATGGGAATATGATTGCTGTAGCCACTCTGGGCAAAGAAATCAGTCTTTTACGACTTCCGGCCAAGATTTTCAAATCAAGCAGAATCAAAAAAGCACCATCACAGACGTCGACCGATACCTTTGAAGAGGAACAAAAAACATTTGAAACTGACGAGGAAACACAAAAAAAATCTGCCTCCGGGCAACCCGGTTCCGAGCAGGATTTTGCTGAGGAAAAGGAGGATCAAAAACAGGACAGCATCTTTAACGTAATAGAAAAGGTCGTTGTCGATCGTACACTTGAATCGGACCAAAAGAAACTGAACGATCTTCTGAATCGAAATACAGTTTGTGAAGATGCTCCGGATATTATAGAGACCGCGAATAAAATTTTAAACAAAAGTCCCAAAGATCGTGCCGCCTATTATGGTTTGATAAAAGCCTATATCGTAAAAAAAGATCTGCAGATGATTTTTTTAATCTCCAAACTGGGTGAAAAGGCTGTTTATAACCCTCAATTATATGATTTTACGACTATCTCCGCCTTGAATGATTTCTTCCAGAGCTGGCTTAATATTATCTTTAATCAGTCAACTGTCGCAGATGAAAACAAAGTCAAACTCGAACTCATTGATTGCAATGCCCAGATAAAAACATTGTCGATGCCCAAGTATCTTCTTAATATCGATATTCCTCTTGAAACCACTCAGGCTATACTGGAAAATAAAGTCCAGATCGATCACACGATGTTCGAGAGCCTTATGGACGAACCAGAGATGTTTAGGAACGTTCTCTTTTCGGTAATTGAAGCAATCGATAGTGGCGAAAAGAAAATCAATCGGAAAACGTTGAAGGCATTTGCACCCGAAACAGTCGGTGCTATGTTCGGCTACTATACTGTCGATCTGTCTAATGTACAGCAATGGGGGCAGAAAGATGATCGAATTGCGTTCCAACTGAAAAGAAAGCGGGGGAACTGGCTGACCTATTTAACTGATACCGATAAATCGAAAACCCTTTTATTAAAAGAAGGAAACTACTATCTAAAAATAAACAAAAGGGTCAGAAAAGCATTTATCATCGATGAGAATAACAGTAACCTGCGTGCTGTAATCCGGTAACCCAACTCTCTTTTACCACCTGTTTTCCCCATATGAGCAACCTTCGATTTCTATTCCATTACCTGTCTAATTTCAAATTCTCCTATATTCTGGGAATCATATTCATCGTGCTGACCAACTGGATTGCAGTCACAATCCCGGGATATCTGAAACTCTGTATTGATTTGCTATCTGAGAGTTCCGGTGACCTGCGGTCAAACACGGATCAGCTTTTTGAATATCTTCTGATGATGTTTGGCCTTGCACTCAGCATTATTATTGTCAGGACTCTTTCAAGAGTATTTTTTTTCAACCCGGGCAGAGCCATTGAATTTCAGATTAAAAATGACCTGTTCAAAAAACTGACCTTACTACAAAAAAACTTTTACGAAAAAAATCCCACTGGAACCATTATTTCTAAAATACAGAATGATATCAATGGCGTTCGGATGATATGTGGTTTTGGAATGATGCAGGTCTTTAATATCATGACTGCACTCTCATTTGCGCCAATAAAAATGTGGCAGTTATCTGCCCCATTGACGCTTTATACGGTCCTGCCAATTATTGTGGTTTTTATCATTATCCGCTTCAGCATGCATTTTGTGATTCGCTATACACGGGCCAGAATGCTGACACTGCAAAAAATATCCAGTTTCATAATTTCCAGCCTTTCGGGGATTGACGTAATAAAAAGCTACGATATCAATAAGTTGAATATAGAAAACTTTGAAGAGACCAATAAAGAGATGATGAACCAATCACTGAAGATCTCTTTTATCCGCTCCTTTTTTATGCCTCTCCTGCAAAATCTTGAAAACATTCTTCGGGTTATCATCCTGCTGGTCGGGGGTAGTATGGTTATCAATGCGTCACTGACTATAGGAGAACTGACCGCATTTATCGCTTACCTGGCCCTTCTTACCATGCCAATTATGGGTTTGGGCTGGCTAACCACGATCTTTCAAACCGGAATTATCGGAGTAACCAGTTTGCTTACGATTTTAAACCAGGAGATCCCGGAAACAAAGATTGAACCCTTACCAAGAGCGGTCAGAAAACAGCTATTTGATCAAGGCTTAGATATAAAAAACCTCTCATATACGTATCCCGACCAGGATGAACCAGCACTGAAGAATATTTCATTTTCAATCCTGCCCAACCAGACAGTAGGGATTCTGGGAAAGATTGGATCAGGTAAAACGACACTTATTAATTGTCTCAACCGCTATCTACTCATCGATAATCACCAGGTTTTCATGGGCCACCATGATCTCAGCGACCTGTCTTTAGTCGACGTGCGTTCTGTCATTCATACGGTTAGTCAGGATGTTTTTCTGTTTTCAGATTCCATCAGAAACAACATTCTCTTCGGTACAAAACAGGCCGAAAACCTGGCTAATCCAGATTTAACTGACGTTATTTTAGAATCTGCTCTGCAAGAGGATATTTTCCGCTTTCAAGATGGCTTAGATACAATGGTTGGTGAAAAGGGGATTATGCTTTCAGGCGGTCAGAAACAGAGAATCAGCCTGGCACGTGCCTTGATGACACCTTGTGACCTGTTAATTTTAGATAATGTGCTCTCGGCTGTCGACCATGAAACAGAAAGATTTCTTCTTGAACACATTCATAAACGAAGGACTGCACGCAGCTTGCTGATCGTTTCCAATCGCGTTCAGGCATTAGAACAGGCAAATCTGATTCTTGTGTTGGATGAAGGACGGATAGTCGCACGGGGAACGCATCAATCACTGATTATTCAAGACGGATTATACCGAGAAACTTGGGAATTGCAGCAATCCGAATGACAATGACAAATAAAAACCAAATCAAAGATTGGAAGCTGCTGCTGCAATTTTCACAGTATGTGAAGCCACACAAAAGCTGGCTGTTTTTCAGTTTTTCAGCAATTCCGATCACAACAGCCTCGACAGTTTTAATCCCGTTGTTGATTGTTCGAATCATTGATGATTATATCATCCCGGGAGATTTAATCGGTCTCAGGAACATGGTTTCACTACTGAGTGGAGCCATCCTGGCCGGATACGCGGCTGACGGTATCTACAGCTATTGTCTGCAACGAGTTGGACAACTTGCCATCGCTCAGATGCGGCTTTCGCTGTATTCGCATACCCTGTCTCTACCCCGCAGATATTTTGATAAAACCCCTATCGGTCTCACATTAAGTCGCTTGACGAGCGACATGGAAGCCCTGGGTGAATCTATCACGATTGGCGTACTTTCGCTCCTGACAGATTTAATCAAGACCATTTCGCTGTTTGTGTTTCTTTTTTATTTAAACTGGAAACTGACGCTGCTGATTATTATCGTTTTGCCGGCAACCTATCTGATTGCAAGCTATCTCAGAAAAAAGCTTCGTTTTTACTACAATGCGGCCCGAGCAGCCCTCGCTGAAGCAACGGCTTTTCTGCAAGAGTGTCTTAATGGGATTAAAACCGTTCAACTATATGGTGCCGAAAAAAAAGTCTTACAGCAGTTCAAAGAGAAAAACAGACGTTTTCGAAAATCCCAGACCCGTTCCAATGCGTATGATGCTGCTCTGTTTTCTGTGATAGAGGGCCTGACATCGGTAACCTTGGTGATTATTATCTGGAATGGCTCAGGACAGATCCTGGCTAAATCAATCACAATCGGGGTCATGATAGGCTTTGTGAACACCCTTTCAAAAATCTTCATCCCCATACGAGAGTTTGCACAACAGTTGGCCATGATTCAAAGAGCACTTTCAGCTCTGGAGCATATTCATCAGCTGTTCTCCGAGAAGCCAGAGGAAAATGACAAACCGGTTCCGGACACATTAAAAAAGAAGCTGATCGAATTTGAGTCTCTTGAATTTGAAAACGTCTCGTTTCGTTATTCAGAAAAAGACCCGCCGGTTTTAAGAAATATTTCTTTTCAGCTCAAAAAAGGGGAAAAAATGGCTCTGGTGGGTGCCACTGGCGCCGGAAAAACCACCATTTTAAAGGTACTCACAAAAACATACCTTAATTATGAAGGATCGATTCGCCTGAATGGGATTGAACTCGTCGAAATACCAAAGAAAACGCTTATCGAAATGATTACGATGATGCAGCAGGATGTATTTCTTTTTAATGAAAGTCTGGCTTTCAATATTTCATTGAAAAGAGAAAAGGTCAGCGAAGAAAATATCAAGCAGGCAATTGAATATGTTTATGCAGATCGATTCATCGAACAGTTGCCTGAAAAATTAGACTACCAGATCGTTGATCATGGCTCCAATCTTTCGGCTGGTCAGGGACAGTTAATCTCTTTTGCCCGAGCACTGGCCGGTAATAGTGAATTGATCTTACTGGATGAAGCCACGAGTTCGGTGGATTCTATAACTGAAAGTTATATACAAAAAGCCATCGAAAACATTTTCGCTACAAAAACTGCCATTGCTATCGCTCACCGGCTCAGCACAATACAAAAATCCGATGAAATTCTGGTGATGAAAGATGGCAAAATAGAGGAAAGAGGTAGTCACGACACCTTGATCGCCTTGAATGGCTACTATGTACAACTATTGAATAAAATGCATGCAGAACATTAGTTCAGAGATTTTTTCACTGCCGTTGCGAGAGAAATTCCAATTTCTTGATGCAACACCAGATCCGCAATATCATCCAGCCCGGTCTCATCCCGATTGATAATGACCAGCTTGGAGCCATTCTGCTTGGCAAGGCGTGGAAATCCTGCCGCTGGATAGACAACCAGAGACGAACCAATCGCTAAAAACAGATCACAATTCAGTGTTTCTGATTCAGCTTCCTGCATTTCAAGAACCGGCATCGGCTGGCCAAATGATATGGTCGCTGTCTTAATAAACCCATTGCATACATTGCAAACCGGAGGTATTTCGTTTTGTAAAAACTGCCGTTTTATTTCTGCCAGTTCGTATCTCTTACCGCAATCCAAACATTTGGCGTAGGTCGCATTACCATGCAATTCAACAATTTTTGTTGCCGGTATGCCTGAAATCTGATGCAGCCCATCGATATTTTGAGTAATAACACGGGCAAGTTTACCCTGCTGATATAAATCGGCAACAGCCTGATGTCCCTTATTCGGTTTTGCATCGGCCAAAACACTCTCAGTGGCAAACTTCATTCTCCACGATTCTCTTCTCTTCTCTTCCGAAGCAATAAAATCCTGGAATTCAATGGGTTGGTATTTTGTCCAGAGCCCCCCCGGACTTCTGAAATCCGGGATACCGGATTCCGTACTAATGCCGGCCCCGGTAAATACAACAATGCGGCTGCTTTCATGAAGCATTACCGCCAACCTGTCAATGTCACCTGTATGCTCATTCATAGAATTTCTTAGGATGTAGAGAGACCTTCAATTAACTCAGTTATTTGAATAAAATTAGGCCAGCGGCAGCTGAGAATTGTGAGACAGCACATAAACTTTTTAATACGTCTTCAAACTAGCATCAGCGGTTAATTATCTCAAGACAATCTTTCCAGTTCACATTTTTCACGTGCATTTATACGGCCTGAAAATAGGTTGCTCAGAGTCTCTTCCTTTATTTGTTGATTTATCACACTTTTTCATCTATTTATGAATTCAAACAAGCTCTCAGGGTCGGTTCATAAATTGCTTCACATTCTGTTGGCAAAATATCCTGTGTTTTGGGAACTTTTGCAAATAGATTATGGGTCGGCTCAAAAATTACTTGGTATTTTGTCTGCAAAATATCCAGTCTTTATCAGCAATGTCCGGTTAGGTTTTTGCAGAAAGCTGAATGAAAAAACCTGGTTCGAGCTTATCAGGATTTATTAGATTTTCTTGGTTTAGCCTAGCGAAAATAAGCCATGTTTGAGCGAGGCAGGCGAGTTTGGCGGTTTTTCGTGAAGCAAACTTAGCAAATCTTTAAATTCTTATGCGCAGAGACTGATTTTATCATTCAGCTTTCGTTTTGCAAAAACCTAACCGGTCATTGCTGAGTTTTTATGGGACTTTTGCGGACAGATTATGCCAAGTTATTTTTGTACAATCCCTAAAGAAACGGGAAACAGTTCGTTTACAAACGATGGGACATTTCAAATATGAACAATGGAGGCAGTGATGAGTGGTTTTAAAGAATTTCTGGATTTCGACGGTTTGGGGTTGGCAGAGTTAATTCAAAAAAAAGAGATCTCAACAAATGAAATTTGTGAAGCAGCAATAAACCGCATTGAACAAGAAAATCCAAAACTGAATGCAGTTGTAACCCCCATTTTTGATCTTGCCAGAAAATCTATCGCTGATAAACTCCCACAGGGTCCCTTTTCCGGTGTTCCTTTTCTACTCAAAGATCTTTTGGCAGCCTATGCCGGAGTTCCTTTGACCAATGGCAGTAAGGCTTTTGAAAACTTTATTCCTGCCTATGACAGTGACCTGGTGAAGCGGTTTAAAATGGCTGGCCTCGTTATTCTCGGAAAGACCAACTGTCCTGAATTCGGCTTGTTGGGCTACACAGAACCAGAACTTCACGGGATCACTCGCAATCCTTGGCACCATGATCATACACCTGGCGGATCAAGCGGGGGGTCAGCCGCTGCAGTGGCCAGCGGGATGGTACCGGTTGCCTCTGGCGGCGACGGGGGTGGTTCTATCCGCATACCGGCATCATGCTGTGGTCTTTTTGGTTTAAAACCAACCCGAGGACGCAATCCAACCGGGCCTGATCATGGGCAGATCTGGCAGGGAGCAGTAGTCGAACACGTTCTCAGCCGTTCGGTCAGAGATAGTGCCGCTTTACTGGATGCAACCCAGGGTACAGACATCGGTGCACCTTACATTATCGCGCCACCTGAAAAACCCTATCTACAGATTATCGATCAAGATCCACTTCCCCTTAAAATCGCCTTTAACACACGTTCCCCGCTTAACACCGATGTAGATCAGGAATGCGTCACAGCAGTGGAAAAAACAGCAAAAATACTCGAAAGCCTCGGCCATCACGTTGAGGAAGCAGCACCGGAACTGGATGGTATCACTCTGGCAAAAAGCTATTTGACCCTTTATATTGGAGAAATTGCTTCTGATATCGATCAACTGGAAAATATTCTGGGGAGAAAACCGGTGAGATCTGATGTAGAAACATTGACCTGGACATTGGGACTATTGGGGCGCACCTTTTCAGCCGGCTATTTTGTTACCGCAATGCGTGAATGGGACAATGCCGCCAGAATCATGGGACAATTCCATGAAAAATATGATCTGTATCTGACGCCGACTTTGGCAGCACCCCCGGTCAAAATTGGAGAACTAAAGCCAAAACCGATTGAGCAGATAGCCCTGAATATTGTTAATATGTTTGGATTGGGTCGACTTCTTAAAGCATCCGGCATCACAGATCAGCTGGCCATTGAAAGCTTAGCCAAAACACCCTTTACCCAACTGGCCAATTTCACCGGTCAACCGGCAATGTCGGTACCGCTCCATTTAACAGAGAATGGTCTCCCTTGTGGAGTGCATTTCATGGGACGGTTTGGCGACGAGCAGACTCTGCTCCAGCTGGCGGCACAACTTGAAAGAGATCTTCCCTGGCAGGACAGATTGATCACCAATATGAAAAAGAGTTCCACTTAGATGGATTTTCCAGTCAAAAAGAAGCTTCTGCATCGCCTTAGAGCAAAACTTTTAAGAACCTAAAAAGAAGTGGCTGGCTGAATGAAACGATAAATAGGATTTACCAATTGAATTACTTCGGCCTGAATCCCACTGAAATGAGTATTTTAGGAGGGGAGATCTTTGTCTGATTTTTTGATGCCTAACGTTTCTTGTACTGTCGATGTTTGAGCGCCTTTTTTGAGGTTCCTACCTTTCGTTCTATTTTCTTCCGTTCAACGATGCGTCCCCTTTCCAGATCGTAAGGGGAAAGCTCGATCGTGACTTCATCTCCTTTCAGAACGCGGATGTAATACTTCTTCATTTTACCAGAAAGATGTCCGATAACGTTATGTCCGTTTTCCAACTGCACCTGGAATACCCCTTTGGATGAATCCAAAACAATTCCCTGCATAAGAATTTTTTCTTCTTTTTCGTCGCTCAAATGACTCCTTTTATTTGCTATTGATCACAGAACCCTGTCCTTATGAAGAACCTGTGCTTAATATATAATGTTCCACAAAGAGCGCAACGCGTATCGCACCCAATCCAGTTTATCTTGTTGTATCGCTCAGCATACTGCTTGATACCAATCTAGGTCAACCGGATTTGATAAAAAACATTGCGATGAATCTGTAATACAGGACGATTTCTAATCCTGTCAGGTAGGTTATATCGTCAATCCCGGGATAATAAACCGATAAGACCTTGAATAGATTGAAGATACTCCTGCAACCCCAGGGCGAAAATATTATTATGATTTGCCCCTCGAACCATTAACAGATTTTTGTCCTTTGCCGGACTGTTATCAAACAGGTATTTTCCATCACTAAAGGGAATGATGTGATCAAATTCAGCGTGAATAATCAATGTTGGTTTTTCAAAGCTCTTTATTTTATCAAAATTTGAAAAACCCTGTTCTTCAGTGATTCCAAGCCGAGTTGTATCTATTCCAATCAGCTGCAGTAGTGGTAGGGCAAAAGCAAAACCGCTTTCTATCACCAAACCATCAATCCGGTTTTGGTACATCGTCGCCAGCTCCAGTGCTGACGCACTGCCCAGAGATCGACCCATCACAATTAAAGGACCAGAGTACGCTTCACTTTTTAAAAAAGTTGTCACATATTCAAAGATTTCATGGCTATCTCTCATCATGGTTGACACTGACGGACGACCTGTTGACTTTCCATAACCCCGATAATCCACCGGCAGAAAATTGACATTCATCCGCCCATAAAAGCTCGCAAGATCATCATAATCTTCAACGATTTCACCATTGCCATGAAAGAACAGAATGACAGGGGCACTTTTATCAACCGCATAAAATCGGGATCCGATAATCACTCCTTCTCCGACTGGGATCAGAATTTCCTTGTAAGTAGCTGCTGTTGATGTTTCCCCCATCTCAGGTCGTGGATTAAACAAAAACTGCATTATGGATGGCTGATCAAATGCGGAATAGTCTTTATTTTTGCTGTTCATGACCTTTTCTCGTAATAATCTAGTTCTTTTTTGCTTTGTTTTCAGCCGCTTCTTTGATAATCCGGTCTCTGTCCTGTTTGGGTTTTGGTTTCAAAACAATCACCGGTACCAGTTCTTTACCTATTTGGTAAACAGTATCGACATCCTGCATTAAGTGCCTGTCTGGATTGTTCGGGTCCAACTCAGGGGCTTCTTTCAAAGTTCCATCTAAATATTTGATAATAAACAATTTACATCTCCTGGGAATTAATTTTACAATACGCCTGTCCATTAAGGGTGACACATTTAGCTCTTTAATCTGGTCACTCGTCAATTGGGAGCAGGAATAATACTCACACAGCGGACAGGCCATAAATGATACGTTCTGTCCTTTTTTGTTACAGAGAAAAACCCTGTTAACTCTCAAAAGATCTTCCGGGTTTTGTAATTTCAAACGCTTTCTTCAATTAATAACGATTTGTTGAAACAAAAACGAATTAACGAAACCGTCTCGAGTTTCATTAATTTTCGATCAATAATCCAATCTATGTTTTTAGAAACTTGACGCTATGTCAAGTTTCTAAAATCGTCCACTCACTTTTTCTGAAAGTTTCTGATTAAGGGGTTCACAATATGGTCAATAAATTGGATAATTGGACACACGACAAGCAATTCAATAGATCAATAAACCCAAACCTTTTTCATGAATCAAAAGGATGCTACCCGGAACGTTTACCAGCCCTATCGCAGCCCTGGCCCCGATGGACGGATACACAGATCCGGCGTACCGGCAGATCGTCCGTCAGTTGAATCCTGATGTGGTTCTCTATAGTGAATTTACCAATATTCATGGTATCGAACACAGTGAACAGGTTAGAAAACGCTTAGTTTTTGATGTCTCTGAACTACCCTATTTTATCCAGATTTTTGGAAATGATCCGGCTGGCTTTGGAAAAACAGTAGAATCACTTCAAGATACTGGTGTGACGGGCTTTGATATCAATATGGGCTGCCCGTCAAAAAAAATAGTCAAGGCCAATACCGGCGGTAGCCTCATGAAAGATAGGGATCTCGCCTGCAGGATTGTAGAAGCCTGTTGTAAGGCAACCAGATTACCGATTACAGTGAAAACACGTCTCGGCTGGTCAGATGCAGAACAATTGATCGATTTTGTAAAAGCCCTCATTGACGCAGGGACACAGATGGTAAGTATCCACGGACGGACCTATAGACAGAAGTACAAGGGTGAAGCGAACTGGGAACCGATCTATGAATTAAAGAGAGCGGTTGCAATACCGGTGATTGGCAACGGAGACATCAAAGGGCGAGATGACGGCCTGTCCCGTTTACGTAATCTTGACGGTTACATGATCGGACGAAACGCCATCGGAAATCCGTGGGTTTTCTGGTCCGATGAGAAACGTGCCGAAATTACGCTTAAAGATAAAATTGAGAAAATGTTGGCCCATTTCCAGCTTCTCAGGCGCTATAAGGACGAGCACATCGCACTAATCGAGTTTCGCAAACACCTTTCCGGTTATATCAATGGGTTCAACGGAGCAAAATCCTTGCGCGCTTTGTTGATGAAAAGCACGACCGATAAGGAGTTTACGCAAGTCGCTCGGTCATCCTGCTGACAGAACATCAGATCGTTTCCCACATCTTCTGGCAGTTTATTTTATAAAATTCCAATGGAATGAATATGGCGGAATCAGATATCTATCTGTCAAGAGGCGTCTCTTCAAGTAAAAATGAGATTCATGAAGCCATTAAAAACATCGACCCCGGTGTTTTTCCGGGCGCTTTTTGCAAAATTCTTCCCGATACACTTACCGGTGATCCAGACTATTGTTTGTTGATGCATGCAGACGGGGCTGGCACTAAATCCTCCCTGGCGTATCTGTACTGGAGAGAAACGGGTGACATATCCGCCTTTAAAGGGATAGCGATTGACTCCCTGGTGATGAATATGGACGATCTTGCCTGCGTTGGTGCCGTTGACCATTTTCTACTCTCCAACACCATCGGCCGCAATAAGTTTTTTGTTCCAGGAAAAGTCATTCAAACCATTATCGATGGATTTGCAGAGTCTATTCAAAATCTATCCGAACATGGTATCACAATTGAGATGTGTGGCGGGGAAACGGCAGACGTAGGAGACTTGGTTCGCACCTTGATCGTCGATAGCACCATTACAGCCCGTCTCAAAAGAAAACAGGTCCTTGATTTAAACAATACCACACCTGGAGATGTCATTGTCGGTTTCGCCAGTTTTGGAAAATCAAAATGGGAAAAAGAGTATAACAGTGGTATTGGTAGCAACGGTTTAACTGCTGCCCGGCACGACTGCTTTTCAGAAATTTATGCCAGTAAGTACCCTGAAAGCTTCTCACCTGAAATCCCACCAGATCTGGTTTATTGTGGAAAAGGCAGAATCGAGGATCCCCTCGCAGGAACGCCATTGACCCTTGGGCAGGCGGTACTGTCGCCGACCCGAACCTACACGCCGCTGATTCAAAAGATCCTGCAACACAACCCGGATGAAGTACACGGTCTGGTTCACTGCACCGGTGGTGGCCAGACTAAATGTCTCAAATTTGGTCACACAATCCATTACATCAAAGACAACCTTTTTCCCATTCCACCGGTATTTTCGTATATAATTGATACCAAGGGGTATAGCCTCCAGGAAATGTACCCGGTCTTTAATATGGGGCATCGTTTAGAACTATATACGCGTGAGTCGGCGGTGGATGATATCTTGACAATTGCCAAAGAATGTGAGATTGATGCGCGAATCATCGGGCACTGCGAGAGGAGTACATCCGCAGCAAACCAACTGACGATTCGACATAATAATGAGGAATTCACATACTAACCCGAAAGTTATGGAACCCCACCTCAAAAAAAAATTGTTGTCCTTAGCTAGAAAAGTGTTGGAAAATGAGCTGTACAACAGCCATAACGATCTGGAAAAATACAATATCGAAGCCCTACAGCAAAAAAACGGGGTCTTTGTTACACTCTTGAAAAACGAGAACCTGAGAGGGTGCATCGGCCGAATCGAATCCGATCTTTCCCTCTATCAGAACGTCATTCATCTGAGCAAGGCCGCCGCATTCAACGATCATCGCTTTGATAAGGTGACTGCTGAGGAATTGGAAAAGATTATCATTGAAATATCAATCCTGAGCATCCCTAAGACAGTTGAAGGCATTTCCAGTTTTGATAAGATCATGAAAATAAGACCCAGGAAAGATGGCGTCGTGTTATCTGCTGGCAGTAAAAGCGCAACCTTCTTACCACAGGTTTGGGATACCCTTGCCATTCGTGAGGATTTTATCAGCGACCTGTGTCGCAAAGCAGGCTTAAGTAAAGCTTATTGGAAAAATAACCCGATTGAAATTTCCACGTATCAAGTGGATTTTTTCAAAGAAGACTGAGGAAACATGAATAACAGTGATTCGTTATTAATCAGAGCGGCTTTCAAACAACCTGTTGAACGAACCCCCATCTGGGTAATGCGGCAAGCCGGTAGGTATTTACCAGAATATCTGGCAGTCAGAGCAAAGGCAGGGAGTTTTCTGGATTTGTGTATGAATCCGGAGCTGGCAGCAGAAGTATCCATCCAGCCCCTGGACTTGATGGAGGTCGATGCCGTTATCATGTTTTCAGATATTTTGACCCCCCTGATGGGTATGGGAATTGATCTCGATTTCAAACCGGGCCCCCAAATCCACAATCCGGTTCAATCACTTCAAGATATCGAAAAACTCATTATCCCGGATCCTTCTGTTTCCACCGCCTATGTTGGCGAAATCCTGGGCCGGATCAGAAAAAGGGTTGCAGGTAGAGCCCCGGTGATTGGATTTGCTGGAGCCCCATTTACGCTAGCTTACTATCTTGTAAAAGATGAACAGTCAAAGCTTTTTGCCAACCTCACCACCTTGTTTTTTAATGATTCGCAAACGGCACGTCTGTTGATGAGCAAGCTAACCCGTATGACCATTGACTATCTCAATTATCAGATAGAAAACGGTGCGCAAATGGTGCAGCTTTTCGATACCTGGGCTGGAATATTGAACCCCTCTGATTACAAAGAATACATTTTTCCTTACGTATCAGAAATTTTTGCCAGTCTCAATAAGAGAGGCGAAGTTCCAGTGGTTTATTACATCAACGGAGGTAATCATCTTCTGGAACTGATGTCGCAAACAGGTGCCGATGTCATCAGCCTTGACTGGAAAACGGATATAGGTGAAGCCAAACGGTTGATCGGAAAAAAAGTGGCTCTGCAGGGTAACCTCAATCCCAGTATTCTTTTTTGCAGGCCTGACGTTATCAGTAAAAAAGCTGAAGAAATTATCCAAAGTTACAATGGAGATACCGGACATATCTTTAATCTGGGCCACGGGATTGACAAAGCTGTCAATCCACAGAATTTGCTGCATCTCGTAAGGACTGTTAAAGAATTGACAACACGCGACCCTTAAAGGCTTTTACTCGTTCTCCCACCAAACACATTGGACGAAAAACGTTTCTTCTCATACAATACCCCATAAAACAGGATGGAACAGCATGTTTGTTCCATCCCGTTCAGCAAACTTTTTAATCATCAGAAACCTATCAATCATGTTAAAACTCGGCGAACTACTATTTAAAAATCGAGACTATACCCCCATCCCATTTGTCATAGCCATGATAATATACGCTAACGTTGAAAGAAACAGCCTGATCATTGGGTTGCTACTCTCTTTGTCAGGCGAAATGGTTCGAATTTTTGGGGTAGCACATATCGGAGGCGTCAGTCGCACAAAAACATACAGCACCGGGCAGAAGCTTATCACCAGTGGATTATTTGCTCACGTCCGTAACCCTCTGTATATCGGTAACTTTTTTCTCAGTCTGGGGATGATTGTCGCCGCGAATGTGCATCTCTATTTTACACTTGGATTTATTGCATTTTTCTTTATCCAATATATTCCCATTATCCGTTGGGAAGAGCAAAACCTGCGCAACACTTTCGGAACTGAATTTGATAAGTATAGCGCACGGGTACCGCGCTGGATTCCAAAACTGGTTTCAACTGAGGTAAATCCCGAGCAGATCAGAGGTGAGTTTAAAAAGGCGATACTTTCGGAAAAGCATACATTGCTTGCCGTCGTCGTACTTTATTTACTGCTACTCTGGCGAAGTGGCTGGCTGGAAATGCTGGCGAATTTCTCTGCTTAAAAAATACACCTAAAAAGGCACACGTAACAGCTATGAAACTGATCGTCATTGTCCCTGCCCGCATTGGATCTGAGAGAATGCCCAATAAACCCCTGTTGAAATTTAATGGCAAGACCATGGTTCGGCATACAATTGACCGCATCATGGAAAGCGGTCTTCAGCCTGTTGCACTGGCCTCAGATTCCAGCCAGATTCTTGATGCGTGTTCTAATATAACAGGGCTTTATCCCGTTATGACATCCAGCGATCATAAATGCGGCACTGAAAGGGTCCTGGAGGCCTATGACATTCTAGCCCGTGAACTGGGAGAGTTTGATTTTATTATCAATGTTCAGGGAGATGAACCCTTTATCAGCCCGGAACTGTTGAGGCAACTCCCGGGAGAGTTGGAAAAACGCAAAAATCTTGCAGAATTCTGGACCACGGTTACTGAACTCCCGGAGGCGGAAAAAGGCGACCGCAATGTCGCAAAAGTAGTTCTGGACATGCAAGACAATGCCCTGGTGTTCACAAGGGACCCCATCGGATGCGCCCTGAAACACACATCAATTTATATATATACGCCTGGATTTCTAAGAAAATTCTGTAAAATGGAACAATCGCCTTTGGAGAAAGCCTACTCTCTAGAACAGATGCGGGCTCTGGACAACGGCCTCAAACTTAACTGTATCCCCTTGCCTTTTGACGCGATTTCTGTAAACACATATGAAGACCTGGAAAAAGCAGGAATTCAGAACTATGAGGTCTACCAGGGATAGGCCTGACTGTTTGAAATTTATACCCGGGGGGTTCGATTGTCTGTCTTTGATCTGTTTTACGCAATTGCTATTTTGTTTTTTTCTCCTATTCTATCTTTCAAAATTCTTTTTGATCGTGATTTCCGCAAAAATTTTACCATCAGACTGTTCCCTGACGTTTCAAATTACAAAGACGCGACCGCGTTGCCGGCAAATACGATATGGGTACACGCTGCCTCCATCGGAGAAATCCGGCTGGCAATCAAACTAATTCGTGCCTGGCTGCAGACTGATGAAAACAGGCAATTCTTCATCACGACCAATACCATTCAATCAAAAACACTGGGGGAAAAAGAGACCACTGTTCCCGTATTGGTGGCGCCCTTAGATCTGAGTTTTATTGTAAAAAAGTTCATTCGCCTGACTAATCCACAACATCTGGTTCTGATTGAGACAGAAATCTGGCCAAATATGGTCCGATTAATGGCAAAAACCGGGCAGATTACAATTGTTAATGCTCGCTTGAGTGACCGATATTACAATCGCTATCTTATCGGAAAACAACTATTTGCCAGAACGATCAGCCACCTCGATTGGATCCTTGCCCGTGATCAAGTTTCTGCCCAGCGATTTAAAAAGCTTGGTGTCCCCGAAAACCGTATTCTCAGCCAGGGGAACCTCAAGTACGAAATCCCCCATCCACCAGATAAAAATTCCCTTATTTCACTCAGAACAGACTTTTTATCCCTCAAGACTTCCTTTCTTTTTGTTGCAGGATCCCTGCAAGCAGATGAGCTGGAATATATCCTGCCAGCATGGAAAAAGCTTCAGAAAGAAGTCTCAGGTTTTCAGATGGTTCTAATCCCAAGGCATCCAGGTAAAAAAGACGATTTTGCGAGAGTATTAGTACAAAGCGGGATCAATTTTTCTTTTTCTTCTGAATTAGATTCTGCACATACAACAGAACAAAAAAACCATATTCTACTTATCGATCAAATGGGCGTTCTCAAATCATGGTATTTTCTGGCTGACGCCGTTTTCGTTGGCGGTTCCTTATGTAACCGAGGTGGACAGAACATGGTAGAGGCTGTGGGCTATCATAAACCGGTTTGCATTGGACCCTATGCAATTAATTTCAAAGATGAAGTTGACCTGCTTCTTGGCGTTGGTGGACTAGAGATTGTCCACGATTCTGAGGAACTGTACGCGTTCATCCAGATGTGTCACAATTCTCCTGAAGCAGCAGCTCAAATGGGTGACAGTGGCTACCAGGCAATTGCCGAACAGGCGCACGCACTGGATGCCAATATCAGTAAACTGTCTGAAATATATACCAGTTAATCACAGAAAAGACTAAAAAAAGCTTAGATCTTTTTAGGAAAAGAACGGTGTCGCACATTGAGATCAAAATTGAACATCTTCGGATAACCACTCGAGATTATCAAATTCAACGTTTTAAACATCATGAACCAATCTGAAATTATCAAACAGTGTAATGAACTGCTGAAAATTGAAAACGTCAAGGACTATTGTCCAAACGGTCTTCAAATTGAAGGGGATAACAGGCAAGTCAGAAAAGTAGCTATTGGTGTTTCTATTTCGCTGGAATTTATAGAAAAAGCTGTCAAGGCAGATGCAGATCTGATTATCACCCATCATGGTCTGATTTGGGACAAAGACAAACATATCATTCGGGGACCATTAAAACAGAAAATTCACCTTCTTCTGAATCAAGGTATTGCGGCAGCCGCGTATCATCTGCCACTTGATTTTCATCCGGAGTTGGGAAACAATATGCAATTGGCTATTAAAATTGGACTGAAAGATTTGCGCCCATTTGCTCAAACTCCCAAATACGCAGAAGGTGTTATGGGCACTACCAGTCTCAAAACAATCGACGCATTTACCCAGCACGTAGAGAAGGTCTTGAAAAGACCACCTCTGACCTTACCCTATGGACCTGAAAACATAAAACATGTCGCTATAGTGACCGGAGGTGCTCAGGGATATTTTCTTGAAGCCATTGAAGCGGGAGCTGACTGTTTTCTGACAGGGGAAATTAGTGAACAGAATTTTGCCATGAGTCGTGAATATGGCGTTCATTTCGTCAGTGCCGGGCATTATGCGACAGAAACATTTGGGATTCAAGCTTTGGGCAGGCACCTGGAGGAGCATTCCCAGCTTAATGTAGATTTCATTGACATCCCCAATCCCATATAGTCCTGTTGATCAATACTATTGGGAAAGGATTCCTCAGATTCAAGATTGCTAGAATTGCCTAAACTATGCTATAAAACAGGTAGAGATCGATGAGGAAACACGGATAACCACACCCATTTTTAACGTCTAATTGAACCCAGGAGAAAGAATTGCCATCTGATATTATTGAAGTAATCGCCGAAAACCGAAAACTTGAAAAATATAGCGATCCCAATCGCTTGACCAAAGAAGCGATTCCTTTTATCGGGCAGCCCAAACAACAAGAAAATCAGCCGGATAAAATTTATATCCGCCTAAATCCGCTGTCAAGCAACGGTGCATTTTTGGAGTTCAAAACCAAGGATGTGGTTTTTGCTGAGAATGTGAAAACAGTGACGCAAAATGATGGGACGGCCTTTAATATAGTCAAGATCTGGATCCGTAAGAGCAGCATCGGTATAAAGATGGAACCCTTCTCTGTCATGGATTTCTCGGAAGTGTTCGCCAACGATTTTACGGATTGAGCATCTCAGTCCAGAAAGGGCTGTCCCTGGAACAACCTCAAATATTGCTCCGGTAACAGATTTTCAGGACGCAGCCCCGTCAAATACTCTCGTTCAGGAAGTGGGAGAGCTTCATAAAGCGCTGAATGCTCCCTTTTCAAAAAGGAGACGAACAACTTCCGTCGATTGTTGAACGCCCGTCGTACAAATTCAAAAAATCGCCCTTCCTCTTTAATATCAACTCTTTTTGGCAACAACCGAATCACCATTGAATCTACTTTTGGCTGCGGCGAAAAGCAAGAAGCCGGCACGTCACACACCTTTTGAACTGTAAACGTATTGGCTGCAACAACCGATAAGATCCCATAATCCTTCAGCTTTGACCCTTCTCCAGTATGATAGAGTCGCTGGGCAAGTTCTTTTTGCACCATGATCACAATGGAGCCCAACTGATGGCGGTGGGTAACAAACTTGAAGAAAATGGGTGTGGAAATATTATACGGCAGATTTGCGACTATCTTACTTTTTTTCTGCGAGTGGATGATCGTACTCCAGTCTATCTTTAGAATATCCCCTTCCACGATCTGAATTCGGTCCTGTCCTTCAAACTTGGATTTAAGGCCTTCCACCAGATCCCAGTCCAGCTCCACGGCTGTCAATAAAGCCCCCTGCGCTAACAATGGCCGCGTCAAAGCGCCGCGACCCGGCCCGACTTCTATCACGTGGTCTTCAGCGGATACGCCAGCGCCGGTAACAATCTGATCGATAATTGATCTGTCGTTCAGAAAATGTTGACCAAATCTTTTTCTGGCAAAAGGTTGTTTTTTTTTATTCTTTGATCGATTCACTGGCAGATGGTTAAATTCGAGGTTTGCCTATCTATTTAGAAATGGTTTTTGCCATATAGCGCGAAAAGATTTTTTTAAGGCGTTGATCCTTAATTTGCAACGATGTTTTTTCAGCCCGAACACTGTCCGCTTTACTGAGTGTATTTTGCGCGCCTGTTTTTAAGTGTGGTGCCGAAGGGTTGTTCTGAGCGGTACGTTTCCGGGTCGTCCTGAAAACTATTTTTTTCACGGCCCCATCACCACATATTTCAGGAGAAGCGATCAATTCTAAAATATTGGGTTCGTAGAATCGCAAATGATGGGAATATGCTGAGTCTACGACACCGATGAAGAGAACTTTTTTCTGCAGCTTAAGTGGCACTGCCTTTTTTGAAAGCGGCTTTCCAATGATTAATTCCCAGTGTTTAAGGATTTTTGTGTAATAGAGCACCTCTTGCAGGTTGTTCTGCTTCAGAACTTTTTCAATAACCTTTTCCGCTTTGAAAAATCGATGTTCCGGATAATATTCCTGCATTTACGGTTCCTGCCTGGATAGATTGGCGAATTTCGTGTATTTGCCAATGAACGCAACCCGAATAACACCCGTCGGTCCGTTACGATGTTTGGAAATAATGATCTCAGCGATTCCCTTATCCGGTGAATCCTCATTATAAACTTCATCTCGGTAAATAAAAAGAATAATATCGGCATCCTGTTCAATAGATCCCGATTCCCTTAAATCGGATAATTGCGGATGTTTATCGCTTCGATTTTCCAGAGCCCGGTTCAGCTGAGACAGGGCAATAACTGGAATATCCAATTCCTTAGCCAGCCCTTTCAGTGAACGGGAGACTTCAGCAATTTCCTGTTCCCGGGGCATATTTGGGCGATTGCCTTTCATTAGCTGGAGGTAGTCGATGATAATCAGAGAGATGCCATTCGTGAACTCTTTATTCAACTGCTTGGCAATCGTTGTGAGTTCATAGGGAGACAGGTTTGTCGCATCATTGATAAAAAGAGGTACGACCGACAGCTTGTCAGTTGCCATGGCGAGCTTATCCCAATCTTCCTGCCCCAGGTTTCCGGCTCGTAGTTTCTTGCTGTCCACCTTGGATTCCGCTGTCAGCATCCTGATTGCCAGCTGCTCCTTTGACATCTCCATACTGAAAATCAAAATCGCACCTTTTTCTTCAGCCCGTGTTGCCACATAGGTGGCGATGTTCAATGCCAAAGCCGTCTTTCCCATTGAAGGACGGGCAGCAACGATAATTAAATCCGAATTTTGCAGACCGGATGTAAAGCGATCAAGATCAATAAAACCGGACGGGATTCCGGTGACTTCATCCGTCGTTTCAGATATTTTCTCCAGCCGTTTAAAGCTCGATGCCAGAATATCTTTGATATGATCATATTTCTTATCCGTCGACCGGGTTGCGATCTCACCGATCTGAATTTCGGCCTCGGACAGGAGTTCTGAAATATTCTGTTCTGGATCCCGGCTCTTGCGTCCGATGTCAGTGGTTGTCTGGATGAGATCCCGCAATAAAGCGTGTTCCTGAATAATTTTAGCATAGTAAACAACATTTCCAGAACTCGGCACGCATTCTACTAATTCTGCCAGATAAGCGTATCCACCTGCATCATTCAGTTGATTTAAAGAGCGAAGTTGATCACCCAGAATCACCTCGTCGATGGGTTGCTGAAGTTCAGCCAATTCCAGCATCGCCCGAAATATATGTTGATGGGATGGTTTGTAAAATGAATTCGGTTTCAAGATGCTTGCTATCTCATCCAATGCGTTATTATTTTCGAGAACTGCCCCAAGTAAGGCCTGTTCCGCTTCTATATCGTGTGGAATGGAAAGCGTCTGTTTTTTGTCCATATTTTACTTTCAGGGTGTCGCTATTACCGGGTCAAGAATTGAGCTCTATGCACCTGCTTTGATTTCTCACTATTTTATCAGTAACTTATTACAATTAGAGGCAGCGTATCCGTTAGGTTCCCGAAGTTTATTCCGGTTGCCCCAATCGAATTTTATAACCGAACTTCGTCTGCTATTTGATCCTATTATGACGAAAAAGTAAAAGTAATTATTCTTCAAAAAAAGAGGGACTTTTTCTATCAGAGTGTTTATTGTAAGGCATCACAAAAGACAATATCGTTGCGGAAATTTTTTCAATCAAAATTTCTGTTCGTTCGCGAAAGAAAAAAGATGGGTTGAAAAATTTACTCAATCTGATATTCTGGCTCAAAAGACTGGAATAATGAAGCTGATGAAAACAGTCAAAGACGGGCTGTGATTGTCTTTTCGCGAAAAAAGGAAACAAGCTACCTGTTCAATTTTCAGATACCAAGATTAAAACCGGCTAATTATGAAAAATAAGATCTATCTTATCAAATTCAGTCTCATTTCGTTTCTATTTTCTATTGTTGTCATTGTCACGCACCTGCTTCCCAACACCGATCTTCTTTTCATTAAAAGAGCCCATAATCCGGCCTCCGACAAACCTGTAGATAATGACTCAGAGAAACCCCATTCAAAACCTGGTGCTTAAATGATTTGATAGCTACATGAGTTCCCCCATTTCAACCCAAATCCTTTACTCAGGCAATATCCCAAAAATTGTCTGCATCCCGCCACGACTTTTTTCACAATTTTAACAAGATTATTTTCAATGTCGAAGAACCTATTATATATTTCTGCGGTTGAGCCTCAAAGCGGTTCAACGATTCAGGCACAGGCTGAAAAAGGACGCTCATGAAAATTCTTGTCATCAACACTGGCAGTTCTTCTATCAAGTACAAACTTTTTTCTATAGATAACAATACGGTCCTGGCCTATGGCAACCTCGAAAAAATCGGGGAATCTGACCGCGGCCGTCACACCCATGTCGTTCTCAGTGGCACGTCAGAAAACGAAAGCGTTCAATATAATCCAATCTTGAATCATACTGAAGGATTGAACACGATTGTTTCTCTGTTGACCGATCCGGAAACAGGTGTCATTAGAGATGTATCTGAAATCGATGCTGTCGGACACCGAGTGGTTCATGGAGCAGAAACCTTCTGGGAGCCAACAATTATCAATGATCAGGTGCTTGACGCGATCAGAGAAAACATTCCTTTGGCCCCTTTGCACAATCCTGCTAACATTCTTGGGATCGAGGTCGCCCGGAAAATTTTTCCGTCCGCAAGTCAGGTAGCAGTTTTCGATACCGCTTTTCACCACAGCATTCCTCCGAAAGCCTATCTTTACGCCTTGCCGTATGAGCTTTACTCCTCTCTGAAAATACGACGTTATGGGTTTCATGGCACATCTCATCACTTTGTGGCCGAAGAGACCGCCCGTTTACTGAATAAACCACTCTCTGATCTGAATCTCATCACGATTCATTTGGGAAACGGCGGCAGCATGACGGCAATCGAAAAAGGTAAAAGTGTCGACACATCGATGGGAATGACTCCACTGGAAGGGCTGATTATGGGAACTCGCAGCGGTGATATTGATCCCTCGATTCCGTACTTTCTGGTAGAAAACTCCAGTATGTCTATCGCAGAGATTAACACCCTGCTGAACAAACAAAGTGGATTGAAAGGGATCTGTGACTTGAACGATATGAGGGATATAATGACGGCTGCAAAAAAGGGAGATGAAAGGGCCCAAACAGCTTTGGAAATGTATACTTACCGCATCAAAAAATACATCGGGGCCTATTTGGCAGTCCTGGGGGAAGTTGATGCTATCATTTTCACTGCGGGAATCGGAGAGCATGCACCGGAGATCCGTGCACAGGTCTGTAAGGGACTGGAAAAGCTTGGAATCGTACTTGACAAGGCAAAAAACAAATCCGGGGCCAACAAATCCAGGGAAATTCAAACTGACGTCTCACCCATTCGCATTTTCATCATTCCAACCGATGAAGAGCTGAAAATCGCCAGGGAAACCCTTGGACTTATTCAATAATATCGTCAAACTATTATGGAATGGGTTGCTCCCCAAGGGAACTCTTCAGGGGTGTCGCCGTCAGACATCAAGCATTAAATTGAATACATAACTGTAAATGAGATCTCAATTGATTCTCAGATCTGTGCTGGCATTCAGTCTTATTTTGCTTACTACACCGTTATTCGGGGCAGAGGAAGCCTGTGACCATTATGAACGATTTCCCCTTGCAGGTCACCCGGTCGCTGTTATCGAACTGCACCCCGCCGACAAAAATTTTCAGTTCATACAAGAACTTGGACAGTTAAAACTGATCCTGCTTGAGCCTGGAATTTGCCAAGCCAAATTGCCGGAAAAAGGATGGTACCGGGGACGTGTGTTCGTTTTCAAAAGCCGCTCCACAAGCTTCAGCCACGGCAATATCATCGAGATCGATGCCGGCCGGTTCAAGTGATAAGACGAGCACTTACTCACTCAGTACTTCGATCAGAATTCGATTCACCTCTGCTGCTTTGGCATAAGTGACAGAATGTTCGGCACCTTCAACCGGAAATATTCTTACATGGGGAATCGCTTTTTTCACTCTTTCAACCCCATCAAAAGGGACCATAGAATCTTTAGTTCCCCAGATCGCAAATGTGGGGATACCCAGCCTGCCTACTTTTTCATAAGAATCTCCAAGATCATACATAGGGTAATGTCTCATAGTCGAAAGAATTGAAGGCAGGTAACCCCGATATTTAAATTGCGTCTCGAATTTTTCTACCATATTCGGCAGTGCAAATCCTGCATCAACCTCTTTCTTGATGGCATCAAGCATAGCGTCCTTTCCCATCATTGTCATGAGCCAGTCCCCGAGGCCGGGGATCAGCACCAAAGCTGCCAAGCCAGAATACTTGGGAACATAGCCTGCAGGTGCGATCAAGATCAGTTTTTTGACTCGGTCTGGATGACGGGCAGCAAATCCAATAACATTGCCTCCACCCATTGAATAACCCACCAGATTAACAGGAGTTTTAACTTCAAGAGCATCCAGGAGTCCAAGCAATTCGCGATCATAATGTTCAGCGTTGTAGATGATATCTGGTCGATCGGAAAACCCCCTGCCTAAATGATCAAAAGCCAGAACCCTGTTTCCGGCTGCCGTCAATGCATCAACATTTCCATCCCAGACGAATTTCGGTGTCGACAAACCATGAACCAGAACGACGATATTGCCGCCGACAGGGCCTTTCCAAAAATAACTAATCACGCCATCTTTTATTTTGATAAAATCTCCGGGTAAGCTTTTTCTGACTTCAGGGGTCAACTTTTCAAGTTTACCAACAGAGACCAAATAACTGGCAATCATGGCAACAAGTATCAGGATAATGATGCCTGCCAATACTTTAAGAAACTTTTTCATATTATCTCCGGGAGAAAAGCCAAATGAAAAGAAAATCGATTTTCAGTTTCCTGGATGTTAACCTTTGAACAAAAAAAATCAACCATTATATCATTCAACAGCAACACTCGTCTGATTATTTCAATTGCGCAGGGGTCTATTCACCAGGAAAATGCCGATCGCTACAAGTACAAGCGCCAGTAGCAAAGAACTTGTGATGGCTTCATTCAACAATAAACCCCCTGCAATCACGCCAAAAAGAGGGGTCAGAAAGGTAAATGACGTCAAGCGGGCAACAGGATAGTTGCGGATTAACCAAAACCAGAGAAGATAGGTTACAAACGCCACCCACACAATTTGGTAAACGAGACAAATGCCAATCAACGGTGTGATTTTAACAATACCGGGCTCGCCGATCGCCAGGGATCCGAAGGGCAGGATAACGGCAGAAATCCCTAATTGATAAAGAAGTGTTTTGCTGGGCGCGATCTGGGCAAGTGGACTTGCCTTGATCAGCACTGTAGTAGCTCCCCATAACACTGCAGCAATAACCAGCATACCGTCACCAATTAATACTTTATTGGTTGGCAGCGTTAAAGATTCACCAAAAGTGACCACAATACCTACAAATGCGCAACAAAGACCAATGACTTGTATTTTCCGTAGGCGCTCCCCGGGGATAAAGAGCTGCGATCCAATTGCGACCACAAAAGGAGACAAATACAGGAAGATAGCGGAGCGGGATGCATAGGTAAAATCAAGTCCCCAGTAAATCAGCAGGAATTCACCTGTAAACAGTAGACCTGCAGCAATTCCCCACCAAAGAGTGCCATCTTTCTCAAGAATCCGTTGCCGTCTTGCGATCATCCATATCCAAATCAGAATCGTTGCGAAAACTGATCGGAGACCCGATTGTAGAATCGGCGATATACCCTGGTTAGCGTACTTGATTGAGACCTGCTGTATGCCCCAGCTTGCACATAACACAACCAGCATTACCATGGCGGTTGCGTCCAAGACATGCTTCCTTTTTACCAGTTGTTTTTTCATGAACTTTAGCAATCCTCCTGGGATTACAAAAATAGAGATTAAAGCTGACTGCTATTTTATCAAAGAGTAAACCGAGCAAATGAGTACCAGTGCAGAAATTTCCGGGTCTGCAACAATTTCAGCATTGTCTCTATTCTCTGGCGACTTTGTCCAATTGTCCATATATGCCAACCACGTATTTCAACTCCCGTATCAGCATACCCAGATGGTGATGGCAATGCAGAAGGAATAGAGTATTCCCAAAATACTGGAAATTAGTAGCCCCAAAACGGTATCAGCAGTTATGGGTCGCTTTATAGTGCGGGACAGTCTATTGGTGTTGCCCTCAACATCGATGATCACGAAATTACACTTTATATCAATGGAATATCGCAAGGCGTTGCTTTCAATGATTTAACCAGCGAATGGTATCCAAGTTGGGGATTTTGATCAAGCGGTAGTTCAGGATCTGCGACTGTTAATTTTGGCAATTCAAGTTTTTCATACCCTGTTCCAGTCGGCTTTAACTCTGGGTTCTACTAACATTCGATGTCTCTTTCTCAACGTTTAGATTTGTAAGGGGCTGTACACCTTATTTTATCCCCTTGTTATTTGGGTTTCATATTTTTCTCAGGTAAAAAAATAGGACCGATCTTGCCGGAGCATTTACTTCTTCTTTTTTCATGCACTGAATTTATAGAGCGGAAAACGAGGTTAGAACTCGAGATCCCCAACCACGAAGCTTGATGTACGATCTGTTTTAAAATGATGTGCTTGAACTGTTGCTTGGACTTCATTCCCTCAGATTTAGAAGGGCCTGCAAAGTTCCTGAAGTACTGGAGCCGACAACCGGAGTCGAACCGGTCACCTGCACATTACGAATG
>JABGPJ010000068.1 GCA_018645005.1 Deltaproteobacteria bacterium | reverse complement strand
AACATCAGGATAAGATTGTGGTTCGTTCCTCACACAATCTATCCTTATTTATTCTAACGAAAAGCTATTAGCTATTAGCTATTAGCTATTAGCTATTAGCTATTAGCTATTAGCTATTAGGCGTTAGCCATTGGAAGCTTATGCTAATCGCTTAAAGCTAAAACCTAAAAGCTGAATACCCCGTCCGCTTGCGGCGGGGATTCTTTTATTGAAAATCTTGTTTGAAGATTCGATTGTCCCGGAAGTTTACACTTGCATAAATATGATCTTTAGGAAATGGGCTAAAGTGGTTTAATTTGAAGAGACACCGAAGGTTTTCCTGATTCGCACATAGATATCATTTTAGACAAATAGTCGCTAATAGGCTAACCAGATAGAATTGGTCACAAGCTATTGATTTTTGACCAAAATTTTGAAAGGATAAGAGCTGGAGGAGTTTAATCAACTTCAAAATTAGTTTTTTTAAGCAATCATACGGTAATTTGAGAATTGGATATTGTACCTACGTGCCTATCTAAGGGTCGGCTCAAAAATTACTTGGCATTCTGTCAGCAAAATGTCCGGTCTTTTAAGGACTTTTGCGGGTAGCTTAGGCCAAGTTATTTTTGTACGATCCCTAAGTAAAATTGGCATACTATTTATCCATTTATACAAGACCACTTCACTTCTGAATTCATTGTACATAGTTCGTAGAACAGTTAGAGATTTTCCAACCATCTCTTCAATTATAAGGTGTGAACTTTGAAAATTTTATTAATAATTTTGTCTTTAGGATTGCTTTTTTTTGTAAATGCGAATGCCTCAGACATCGGGCACCGAATTCATAACGCCTCAGCTGCTTCACTAAGTAACCAGTTTATGGTAATGCCTCTTCCCATGTCACATTATTTGGAAGAAAAATATCAATGGGGAATATCGGGTGGATATACCGAAATTGATGCTGATGTTGTGACTTTAAGTGGTGAGTTGTTTTCTGTGTCCTATTCACAGGCCTTGAAAAAAGGATGGGGCCTGTATGGAATAGGATATTATACTTCCCAAAAAGTGAAAGGCGGTGGAATGGATGAATTAATTACAGATTTTTTACCAAGAGGAACTGAAACTCCTGTTGAACTAAATGGAGCAACCAGAGGGGGGAAAGATAGTATTGAAGTAAGTAATGTTCAAGGAAAAGTAGCTTATCTTGGCGTCGGTATTGGGGTAGTTTGGGACCCTATTGTTAAAAATGAACAAAGCAATTCGATGCCTTTAATGGCCGGGATTATTTTTAATCAATATAAGATGGATAATACCAAGGTTGATTGGCGCCTAACTCAAGGTAGTGATATCAACAAGAAAGGAACGCTCGACTATTCCGCGACTTATAATCATTTTCTTCCATTCGTCGGTTGGCAGTTTGCTATGAACCTGGGCTCAGATTTTCGCATGATTCCTTCTATGTTTTTCGCGATGACATTAAAGTCCGAAGGACAGAAGGTAAAATGGACAGGAACATCAAGTAATGCATCAACAAGTTATGGTGGTGACGCTTTTGAAATAAATGGTGATACAGATTCCGCAGGTAACAAAGAGGCCAATATTAAGCTTTTTATTATAGCTCCAGGTTTTACAATTGTTTACCGTCCTTGGGGATTAAGCACAAATATTGGCGCGACTTTTGCCGATATGGTAGTACCTGGACTTGGTGTAGATGACGTAGAAAAAGTTCTTGTTTACAACATTACTTTTCAATGGCCCAAATATGAATAGTGAGGAAAAAATATTAGGGAATGACGAAGCTGTCGCTCCTCAAAATTTCATCATCTCATAACTTCAATCTGTTATTCATCACAACTCTCGGTCGATTATCATGTCTTGCTGCCCACCGGATCAAACAGCTTGGCAATCACCAATGGGTCTATAGCATCCTCTTGTGAATATAGCGGATAGTCTTTGAAAGGTGCCTCGAACTCTTCTTTTATCAATTTCATTTTAACCTCCAAGAAAAGTTGGCAGAGCTTTTGACACCCTGCCCTGAGGTTACTTCTTCTTTTCTCGCCGGGGTATTGATCCCGTTGTCTTCCAGAAACTTAACGCTGCAAAGCATGCCAACATCGAAAGACGAGATGGATTTTGTTTGATAACGAAACAGGAAATTTCGATAACCTTACCTAACCTTGCAAAAAAACTGCAATGTTATATAGTAACGCAAACGGTCAGGCTAAAATGTTTGGCATTTATACCATTTTCTGTGATGACAGGCTGAGCATGAAATCCTTTATAATGTTTTTGATTCCACTAATTATCATTTCATTTGTCTCCTTTGGAGAGGAAACAGATAAACTTAAGCATACGATATTTTTGGGGAATAATGCTCCAATAGATTCTAATGATGGATTAAGCACTCTTTTCATTTACTATAATTACAAAAGCGAACCTGAATCGGATCGACCATTTTTTGAATTCACTCTGCAAACTTCAGAAATTCTCGTGGATTTTAAAACTTCAACTGAGACCGTCTGGAACTTCGGTTATGGGGCAATGGGAGAAGTTGTCTCAGAAGGCTTCGGAATGGATATTTATGTGGCGGGTGAACGCAAAAAAGAAATTACTTTTTATGGTGATAGCTTGGGAGCTTATGTTGCAGTTGGCTATGAAATAAACAAGAATTGGCTTCTGAATTGGCGGTTTTTGATTGAACAGGCCAGGTTTTACGATAATGAGTTTACAGGTGAAAAATTTCAATTACCGTCCGATTTCTCAACCCGGTTAAATACATTGAACTTGAGTACGAAAAATGCCTTTGCTATGGATGACAGTATATTTGAAGCAAGGTTGGAATCCGGCTTGAGATATGATTGGGATGACTGGCAGTTGGAGGACGATTACAAATCAGTGAAATCATATTACAAAGAAAAATTTAGCTTAACGTTAAGCCGTAGTTGGGATCGGATTGGGAAAAGTAAATTAAAGCTATCTGCAGCCATTGGTCAAAACCTGGATTTATTCAGTGGTTACAGGTTAGGAGGATTACCTGGTGAATACTCAGTTTCCGGCTTTTTTAGAAATGAATTCAGAGCGAGAGAAGTGTACATAACCAATCTTTCTCATATGTTTGAATTTACAGAACATAAAAAACTATTGCTGTTTTATGATTATGCCTTTTTCAAACGATTAGACATGGATTATCTGGAGAGTACACCGGACTCAGATTCGATACAGGGGCTGGCTCTTGGTTTCTATTTCGGGATTGAATCACTTGCTGGATTGCCGATCATAGCTCGGATAGGACAGGGAATTGGCGTACCAGATCAAGAACTGCGAAGAGAGCTGATGATAGGGGTTGCAGCCAAATTTTAGACTGGCGGTAAAACAGGAGATATCGGCATCTATATTGGTGGTAATCTGTCTTTTGGTCAGAAAATCGTCCAGCTGATAAATTTTTGTGATAGAGGTAAATTATGGTATTTCAAGGTTTTAGAGAAAAGGTTTATTCAACATACAGTGATGACTCGTTTATCGTTCAACAAAAAGCTTATCTTTTTGTACAAGTATTATTTGTACTCAGCAATGTCCGGTTAGGTTTTTGCAGAACAAAAGTTGAACGATAAAACCTGTCTCTTACATAAGAATTTTAAGATGTTCTAAGTTTGCTTCGCGAAAAACCGCCAAACTCGCCTGCCTCGCTCAAACAAGGCTCATTTTCGCTACGCTAAACTAAAAACATCTAAAAAATTCTCATAAGTTCGATCCAGGATTCATCATTCTAAAGATGATCTGGCATTTATCAGGGAAGGTGTGGATTTTAATGTCAACCTGGCTGAATGCGGCAATCATGGTCGGACCGCTGTGCTACCCATTTGGGCAGTTAAAGATTATATCGTTCATGAAGATGAAGAGGAAGTATTAAAAGCAATTGCGCTCAGCCATGTTGTTACCGGCTATGTGAAAGCACACACGGGAAGGTTGACTGCTGTCTGTGGATGTTCGATTGCTGCTGGAGCAGGAGCAACAGCAGGGATAACGTTCCTGATGGGTGGCAAATCAAACATATCGCCTGGGCGATCAAGAATTTGATCAGTGACCTGGCTGGTGTGATCTGCGACGGAGCCAAATCCGGATGTGCCTTTAAACTGGCAACCGCCGCCGGGGCAGCCGTACAATCTGCTTTATTTTCATTAAGGGGACTTTGTGTAAAATATACCGATGGCATTGTTGGTATCACACCGGAGCAAACCATGAAGAATATTGGTGAGTTGAGTTCTCAGGGAATGGTAGAAACAGATAGGACAATCCTCGAGATTATGATCAGAAAACAGTTTCCAGAAGTCTGAACCTGGGCAAGAGAAGTCGTAGAAAAAAGACAACTGTGGCCCTTATCACGCTACTGGTGATTATCGCGCCAACAATATCAAGTTTCGCCGTAGGAAATGTCAAAAGGGGGTTCGACAGATTCAATTCTTGGATTCAGCTTTGAATACCCGGGTTTCAGGGTGAAAGGTGTACCAGGCGAACCAGAATGCCTGGATAGTGTGGATCTCTTTTCCCGTGTAGTCCCTGATAGAGCCAGACTGGTTCTTACTGTTCCAGAAAATCGTGTACCGTTTACCACCGAACTGATCCGTAAACTTCTTTTTTCCATGACGATTCAATTCGATGAAGGGATAGGCTTTGAACTGATCTCCAACCTGAATCCCCAACACGCGCTCCTTCTGATGATACGTTCTTGGTGGTGTGTGGGAAATTTTAAAGTAAAGTCGGGTGGATTTTTCGTATCCAGCGTACGGGTTACGGCTGTAGTCGCGGGAAAAGCCTGTTTTTGTTGAAAGTACAGTGGTGGTAGGGTATCTTGTGCGCCACTCATCCCAGGTGGTGTGCAGCAAAGGCAGCATTTCAAGTCGGCGTCCCTTGAAGGGGCCTGTAACCGCCTGCCCCATAATCTGCGACCAGAGAGATTCGGATTTTCGATCATAAAGCAATACGTCGCTGTTGTAGAGAAGGCCGGAGACACCAAACACGAGATGTTCACCCAGGATATCTGCTGAAAAAGCGACACCCGTGCCACAAAGGGGACAGTAGGTGACCGCAAAATGAAAGTCGCCGACGGTATCATTCACAATCTCATGCCAGTTGAGAATCTTGATAGGATATGCTTTTGGTGTTCCGGATATGACAATACCGAGGATGCGATCATCGGGCTTTAAAAAATCGCTTTCCTGCGGTATAACAAATTCAGGGTGATCTATGGAGGGAATGCCGTCTCTGGGAGGGCCTCCCGGCAGGATCTCCAAAGGAGGAATCAATGCGCCGTTCAGACTAAAGCCATTCAAATCCCTGCTTACGACCGCATTCGGCAGCAGGAATAAACAAAGTAGGAATGATAGAAAGAACCTTGTATAAGATGAGCGCTGGGGTGCCATGATGCCTCTCTGAAGATGCCGATTTTGGAGTGTTAAAAACCTGTTCAGCTAAAAACAGATTAGCTGTATCCTCTGATTTTATCCCATCACCCGACAGGGGTCAAAAGGTATTTAATCACTGAAGCGCCGATCTTTCGAAAGATTCTCAAACACCTGGACCGACCGTCTCGGCCAGACGCGACGGAGATTGTATATACCTGTGGTGTATAAAAAGTAAAATCACCGAATAATAATAACTGAAAATCATCACCTTCACCATTTTACCCCCAATACCTTCCAATATCAGTTGTGCCTCTTGCTGTAACTATATCATTTAATGAATAATTGTTTGTTTATTGCGTAGCTTGGATATAATACCCCGCCGCTTGCGGCGGGGATTCTTTTATTCCAAGAATTTCAGCTGCACCTCCAGGGCCATGAACTTTACCATTGGTTCTTTCAACGACGCTTTTTATGTGATTTGAAATCAGCAGCTCAAAATTATCGGTTGAAGTAGAATGCGTAAGGAGTTCATGAACCTCCCTTTCTTTACTTGGAATTAAATTCAGACCTCTTTATCAGGTTCGAGATTATAGATCGAACTCCGCAAGTAAATTCTCCACGCTATCCTGGGCTGATGATTTCGAGGATCCCTCCTGCACCTGTTTTGTTTCATCACCTGCCGTTTTTTGATAGAGCTCTATCAGTTCGGATGTCAGGGTCTGATTGTCTTCCCTGAATTTCTGTGACAGCCTTTTGACATTCTGCCTGGGTGTATTCAGAGTCGTCAGGTAAGCTATACTCTCGGCGATTAAATGGTTGAGCTCGAATTCCTTCCTGATGCAAGATTGGCAGATCAGGACCATCAGGTAAGCCATTTCAAAGGTGCCGGTGATAAACCCACCTTTTTCCAGATAGGCAGTCAATTGGGCCGGTTCAGGGTATGATTCGCTCAAAAATCCCTCTAAGAATTGTTCCTTGGTCAAATCCCGACTTAAAACGCAGGAGGAAACGATCGCTTGAAAAACCTCGTCCAGATACCCTGACAGCGAGACAATAGAAGATGGGTTGTGAAGCTCCAGTTCCAGATCGTCCGTATAATCGTCAAGTTCCATGGCTTTTTCCGCTAACCGCTGGATGGTTTCCATCAGGAGGATGTTCATATTGTCGATCTTGCCCAGTGATTCCAGTTTTACCAGCTCCATGTAGATTTTTTCAGTGTTTACCTGCGGTTGAGAAATCAACTCGTTCAGTCTTTGATTCTGTGGAACAAAGGAATCCAGCACCTTCTGCAGGATCTGGTTCGCCTCCAGTTTTGGTGAGAGATTATTTTGTGAAAACTCATTGAAGATTGTCGTCAATAAGACATTTTGCCGCCAACTGGCTTGATATTCCTTTGACTGATGAAGAATCAGCAGTTTTTGTACCAGCTTGTACTGATCCTTGATCAACCGGTTCAGCCGGTTCAACAGTACAGTGGCAAAAATGGTGTTCATGTCCAGGCTTTGTCGATAGGCTTCATCTTCGAGGCGATTCTCTGCGTTTTCCAAGCCTTCAAACAGATCCGGCAAGGCGGACATATCAATCGCCAGCAGCAGCACCTCGCCCCTGGCCTCAACTGAAGCGTTGTTCGGCTCTCCCAGAATACATTGTTCCCCGAAAATACTGAATGGTCTGAAAATCACGTCGGTCTGCTTTTCTTCCCCTGAATCGGTTTGAAGATACACTTCCAGCTGACCCTGGATCAGAACATAGATATTCTGACCGAACGTCCCTTCCTGTACCGGACGTTCCTTGTCCACCAGACAAACGAAATTGGAATATTCAAACAGCTGTTGGAACAGCTCTTCGGAAAGGTGGGAGAATTGGGAAATCCGCCGTAAAATATCGATAAACGTTTTTTTCGATTCGGGAGCTTTTGTCTTCAGATAGTTGGCCTGCACATCAGTCATATTTGTACCTGCATTATATATTATAAACGGTCTCTGTTAACTGTATTCAATTCGGTCGCATCTTCAGACGGTTCAAGAATGCCTGCAACTGCCCCCAAGCCAGTATAATTGTCGTATTCAGAGATTTTGGCCATGAGTGAGAGGGATTAGAAAAGTGAATGCCACAATAAAAACGAGAAGAGAGGCGCTCAAACGTTTCATCAGATTCTCCTTTGCGAATCAAATTAATTCCGATGTCGTTACTCAGCTCAACGACGACAACCGTCTGGTGATGGCTGAAGGAAGTTGAACAACAGCATTAATTGAGTGACCGTATCGCCAGAAGCCTGACGCACTACGGACAGATGATTGAACCGTTTCGTTTAGATCATCTGTCAATTTTAAAGTGTTTTATCGACAATAACCAGTGTATTTTTCAATCCGCTATCTCGGCGGCTGAATACTCCGGAGATTGTGTGGCTTCCTGTTGATGAGACTGGTGGGATAATCCTGAACGTCAAAAAGTGACTATAAAATACGAGCAGCCTGTGGCTGGATTTGGATGGATACCAAATCACCTACCAAGGGTCTTTTTTTTCGGTATTGTGATGAGGACAGAAAAACAGTCAGACGGATACCGATATTGATCATCAACCGTATATTGTCTTTCTCTTTAGAAAGGCTCAATATTTCTCCATTCAGAATGTTAGGACCGGAATGGGGATGGCCGTCATCCAACAACTCGATTTTAGACGGGTCCAGCAGGATTCTTTTTTTTCCTTTTTGCTGACGGGAAAGAGTCAGCTCGATGCCGGGTGTGATGGTACAGGTAGACCCGCCGTCATCAGCGTTGTGGATGATGGCTGAAAACAGGTTTTCATAAGAGGCGTCGGATATGCTGCCGTGGTCAATGAAAAGCGTATGATGAGCGATTGACAGTGCCTGGGATCGATCATGTGAAGCCAGAATGATGGAGATGTTTTTTTCTTCATTGATCGTTTTCAGGAGATTGACAGTCTCAACCTGATTTTCCAGATCGATGCTGGCCGTCGGTTCATCACAAAGGACGACCTGAGGAGACAGAGCCAGTGCCCTGGCCAGAACAACTCGTTGCGTTTCTCCACCTGACAGCTTATGAGCAGGAGCCTGGATCATGTGGCGTAGCCCGACCAGATCCAGGGACTCCTCAATAATCAATCGTCGCTTGGGGGCCGGTATGTTTCTGATTTTCAGGCCAAAATCCAGGTTTTTGAAGACCGATGTTGAGAACAGAATCGGTTTCTGATTGACCATGACCACATTCCGACGCAGTTTTTGAAGATGGTTCTCGGAATACTTGACGGTTCTGTTTTTAAATATGATTTCTCCCGAGGTCAGTGGTTCCAGAAAACCGAGTACATCCAGCAGGGTGGTTTTTCCGGCTCCGTTTGGCCCCAATAGCGCGTAGATTTTCCCCTCTTCAATCTCCAGAAAATCAATATCCAGGATCCTTCGGCTACCGAAAACCTTGGTGATTTTTTGCAGGGCATACAGGATCATTTGCTGTCCCTCCCCTGAAAAAGATGAAACAGGAGGTTGATGGCAAAACTGATGATGATCAGGACCATTCCCAAAGCGACGGCCAATACAAATTCTCCTTTATCATATTCCAATGCCATAGCAGTGGTGATGGTTCTGGTAAATCCTTTTGCGTTACCTCCCAGCATCATGCTGATTCCAACTTCTGAGATGACTCGACCAAATGAAGCAATGATTGCAGCCAGAATCCCATATTTAGCCTCTCTCAACACAATGAATGCCACCTGTTTTTGATTGGCGCCCAGCGTCAGGGCTGTTTTTCGGTAGCGCTGATCGATATGGCTGATGGCTGAGATAGTGAAGGTGGCGATGATGGGGAAAATCAGAAATGTCTGGCCAATAATAATAGCCTTCTGGGTATAGAGTAGATCCAGAGAGCCAAAAATCGCTCGTCTGGATATAAAGGCATATACAAAAAGCGCAATCGCGACTGTTGGCAGAGCCAGCATGGTATTCAGGCAGGTAATCAGTAGTCGTTTTCCCCGGAACTCATTAAAACTGATCAGGAAGCCAAGGGGGATGCCAAAGACGCCGGCAAACAGTGTTGAAAATCCGCTGACCTTCAATGAAACCACAACAATAAGCAGCAGTTCGGTGTCCAGAGATCGTATGAGTTCGAACGCGGAGATGAAGCTGTCTAAGAAAAAACCCATGGGCGGTTGGAATGGATCAAAAAGGGAAAACGGATGTTCAGCAATTAATCAGCCTACGATCAATCGTGTCTGAATGGGTTGTTTTAAGTTCCGAAACGGTTGATTTCGCCACGGACTGACAAATATGTACTAAAAGGTAGTTTGAAATGCCAATTTAACAGGATTTTTGAAACCGGTCCATTGAATTTGCTCTTAAAACAGACCGGCTGAATGTTGGGGAAGTACGTTAGATCGCGTCCGGGTAGAACAGTTGTTTTCCTATCAGGCGATAGCCGTCGATCAGTTTCTGGCCCCGGGCTGAAACCAGCCATTCTGCAAATTGTACAGCCAGTTTATGCTTGACATGAGGATGCGTCTTTGGATTTATCGGGATGATGCCGTACGGATTAGCTAAAGCCTTATCCCCTTCATGGAGTACTGTCAAATCAAATTTCTGCTTTCGACCGAACTTATACTTGATATACGTTCCTCGATCGCTCATCGTATAACTCTGCTTTTCATCTGCGTAAGTCAGCACTTTTCCCATGCCCTGGCCGATGGAGTTATACCAGCTGCCGATGGGCTGACTGTAAGAAACCGACTTCTTTTTCCCTTTTTTAGTAATGGTGGTTGTTGTGGTTTTCATCTTCAATTTCGTCTGTTTCCAAAGGAACTGTTCCTTGGTATGAGTTCCACTGTCATCTCCTCTGGAGACGAATGTTGACTGGTTCAGCGCGATTTTCTTAAGGGCGGATGATGCACTGCTGCTGTTCTTAACTTTCGCAGGATCATTGGCGGGTCCCAAAATGACGAAATCATTGTGCATCACAGCGTATCTTTTCGTACCATAACCCTTCTTGACAAAATCTTCTTCACGTGATTTTGCGTGGACAAAGATCACATCCACGTTTCCGTCCACTCCATCCCGAATGGCAGCACCGGTGCCTTTGGCAATCACTTTGACTTTGATGCCGGTATCCTTTTCAAAGGCGGGCAGCAAGATATTCAGTAGTCCTGAAGCCTGAGTACTGGTGGTTGTGGACATGGACAGGATCTTGTCCGCTGCGCTCAAATTTGACAAAGAAAATGCTGTCAGGAAAACAACAGCCAAAAGGCTAATAACGCGGCATGTTCTCATTTTTTTGCTCCTTATGTTATTTATTATCATAAATAGTTATTAATAGTTAATATGAATACTTAGCAAAGAATTAATACTCTGTGAACGCCAAAAACGAACAAAATCAGCTCAAACTTGTTTTTTAATGATGGGAGTCACTGGCAGCGGCACATTGCTGATTACCCGATATTTGATCAGACTAAATATTCAAATCTACAAATGACTTGCTTTTGAATAGAAGCACAAATTTGCCTTGTAGTATCAATATTGTCGTATTGACAGATTGCGATGACCAGTTTCACAATATTAAAAAACATCCAAAAACCGAGGAGACATGCTATGCTTAAACGTACACCTTATCGTTCATTTTTGAGTTATATTGATCTTTCCAGGGAGTTCTATGCGGCTTACGGGTATAACAAGCCTTACGCGTGGGTTTCTAATCATGATGTCCCTTTTACAAAACTTAAAAAGCCTCTTTCCCAGTGCAGAGTCGCTTTGTTGACGACGACAGATCTTGGAAAGCTGCCGGGAGAAAGCGCGCAAGAGAGGCACTTATTAAGAAAAGTGTATGCCCACCCTGCAGATGAGATTCCCGAACATTTCTATACTAATGATTTACAATGGGATCAGGATTCAACCCACACCGATGACAACGATAGTTTTATGCCGCTGAACCGGCTGGCTGAATGTGCAGCTGACGGTAAAATCGAGTCAGCATCGCCGAGATTTTATGGGGTCATGACCGATTACAGTCAAGGCAAAACGACAAAGAAATCTGCTCCTCAGGTCCTTGAGTTTTGCAAGGAGGATGGTGTTGATGCTGTAATTCTACCGGCACTCTGACCAGTGTGTCACCAGACCGTGTGTCTGGTTGCAAGGCATCTTGAAGAAAACGGAATTCCCACTGTTGTTGTCGGATCTGCCCGGGATATCGTCGAGGAGTGCGGAACGGCTCGTTTCCTCTTCACAGACTTTCCACTGGGAAATCCTTGTGGCAAGCCTTGGGACGAAGAGATGCAGCGTTCAATCATGAATATGACTCTTGACCTGTTGCAGGGCGCATGGCAGCCGCGAACAACTGTTCAAGCTCCTTTCCTCTGGTCTGAAGATGAGACATGGCGCAAGGTTTTTATGCATGTCTCAGAGAAAGAGCGGGAAGCGTTTAAAAAGGCTGGAGACGTCCGCCGGGCTGAGCAAGCTAAGGTGAAGGAAAAGCTTATAAAGGAAGACTAAGATTTGGCTCAGGATTGGCTCAGGATTGGTTCAAAAATTAACTGGCATTTTGTCAGCAAAATGTCTAGTCTTTATAGGACTTTTGCGGACAGATTAGGCCAAGTTATTTTTGTACGATCCCTTAGGAAACGGTGCTGGTTTTTAAGGGAAAGATCATTCAGTAATTGTAGACCACTTTTATCAAATATAAATAATCCAGGACCATCTCACCCGGGAAGGGACATTATTATTGCATCTATAAAATTTCCACCAAATCCTACCAAACACATTCCAGAGCAGTCCCCTTACGTGCAGTAATAGCTACAAATCATGTCTGTTTTTTATCCTTCAAGTATTTTTCAGCAGAATCTCTCTGTCCCATATGTGCACGGTATTTGGCTTGGGATCACCACAAAATGGGCTAAATAGAGCTGAGATCCGGGATGGTCCCAATTATCCCTCTCTAATCGTGCCGTGCTATGAAATAATAAATATTTATGACTTGTGGCTCATATCTATTCCCTTCGATGCAATTTACAAAAATTTATTTTTCCAAAAGGACCATCGGGTTTTACACGTTCGCGACAGTGGAAAAAGATTTTCGCGACACAAATTTCTTTGATTCAAAAATGTAAATTTGCTGAAAGCTGGCCTTCACAGAATTCAAGTTCCCCATTCGCGACATGGTGAGAATTATTAGCGACATATGGTGTATTTATGACTTGACTTTTTTCAACCCACAGGATATTAACGGTTGTCGTTCTTTGAATCCAAAACAACCGTCTCCCTTTCAGGGGCAATCAAAACCACTTCCTTTGGGCGTGGTTCTTTATTCATCGAAGGAGGCCACTATGAGTCCGAAAATATTCCACAAATTTATTTATATGTTGGCGCTGGTCGCTATATTGTTCTTTGGGATCAACAGTAATTTATCCGCATTGGAGGGAGATAGCGACGGAGACGGTGTCTTTGATAATTTTGATAAATGTTTTGCAACGATGATGGGGGAAGCTGTCACCGATTCTGGCTGTACCGCGCTTCAGTCTAAAGAGAGAGCGCTTGAATTGCTCCAGACTCTTAGTCCTGATAAAAAGCATAAAAAAGGTCGAAAGGGTTCTGGTAAAAAACATAAAAATGGTCAAAAGGGTTTTGATAAAGAGATTGAAAAAGCGCGAAAGGCCATAGAAAAAAGTCTGACTTATTTTGTGGCAGACAATGAATTAAGTGAAAAAGGTAAAAAAGCCTTCGGAGAAGACAAAAAAGCATTTAAGGCCCTGAAAAAGGTTAAAGACCCGGTTGTCACAGAAGTCATCGCATCTCTTGTTGATGCAGATAGATTACTTGCTGGTCTGGGCATTGCTAATTCCTTATGTGGTTCCAAGCAAATTGAAAAAGCACAGAAAGAATTTGCAAAGGCTGAGGCAAAAAACAGAGCAGACAAAGCAATCAAACACTATGAACATGCCTGGAAAAAATTGGCGTTTTGTCACCAACATAATGACAATGACGATCCCAATGTTCCTGGCAACACAATCATTGGCACAGCAGCTGTAGGTGCTCCCATTGTGGGAATCGTGAATGTCAAAGGAATCAATGGCAACACCGCCACAGCACCTATCGATAGCAACGGAAATTTTGAATTGGACGTATCCGATTTGACGGCACCCTATATCCTGTTTGCGCAAGGAACTGTGGATGGAGAAAGCGTTGAGCTCTATTCCACTGGTGTAGACGGCGTCATCAACATCACTCCCATCACCAATTTTATTCTTGCCAATGCCCTGGATGGAGATCCGGCGGAATCTTTTGACACCTGGAACAGCGCTTCCATCACCGAAGTAGCGCTGACGAATGCCACTCTTGAGGTCAGAGATCAACTGGATCCTTTTCTGACAGCCATCGGAATTGATAGTGCGACTGATCTGATCAGCACACCGTTTGTGATAGGTGATGCCGGACTGGACACCCTTTTGGAACTGGTAGATATCGATTTTAGCGGAGATCCCGATACGACTACCATTACGAGCGTGACTACGGGGAACACCATCACGGGGAATGAAACATTCTCCCCTGATGAAGTAGACTTAATCACGGAGGGAATAGATGTTCTAACCCGTATTAATGACTTCTGGCTGAAGCTTAGTACTTTATTTGCTACGGAACAACCCACTGCAACTCAACTCGACGCTGAAATCGCACCTTTGATGGCTGATGATTTCTTAGGTGGCGGTCGCAACAAGGCCGCACAGTTGGATCGTTGGGCCAGTGGTGTCATTCCGTTAGGTTTCACCGTCACTGAATCGATTGTTCGTCGGATGGAACCGTCTGAATTTGGTGATTATTCGGACGGTTATATTACTAAAGGCGTGGCGACCAGTATATATGGATCATCTACTTTTGATTCTGCTTTTGTATTTGATGGTGTCAATTGGCTTTGGTTTGGAGATCAGCGAACTGTAACAATACAAGCTCAGTTCAGGGCATCACGAACGAGTAAAGGCACAGGGGAGACGTATCAGAGTTTTCTGCGTCTTCGCATTGAAGATCTGAATCAACTCGCCTACAATGCCGGGATACGATCCGCCATTGTAACCGGTCCCGGATTACCCGCCGCAGGCGTGAAGTTTGACAGAGACTATCCCAGGAACCGTTTTTGCCTCTACGTTTCAGTCTCAGTGTGTAGTGGCGAAAATTATGATTTTTCTGTTGATGAGGATGTGAATGGAATTCCGGAAAACGCAGAATACACAGTCTATTTATATGACGTAGCGCCAGCTGACGTTTCTCTCAGTAATGCGGCGGTGGCTACGCACACCTCCGTTGCTTCGGGCACACCATTTTTGCCATCGGAGCTGAATGCCACTTTTTTCCCCAGTTATAACCCGGAACCCGAATCTCATTTCCCCGCCGATATCAACATTGGAGGGGAATTGATCTACAATTGGGTGAACAGTGATAAATTTACCCCCAATTATTTCTATCTGGGCTGGTCTGAGGGTGTTTACTATCAATATTTTTCCGTTGAAACAGCAATTGATAACCCAACAGCAACGTCAGTTACGTTGGATACATCCGCATCGACTTCAGGTGATGTGCACCACGCAGCAATCCATATTTATGGTCATGATCTTTCTAGAAGGGGATTAGCTTACATCTGGGAATTTAATAGACCCCCCGTGCAAGCACAGTTTCAGGCACATCTAAATAGAGGAAGCGCTTTTGATAATTATGGGAGTTTCCTAAGCTTTTACTTTGACTATTATAATTTTCCTGACTTTGGAGTAGAGATACGATCCGCAATTGTGGCCGGACCCGGTTTACCAGCTGAGGGAGTGAGGTTTGACAAAAATTTCCCTCGTAATGATTTTTGCATCATTAATGCGGATTCAGGGTGTAACGGTAATTTGTTTGAGTTCACTACGGATGTTGAGGCCCTCAGTGTTCCGGCAAATTCAGAATACACATTCTATTTATATGATGTTGAACCAGCTGAGGTTTCTCTCGGTGAGACGGCGGTGGTAACCTATACGGTAATTGCGTCGAGTACACCATTTTTGCCAACAGAGCTGGATCCCTCTGATTTTCCCAGTTTTAATCCGGAACCTGCTTCTCATTTGGTTACCGATATCAATATTGGAGGGATACTGACCTACAATTGGGTGAACGTTGCGAATTTTATCCCCAGAGATTTTCATGTGAACTGGAATGTGGGTACTGACCATTTTAATATGAATCAAGTATTAGATTCCCCCACAGCAACGTCAGTTACGCTGGATTCAGCCACTGTGTATCAAGGTGGAACAGTGACAAACGCATGGATCAATCTTTCTGGTTATGATTCTTCTGGTAGGTGGTTATCATACGGCTGGGAATTCAGCGGTCCGCCTGTGAACGCGGGGTTTGAGGCCCATCGAAATCGCGGAAGCACATATGATAATTATTCAAGTTTCCTATCCCTTTACATTGACGATTATAGACTTCCTGATTTCGGGGTAGAAATACAATCCGCGATTGTAACCGGTCCCGGATTACCAGGCGGGGAACTGGTAATGAAAAGGAATGATGGTTGGTTTTGCATCTTCGATGCGGTTTCAGGGTGTAACAGTAATATGTTTGAGTTTGCTGATGATCTTGCTGCTAGCGGAATTCCAGCTAGCTCGGAATACACATTCAATTTTTACCATGTTGACGCTGCCGACGTTACTCTTGGCGATGCGGTTGTAGCATCCTACACGGTAGTTGCTGCGGGCACACCATTTTTGCCATCAGAGCTGGATTCCGCTGATTTTCCCATTTTTAATCCGGAACCTGCTTCTTATATGATTGACGATCTCGATATTGGAGGCGCATTGACCTTCAATTGGGTGAACATTCCGAATTTTATGCTCAGTGATATTCATGTGGGCTGGAATGAGGGTTCTGGCTATTTTAGTGTTAATGCCGTAATCAATAACCCAACAACAACATCAGTCACGTTGGATACCGCCGCTGCGTATCAGGGTGGAACAGTGACCAACGCCTGGATCAATTTTTCTGGTAGTGATCCTTCTGGCAGGAGGTTAACATATGTCTGGGAATTTAGCGGACCGCCTATAGACGCTCGGTTTGAGGCACATCGAACTAGTGGAAGCCCATCTGACACCTATCAGAGCTTCCTATCCCTTAACATTGACGATTATAGACTTCCTGATTTCGGGGTAGAAATACAATCCGCGATTGTAACCGGTCCCGGATTACCAGGCGGGGAACTGGTAATGAAAAGGAATGATGGTTGGTTTTGCCTCTTCGATGCGGTATCAGGTTGTTACGGTAATATGATTGAGTTTACCACAGATGCTGAGGCCAGCAGTGTTCCTGCAAACTCGGAATACACATTCAATTTATATGACGTTCCAGCAGCCAGCGTTTCTCTCAGTGATATAGTGGTAGAAAGCTACAAGGTTGTCGCTCCGAGCACGCCATTTCTTCCATCAGAACTGGATTCCGCTGATTTTCCCAGTTTTGATCCGGAACCAGTTTCTCATTTGATTACTGATATCGATATCGGAGGGGTATTGACCTACCATTGGTTTAACGTTGCGAATTTTATCCCCACTGGTTTCCAGGTGGGCTGGCATGAGGATGCTGGCTATTTTAATGTTTATGCAGGAATTTATAGCCCAACAACAACGTCAGTTACACTGGATACAGCCGATGCGTATCAAAGTGGAACAGTGACAAATGCATCGATCGAAATTGGTGGTAATGATCCTTCTGGCAGGAGGTTATTATACGTCTGGCCATTTAGTAATAACACCAATACGGGTACATGGGACGAAATGGAGACAGGAGATCTTTTGGTAACGGTCGGCAGCATTTGCTCTGAAATCGGCAACAGCCCGCCAATTGTCTGTGATAATACGAATGATGGTAAAGAGGTTTATATTGCAGATGGTGCTGCTTTTATACCATTCGACAGTAGCTCTGGTGTACCTCAGGGATCTTCTATAAGCATATCGGGTCTTGAAATGACATACTCCGGGTCTTCAGCTTGCCTGAGTTACAGTTCTATGCTTGTAACCGGCACACGGTATCAATGCCATGTACCACCGTCACCGTGAGTAAAAACAGTCGAATATAACTGAACGAAAAATATTGCGATTTGTTTCAAATTCAATAACCAATCGCAATATTTTAAAAACTTGATGATTTAAGGAAGGTTCAAGTTCGGGATGGGTTGATGCCACAAGATCGGGTGGAATTGTGGAAGAGACGAACCGGGATTAATGTATCAGTCACGGGTGAAAAACAGTTGCATATCAGAAGCAGGTTGGCGCTGATGACAGATATACAACTGTAATTATGTTTGAATAAAGCCGCTACTGCATGAATGCTTCCATATCGGTTTCTACAATATCGATACCACCGATTTGAAACGTATCGATTAGTACTTTTGCAACGTTGGGAGAGAGAAAAGCAGGCAGCGTCGGTCCCAGGTGAATATTTTTCACTCCAAGGTGCAACAGGGCCAGCAATACCAGAACCGCTTTTTGCTCATACCAGGCAATATTATAGACAATTGGCAGATCATTGATATCATCTAAATTGAACACCTCCTTTAATTTCAATGCGATAACTGCCAGGGAATAGCTGTCGTTACACTGGCCGGCATCCAATACTCTCGGTATTCCATCAATATCCCCCAGGTCAAGCTTGTTGTAGCGGTATTTTGCACAGCCAGCAGTCAAAATAACCGTATCTTTTGGCAATTTTGCCGCAAAATCAGTATAATATCCCCGAGCCCGTTTCCGCCCATCACAACCTGCCATCACCACAAATTTCTTAATTGCCCCGGATTTTACAGCTCCCACAACCTTATCAGCAAGCTCTAAAACCTGATGATGTGCGAAACCACCGACGATTTCACCCGTTTCCAATTCTTGAGGAGGAGAGCAGCGTTTGGCATGTTCTATGATAGCGGAAAAATCTTTTTGTTTTCCCTCTTCCCGGTCCTCAATAAAGTGTAAACCATCAAATCTAACGGTTCCGGTCACATAAACCCGGTCCTGATAGCTTTCTTTTGGTGGTGCCAGGCAGTTGGTCGTCATCAAAATCGGTCCGTTGAAGGTTTCAAACTCTTTGGCCTGCTCCCACCAGCTGCCACCATAATTGCCGATCAGGTGTTCCTGTTTGTTGAATGCTGGATAGTAATTCCCCGGAAGCATTTCACTATGTGTATAAACATCAACTCCAGTGCCTTTGGTTTGGATCAGCAACTCCTCGAAATCCTTAAGATCATGACCACTGACCAAAATCCCCGGATTTTTTCCGACCCCCAGGTTGACTTTTGATATTTCGGGGTTACCATAGGTTGTCGTATTGGCCTTATCCAGCAGTGCCATCACCTCCACACCAAATTGACCGGTTTCCAGGACCAGCGCAATCGCATCCTCAACCGACATCGTGTCATCGGCAAACCCTGCCAGGGCTTTCTGCATAAAGGCATAGATGCGATCATCTTCGTACCCCAGGTGACATGCATGTTCCGCATACGCCGACATTCCCTTCAGTCCGTAGATGATTAAAGACCTTAAAGAACGTACATCTTCATTGGCAGCATCAGTTTTTCCAGTAAGTGTCTCAGCCCTTGCAGCGTACTGGCCTTCACTGCCGGTCCAGGTGGCGCACCCCGGTAAGTCATCGATCAGCTTGCCCCCGGCAGCCAGAAATGCTTCTTTTATCTCCTCCCGCCATTGTAACGCCTGAGAGACCCGTTTCACAAAATGGTCTTCAGAAAAATTGACATTGGTGACCGTTTCAAACAGGGCAGTAACGATAAACCGATTCAATTCCGGTTTGTCTACCCCGAGTTCCCTGGCCTTTGTGCTGTATATGGCAATACCCTTTAGCAGATGCAGGGACAGGTCCTGCATTTTTGAAACCGCTGCTGGTTTACCGCAAACCCCTTTGGCGCCGGTACAAGCCATTCCACCTGCAGTCTCTTGACATTGATAACAAAACATTTCCATTTCATCCCCCTCATTTTGATTGTCTCTAGTCTTTGCTGCTACTTTTTCTAAACAACAGTACTTAACGAGCCCCATAATTAAATCATTATAGCAGTAATAAGTAAAGTGAAAAAAAATTGCCTGACTGGATGACATGATGATGAATCTGTTTTTGCTTAGTAATACTATTAAAAAGGTTGGATGACGATTCACAGAGCAGATGCAACCCTCGAAAAATCATTTCCCTGAAGATCTTTTCTTTAGGGGTGACTCTATGGAAAGGAGGCTAAGCAAATCCTCCGCTCCCTCCATAGTTCCAATAACCGCTGAGCATCAAGCTAGGAGCGCCTGACGCCAAAATCAAGTGTGATTTGTCTGATATTTTTTTTGGAGGGAGGTATTTCTATCGGCCAGTGGATAGGACTGAGTTGTCGAATCAAGTCATCATTAAAGCGTTTCTTCGAACTTTGAGAGATGTGGTTCGGGCTTAGATAGTTTGTCAAAAAAACCAATACTCTGTGTTCTGCGTCTTACTCGCAGAATCCAGGTCAGAGAAGCAAACTGGATTTGCATCATTTATTGAAGATAATCTTATTCTTTATTCTAAGATGCTGTTATTTTACAAATAAGTGATGCAAATCGTGCAACATTCCCTTTTCTATTTCAGTTTAATTTGATATTGGGCAAAACCATTCTTTTTAATTCTCATGAAAGTAAGGTTAGCTGTTTGCTCGGATATTTTTTTTGCACTGGGGGAACTTTCAAAAACAACAGTTGCATTTGATGCCACGGGTGTAAATCGCCAATTCTGATCAGCTGACGGGTTGATGATTTTTTTATAAAAGATGTAATCTACTAATACTTGCCGGTTAGTTTGGGGAGCTTCGATAATGACCGTGCTACCATCTAAACCAGGGAAGTTCCCTCCACCGCCAGCGCGATAATTATTTGTGGCAATTAGAAATTTATCGGTTGCTTTCACTGGTTTTCCGTCAAACATCAGGTTTTTAATGCGATGTGCAGTTGGTTTAACCACTCCCTTTTTGGCCGCATACCGCTGAGGTTGGGTTATATCAATTTCATAGCTTACCCCGTCGATGACGTCAAAATTGTATGAAGGAAATTCAGGATTGATTAACTCCTGCTGGCCGCTTTTATTCGGATTGATTTGATTAAACATGGTTGAAGACATCTCAAGCCACTCTCGGACCTGATCACCGGTCATCAACACGACTCGAAGCGTATTGGGATATATATACAGATCAGCCACATTTTTGATGGCAATATCTCCGGCCGATACGTCTGTGTAGTACCCCGGGCCACCTCGACCGCCCGCTTTGAACGGTGCTCCAGCTGAAAGAACCGGCAATCCCTCATATTGGGTTCCTTGAACCAGTTTCTCAACGTACCATTTCTGAGCGTTAGTCACAATTTGAATGGACGGATCATCCGCTACCAGCGCAAAAAAGCTGTTAATGGGCGCAGTGGTTTTACCAACTGAGGTTTTTACAAAGGCCATGGTACCTTCATGATCTGCCCGAACGGCTGTCACGATGGATGGTTCTGCTTCAACCAGTGGAATCTTTTTTCTTCCGTCGCGCTTGAATATCGGTCTTGCTTCAGATTGGCCGTCAATAACCTTCCATGAATCACCTGTCTTTTGTAGTTTAAGATCAATAATTCCCAGGTGGCTTCCCCATGAACCTGGCATGACCGCGGCAACACCATTCAAAGTGCCTTTCTTACCATCTATCCCGGTAATTCCGTCAAACTTTTTTCCAGGAAATACACTGTGAGCATGTCCCATTAACAGAGCGTCGATACCGTCGACTTGACTGAGATAAAAACTGGCATTCTCATTCATTTCTCCTGCTGTTTCAGTATCAATTCCACTGTGGGACATGGCGATTATTATGTCAGCACCCTGCGATTTCATCTCCAACACAAATTTCTTTGCTGTGGTGATAATATCTTTAACAATCACTAAATTTGTTAAATTATTTTTATCCCATTGCATAATTTGCGGGGGTGTGAAACCAATAATCCCAACCTTTAGATCATGGACAACTTCTGAATTATCTTTAAACTGACGGTCGAGTATTAGATATGGTAAAAAGTAATTTTGATCATTTTCTGGGTTTTCATCACCATCATCAACGTAGACATTGGCATTTGTGTATGGGAAATTGGCACCTTTCAAAGCCTTCAGGAGAAAACTCATACCATAATTGAATTCATGGTTACCTAAGGTTGCAGCATCATATCCCAGTAAATTCATAGCTTTGTATACCGGATGGATTTCGCCGTATTTTAAGACTTTGCTTTTAGCAACATAATCTCCTAAAGGATTACCCTGGATTAAATCCCCGTTGTCGAACAGCATGGAGTTTTGAACCTCCTTTCTGGCGTTTTTGATTAGAGCAGCGGTTTTAGCCAGCCCGAAGCCAGGGACCAGTTTATCCTTGTAATAGTCATAATTAACGATGTGAACGTGAAGATCGGTCGTACCCATCACTCTCAGGTCGATTATCGTTTTTGCCAAAATAAATGTTGGCAAAGTAAAACAAAAAATGAAAATCAGTGCTGTCTTTTTCATTGGGTATCCTCATTAAAATATTTAATAAAAACGGATTACTCACTGGACAGTCTAGAGTTCCCCTTGTCATGCCGGACTTGATCCGGCATCCAGGCACGCATTACTTTGTAATCATACTGGTTCTTCGCTGCAAGTCTCGCGAATTCAGTGTGTCAAGCACGGAATGACGACACGCAAGACTGTCTTTATTCATAAATTCAGCTATTTATAAAAGAACTCCGAACTGCTAAGTCAGTAAAACGGTCATCTTTAAACCCGGCCATAGAGTATTTTAGTGTGATAATTGTATTAGGTTCGAGATCATATAAAATGGTACCTTAGGGTTGGCTCAAAAATTACTTGGCATTTTGTCTGCAAAATGTCCAGTCTTTAAGGGACTTTTGCGGACAGATTATGCCAAGTTATTTTTGTACGATCCCTTAGTCTAATGAAATAGAAAAATCCACATTGAAGTGAAATCACGTCCTCAACTCAAGCCTCTGCTGGTTCTTCGTTCTTCGAACCAATCCACCATCGTAGTGGGTGGTGATTCTTGATCGGCTTCCGGCTTTAATTTCAGCGTGATGGATTCAGTA
>JABGPJ010000078.1 GCA_018645005.1 Deltaproteobacteria bacterium | reverse complement strand
TCCACGCAATCTCCGGGGCATCCGTCTTCGGTGGCGGGTCTCGGGCGGTCTCCTCCTCCCATAGTCCCAAATGTTTTAGAATCTTATGGATGAAGAAACAGAAACGATAGACTACGATGGCTATGGGGATTTGTCTGCCACTGTACCCTATGAACTCCAGAAGGACAGCAGCCATGTTCATTTCACCCTGCCGTTTGAATTCACGTCTGACATGACGATTGAGGTCAGCGGGGCAATAAATCCAGTCATTAATGTGGCAGATCATTATAAAGAAAAAGGTGTCAAATTTAAGCTGGTTAGTTCTTTTGATCAGACCCTTTTTCCTGACGGAACTCAATCAATTCCAGACACTCTGTTGTATGAGATTTCGGTCGGAGAGGGTGATGATATGTTCATCGGAAGCGATACTATCGGTGAGGAGAATTACTGGACAAAAATGGACAAAAAGCACTGGGAACTCAAATAATATTGATGAACCACATTAGTTAACCTCTAAGAGGTGGGGCCATTAATTTGGCCCTGCCTTTTCCATATCGCTCACTACTGAAGTACAGATCTTTTCTTCGCGAATCAATAAAATCGCGAAACCCTAGATCATTTTCAATCCTGATCCGTCTTTGTTGAGCTGGATAAATTTATCGATACCCAATACGACAAACAGACCTGCCAGGATTTTAATCGCGACAAACACTCTGTTGAGCGGATCAGCACCGGTAAGTCCACATTTATCCCACAGTACAGCCTCTTCGCCAATTTCACCAAAAAAGAATCTGTATATCTCGACAAATGCAGACGAGTGTGATACGCGGGTTATAACATGAATTCAAAATGATAGCTCTATGAGATCATACCAAGATAAATGAATCCGAACTGGGATTAGAGTTAGCCGAAATCACGGTGAAAATTCTGAGTGATCTTCAAATAAAGCTCGAACACGATCACAAAAGCCGATACGGACAGGTTTTTGTCCGCACTTCATAATGCGGATTTGAAATAAAGCTAGAAAGTATATTTGAAGATATTAATCTGCAAAGGGATTTGGAGCTGTTGGAGAAGGAGATACAGTCCATCGCGACAGACTGAGAAAACGATAGTCTTGATTGGATGAATTTATTTCAAACTATTAGCAGTGTACCAACATTCAAGTTTCGCGAGGAAGCATGAAATGTCCGAAATGCGGCTACGATAACAAAGCAGATGCGAAATTCTGCAACGAATGCGGAAACAAACTTGAACTGATTTGCCCTGAATGTAGAAAAACAAACACATCGGGCAGCAAATTCTGTAATCAATGCGGCACCAGATTCTCCAGATCACAGGCCCCCGACCTCACTCCGCTGGATGAAAAAATAGACAAGATCCAACGCTACCTGCCTGCAGGATTGACTGAAAAAATACTGGCTCAAAGAGACCGTATCGAAGGAGAAAAAAAACAAGTCACTGTATTGTTTTGCGATCTGGTGGGTTATACCAAAATGGCCGGTAAGCTTGATCCGGAGGAAACATATGCCCTGATGGATCAGGTCATGGAGCTGCTGATCCACAAGGTGCATGACTATGGCGGCACGGTGAATCAACTGCTGGGAGACGGGCTTTATGCGCTGTTTGGCGCTCCTGTTGCACTGGAAGACGGGCCGCAACGCGCCATCAGATCGGCCATTGAGATGCACAAGGCTATCAAGAAGCTCAGTGACAAGATCAACAAGGAAAAAGATATTTCACCTCTGGTTTTGAGAATAGGCATCAATTCCGGGCCGGTGGTGCTGGGAACCATTGGTAATTCCCTGCGAGTCGAATTCACTGCTGTGGGAGAAACGGTCAATCTGGCATCCAGGATGGAATCCCTCGCCAACCCAGGCACGACCTTTGTGACAGAAGAGACTTTCAAACGCACAGCAGTCTTCTTCAGGTTTGAGGCTCAAGGGAAAAAAGAGGTCAAAGGTAAGGACGAACCCATCGAGGTTTTTGAAGTCATTGCGCCCAGCAATCGCAGTACCCATTTTGATGTTAGTGCTGAAAGAGGTCTGATTCCCCTGGTGGGCAGAGAAAGAGAGCTTGAGATTCTGCTGGATGGTTTTGAAACAGTCAAATCAGGACGGGGTCAGGCATTTTCTATCGTTGCAGAAGCTGGGGCAGGTAAATCAAGACTGCTTTATGAATTCAGGAAAGCAATTGCCAGTGAGGAAGTCACCATACTGGAGGGGAAGTGCCTCTCTTTTGCCAGGAATGTGGCATACCGTCCCATCATTGATATCCTGAAGGCCAATTTCAGAATTGAAGATGATGACGAGGACGGGATCATCCAGGAAAAAGTAGTCAATGAATTGCAGGCGATTAAAGCAGATGAAGCATCCACGCTGCCTTACCTGCTGGACCTTTTGTCAGTCAAAGAAAGTGGTATCAAACAGCTCAACATAACGCCCGAACTGATAAAGGACCGTATTGGTGAATCCCTGCAGAGAATCGTGATCAAAGGGTCCGAGTTAGGACCTTTGATTATGATCTTTGAAGATCTGCACTGGATAGATAGTCCAACAGAATACCTGCTGAAAGAACTCCTGGAATCCATCCCCGGATCCAAAGTCTTGCTCCTGTTTTCTTATAGAACCGAATATGTGCACACCTGGGGCGGGAAATCCTATCACAGCCAGGTCACCCTTAACCGCTTGTCCAATCGGGAAAGCCTGTCCATGCTCTATCATATTCTCGATACCAGGGATATTAATAGAGATCTGGAGGAATTGGTTCTGGACAAAGCTGAGGGAATCCCCTTTTACCTGGAAGAGTTTGTTAAATCTTTAAAGGATCTCAACATCATCGAGAAAAAAGACAAATACCGCCTGGTTAAAGATATTAAGGATCTGACCATACCTTCTTCTATCCAGGATGTCATCATGGCCAAAGTTGATGCTTTACCAGAAGGGGCCAGAGAGGTGCTGCAAATCGGTTCTATTATCGAAAGAGAATTCAGCTTTGAACTGATTGGAAAAATTATAGGCCAGGCGGAAGATGATCTGCTTGCCAATCTGTCTATTCTGAAAGACTCTGAATTGCTTTATGAGAGGGGCATATACCCGGACATGAGTTACATCTTCAAGCACGCCCTGGCTCGTGAGGTGGTTTATGATTCGATACTGGGAAAGAAAAGAAAGAAATTGCATAACCTAACCGGGACTGCGATTGAAGAATTACATCAGGGACAAATCGAAGAGCATTTTGAAATTCTGGCCGAGCATTATCTGGCAGGTGAAAATTATGAGAAAGGAGCCGAATGCGCCAAACTGGCAGCCAGAAAAGCAGCTAAATCAGCTTTCTATTTGAATGCCATAGAATATGACAGGAAACAGGTG
>JABGPJ010000015.1 GCA_018645005.1 Deltaproteobacteria bacterium | reverse complement strand
CACTTGAGTAATTTTTGAGCCAATCCTTATCAATTCACTTTGGTTCCGGCTTCGATCCCCCGTTCGACCATCAAAATTCCATTGTCGCGGGTTTCGATGATGGTGATAGAGCCGTTGTCCGGTAGAAATCCAACCACCCGCTCATCGCCTGCGGCCTTTCCCGCGATTGCGTTAATGGCGATGAAATGGCTGAAGATGACGGTGTCCTTTTCAAGGGCGTACAGGGCGTCGATTATTCCCTGCCGCCAGGTCAGCAGTTCCTGACTTTGATTGGTCCAAATGTCTCCCATCACGCCACGCAGCCACTCTGCTCGTTCAGAGAGATCTTCTGTGGGTGAAGGAATTTCAGCAACCCGGGTTTCGATGCGGGGGGTTCTCTGCCACAATTCAGCCAAAGGTATGGCCGTTTCCCGGGTTCGAGCCAGCGGACTGGAGACAATATCCAGTGGTCCAACAGGTGCCAGCGATTCGGTAGCCTGGATCGACTGTTTTCGCCCGAGATCGTCCAGTCCCGGATCGGGATCGGCATCCCAGCCAGCAGCTGCTTTACCATGACGAACCAAATATATTTTAGGCATATTAAAAGAAAATATAGAGTTCTTATCAGTTGGGTTAAAACCTCTTTAAGTCCTGAAAATTTAACTAAGCCACAGCAATCGTGCAAGCAAAAACCTAACCGGACATTGATATATTCAATGTCATTAAACTGACCATCAAGTCCCGTGTCTGATATGAATCTGTTGCAATTGCGGATACGTTTTAAGATGATCTATAACTCATTTCGCTGAAATCCCAAACTCGTTCTCGCTGCGAGTCTCGCGATTCAGTGCTCAGACAGGCGGGATTTCGGGCGCTCAATTTCGTTAAGATCATCTAAAAACTCCTCCAAGCAATTGAAACAGGTCCATAACAGACACTCTGTATACTAATAATCTTTAAGTTCATGACGATAAATTAACTGTAATAGTGGGCGTGAATAACCCTGTCTCATGAAACGGCTATAAAAGAGTGATGAAGCGGTTGCTCTAGGATGATTGTCTGTGCAACCATGAGAGCGCCACAATCGTTTGAACAGGTGTTCATGCTCTGACATGAAGTCGGATGTGTGGCCGGTACCATTTATTTACCGGACTTGATGAACCTATAAAACCGGAAGGAGAAATCAATTTGAAAAAGGAGCAAGCGATCGATAAAAGCAAGATATCAAGAAGTGGGGACCTGTATCTGATTGCCGCGATAATTGCCTGGGGTGTGAATTTTCCTTTCGCGAAATTTGCAATGACGTTCATGGATCCCATCGTATTCTCAGCCACCCGGTATGGGGTCGCATCGGCCTTGCTGTTTTGTATTCTATGGCAACAGAAATCCGCAATCAGGATCAATCTGAAAGAAGCATTGCAGCTTGTCTTAGTGGGCTTGTTGGGGGTCACTCTGTTTCAAGGCTGCTGGGCCTATGGGTTGAACCTGACATCAGCTTCAAAGGCTTCGGTCCTGATCACCACCTCACCTATATTTGCGGCGCTGATTTCTGTGTTTCGGGGGAATCGACCCAGCCTCCTGTCCTGGTGCGGGATATTGCTGGCATTTTTTGGCGTAGCCGTAGTGATCAACAACAGCCTGACAGAAATTACTATGGGGATGGGGACTATTGCCGGAGATCTCCTGATTGTTGGCGCTTCGTCCATGTGGGCTTTGTACACCTTTGCTTCAGAACCAATTGTGTCGCGCCGCGGCGCCATACTGGTAACCGCCTGGTCTATGCTGTTTGGATCTATCATCCTTGCTGTTATCGGAATCCCGGCAATTAGTTCACAAGACTGGACTTTGGTGTCCATCAACGGCTGGTTGTCATGGGGCTATACAGCTATTTTTGGGGCCGCCCTCGGCTTTGTCTGGTACTGCGCGGGTATTGTCCGCATCGGCATTGTGCGGGGGATGGTTTATGGCTTTTTCATTCCGGTCGTTGCCATCCTGACATCTGTCCTGTTTTTTGGCGAAATCATGACCGTTGTGCAGCTCTTAGGAGCGGTCATCGTTTTGGCAGGCGTGAAGATGACGAGATCCGGCTGAGAGACGAACCAAGATCCTTCAGCAAATCTTTAAGACCCGATCTTATCCAGGGGAAGTTTGATGATGAAATTGGTCCCTTTTCCAATTTCAGATTCCACTTCCATCGTACCACGATGGTTATTGGTTATGATCATGTATGAGACCGAAAGCCCCAACCCGGTGCCTTCACCCAAAGGTTTGGTGGTGAAAAAGGGCTCAAATATTCTCTTTTTGATGTCTTCATCTATACCGGGTCCATTGTCCTCAATGTCAATTCTGGCCATTTGTTTTTCAATCTTGACACGCAATGTGATTTGAGGCGGGGTATTTCGTTTTTCATTAGCCATGGCCCAGGCAGCATTGCTCAAGAGATTTAAAACGACCTGTTCAATTTCCGTTGCGGTACAGGATATTAAGGGCAGGTTTGGCTCAAACTCCCTTATTATATCGATACTCCTGAAATCATATTTTTTCTTCAGATCGTAATTCTTTCCAGCCAGGTCAAGAACGTTTTCCATTATTTCCAGGAGATTGGTTGGCGCCATGGTGGATTCACTTTTCCGACTGAACAGCAGCATGTCTTTGATGATCTTGGCTGCCCTTTGACCGGATTCGTTTATGCCCACTAAATAGTCTAAGATTTTTCTCTCTTTCAGATAATTCTGAAGATTGTTAAGGTTAATACCGTGGGTAGTGGCGGATTGAACGTTTTTCTCCAAATCCGGTGATAACCGGCGTTGGATATTTTGAGCTCCCTGCAGCATACCTCCCAGTGGATTATTGAGTTCATGAGCCATCCCTGCGGCCAGTCCCCCAACGGACATCATTTTTTCCGTTTGTATCAACAACTCTTCTGATTGTTTTCGTTCGGTAATGTCTTCATACATGACGATCTGTTCACCCGTTTCTAACGTTGTCGGTTTAAAATCTATCGTTTTGACATTTCCATCTTTACAGACAACGTCAAATGTCCGTGGTCTTGAGTCACCTGATTTAGCGATATTTTTATCATCGATCCATCTTTCAATAACCTGCTCCCGGTTGTCCTTGTCAGGAAATGCCAGCTTAAACCATTCTTTTCCGGTTGAAAAATCATCTAGCGTATAACCAAATATTTTTATGAAATTAGAACTTAAATAAATATAATTGTGCTGTTTATCTATCACTGCGATACCTAAAGGGGAATTTTCAACTAAAGTTCTATATTTCTCTTCACTTTGTTTTAAGGCGGCTTCCGCCTTTTTCCGTTCTTCGTTTTCTGTTTCAAGCACGACAATCTGATTTTTTATTGAATCCCGCATGACAGCAAATCCTCCAG
>JABGPJ010000016.1 GCA_018645005.1 Deltaproteobacteria bacterium | reverse complement strand
ATATGTATAAAATATACGGTTTATATGGATATGTCTAATCCAAAATTTAAAGGAAGTTCGTGGAGACCGATGGTTTTTTGAACGAACTTCGGGATTTAACCCTCTGTTGGCGTGGAATTATGGTGGGAATAATATTCTGACCCTACAACTTTTTTTGTTATCCTTTTTTATAGGTCTTCAATCGAATCTATTCTTTCCAGTCCAGAATCCTTCCAACGTTTCATGTGCTTTTTGTCAAACGAGGCAATATACTTTATATTGTTTTCCAGTGCGCTTGTACCTATCACGGCATTTGATACTCTCCACGAATTTTCAATTAAAACAAGGTTGTTAATGGATTATTTCGTAGGATTCCTAATCCTCTGTTCCTCTTCAACGGCCTCTTCTGTCGCAAAGTCACGTTTTACTCATTAGCTGAGATTTGTTATGGTCTTTCAAGGCATCTCATTTCCCAAAATGCGTAATTCTACAGGCCTTTTTCTGGTATCTCAGGGATTCTTTGAGTTACAGGGATATTTAAGAACTTGCGACAGAACCAGGGAAATTAACAATCAACTGGAACAGTATGGGTAAATACAAAATAGATGTAACCGAAGAAAACTGCACTTTCTGTTTAAGATGTCAGTTGGGGTGTTCGGATGCTTATTTCAAGTCGTTCAATCAGAACAATGCCCGAATTCGCGTCAAAACAACGGGGTTGGACTGTACCATCTCATTTACAGATGAATGCAGAAAATGTGGAATTTGCGCTGAAAACTGTTTTTTCGGAGTTCTGCAAAAAACATCAATGGAGGAAACTGTATGAACTATGGAGGGTTTGCAGGAAAAGTGCTTCTGGTTGACCTGACCAGCAAAGAGATCACGCAGGAACCCCTGGACATGCAACTGGCGGTAAAATTTATTGGCGGATTGGGGCTGACACTAAAGTTAGCATACGATAATATCACTCCGGGAGCCGGCGCCTTGGAACCGGAAAACATAATTGCTATAGGCGCAGGCCCATTGGTGGGGACAGGTTTTCCATCAACCTCCAGGGTTTTTGCCGTCTCCAAACTGCCCTCCAGTGATACAATTGGCTGGTGCGGTGCCGGGGGAGCTGATTTTGGCTGCCAACTGAAAAACACAGGTTTTGATCATATCATCATCAAAGGTAGAGCAGACAAACCCGTGTTTCTAAAAATCATTGATGATCAGGCAGAAATCTGTGACGCAGACGACCTGTGGGGAAGAGGCGTAGAGGAAACCTCCCTGGATCTTTGGAACAGGGTTGCACGCCCTGCAGGTGTCATATCTATCGGACAGGGCGGGGAAAACCTCTCTACTTTTTCAATGGCGTTTATTGATCGCATCTCTACCCTGGGCAGAGGCGGGCTGGGCGCTGTCTTTGGTTCCAAAAACCTGAAAGCGATCCTGGTCAAAGGTAGTCAGGGAATTCAGGTAGCCGACAGAAAAGAATACAAACGTCTGCATAAAGAATTAACCCGGGAAATAAGAGACTATCCCTATCTCAAAGAGTGGCAGGACCAGGGGATGTTAAAAAGCTTTCCAATTGTTCCCATGGAAACTTACGATAAAATAAAAAAACGCCATGTTGCCTGCGTTTCATGTCCTTTTGGCTGTAAAGATATTGTTGAAATTAAAGATGGGGAATATAAGGGACAGGTCATCTGCTCCAGTTCCGCCATCAATCTTTTTACTCCGCAGATTTATGGTATTAAGGATTACCGGGAGTCGATCAAGCTTGTTTCCATTCTGGACAGTTTTGGGCTTGATTTCTTTGAGTTTTTTGCGGTGATAACATTTGCGATGAAGTTGGTCGAAAAAGGAGTTATCAGGAAAGAGCTCGCAGATCCGGAAATTAAACTCGATTCTTTCGAGTCCATGAAAATATGGGCAACTAAAACTGCTTTACGACAGGGATTGGGTGATGTTCTGGCAGGTGGATTTAAGGGCATGATTCAGGAATTCGGTGAAGAATCCACACAATATGCACCCGCGATGATAAAAGGAATACACCCATATGCAGGCCCCGGCTCCGCGCTACCGTGGAGTCTCTTTGGGACAATGGAACTTGGACAGGTACTTGATCCCAGGGGCCCACATGTAGGTTCCGGCGGTTCGCCAACTTATTTTGCCAAACGTCCACTGGATGTGTTTTACAAACACTTTCAGCGAATGGGGATCCCCGGGGAAGCTGTTGAGCGGATTCTAACCGCAGAAGAATCAGATGAAAGTGAAAAATCCCTGAAAGTTGGGACACTCCTGAAGTACTCCCACAGCTGGTTCAGCACATTAGGATCAATTGGCATTTGCGCCAGAGCCCAAGTCAATCGGTTCTACTCTGCAGAGCTCTGTGCCGATATCTACCAGGCGGTCACCGGAATCGAAACCAGCCTTGACCAGCTCAGAGAAAGAGTAGACCGAGTCTGGACACTTTATCGGCTCATGAACCTTCGTGAAAACCTGCCCAGAGAAACAGATCAGCCTCTTCCAGAACGTTGGTTTAAAGCAGATGGATTTAAGGAGTATGTTTCAGAAAAGCCATTGTCACCTGAGGATGTCAGGCAGATGATTGAGGACTATTATGCTGAATGGGGCTGGGACCGGATCACCGGGGAGCCTTCCCCCGCTATTTTGGAAAAGCTGGGGCTGGTTTAGACTGTCCCGCTGGGGCTTCCCACTCTGGCCAGAATCTCGCAGTTGGCGGCATTACCGGCAATGGTTTCCAGCATAATATCCAAGAGATGACTGGAACCTCATTATATTTCCAAAATGGTAAAACATTTGGGGAAGTAATATAAGAAATGAGTAATCACACGGGCATTATTCTAAAATCAAGTATTCAATTGTTCCAACTCTAATCCTAATGCTTTTGCGAGTTTTTCAATGGTAGATTTGCGCTCGGTCCCCCTGGATTCCAGCTGAGAAAGCGCAGCTTGACTAATACCGATCTTCTTTGCAAGCACTTTTTGAGAGATACCTTTATATTCTCTCCATGCCTTTATCATGGTTTTGTCCTCCATAATATGCTTCTCTACCACTTCATGGGGAATAGTCAGGTCTTCATCTCTGATTAGATCTATATACTCATCATAAGGAACCAAGACGAACAAAGGATTATCACCCTGCTTGATAATTTGATGTTTAATATGATCTGCCATCTCTCTTCTTCACCTCCTCGATTCTTGTAATTCGCAATTCAGCCTCTATATTAAAAAACACTCTATACCTGCCAACCCTGAGTCTATAGTCGTATTTGTGGTTTTCCAATGCCTTTATATTTCTGCATTTTGGCCATTCCGTAAGTTGTCGGGCACCTTGAACAATCTTCTTTTGCTGATTTTTGTCAATCTTCTTCAGCTGCTTAGGGTTCGGAAATAAATAACTTGGTTTTTTACCCACGTGGAGAAAGTGT
>JABGPJ010000018.1 GCA_018645005.1 Deltaproteobacteria bacterium | reverse complement strand
ATTATCCCATCCCAGGACAATCGCATAACCTTACTTAGAGGTGAGCATCTTTACACGGTCGTCATTATCCAATACTGCTCTCGATGATTTTCCTTCTGTTCCTCTTTTGATGATCATTGTCATATCTCAATCAGGTTACAGCGATGTTGCGAATGATCGAATAGTTTTCAGTCAGTCGATATCCGAGTAGGGATTGCACCATCGCGTCCCGACAGAGCCACTGTTCATTGTCTCGTTGACCTGGATGTGTGATCGCCAATACCGTATTTAGGATCTTCTTCTTGGAACCGAGCATCTCCAGCAACACCGGAGAGTAGCCTTATCGGAGCGACATATCCACCACCAGCCGTTTGGTAGACAGAGAAATAATTTTTGAAGCCAGATTTCTTACTTCAATCCCGGGAAGGATCAGAAAACAGGCATTGTTACGGATGAAAAACGGGGGCTTCTGATGCACGGCAAGAATAATTTGCAGATGCACAAGGTCGGTATGTTTCTGACCCTGTCCCGGCTTATTTGGATAATATCCGTTTTAGTTTCTCCTGCTGTTCCTGAAAAAACCGGAAAAGCCAAATTTGTGGTGTAGCTCTTTTCTCAATTGATTCAACACTCTCACTTGAATCGTTGACGGCGGTTAATACATAATAATAAGGTGTTCCGTTTTCAAGGTCTCGATGAATAAAGCCACTTTTCAGGTTGTATATTTTATTCCCATTTGCTTTATTAACGCCGGGTTGATTACTCCAGTAAAGGTTATAGTGGGTAGCATCGGGGACATCATCCCAGATTATTTTTATCTGGCTGTCTCCAGCGATAGTATAAAGCTCAAGTGTGTCTGGAATTACCAGAAGCGGTTTTACCGGAAGTGGTTCTACCGGAGCTGTTTCTACCGGAGCTGGTTCTACCGGAGCTGGTTTTTCCAGAGGTAGAATTTTCTTTTTAGAAATGGTGACAGGTTTCCCATATTTGATCGTTTTGAAAATTTTGATAGAGTCTGCTTTCACAATCTTTTCCTGGTCTTCTTTGGAAACGACGACAGGTTCTGTTGGCAGTAAAAGCCCGCTAACCTTGGAAGCATTGTTCTTACTGACTTCCACCTCGATTTCCGGCGTAGCCATATTTGAGAGACCGATGGTTCCTTGCAGCGCTAAAACGCTGGTTGTTTTTTCTTCAGCCCCGATGATGAATTCAGTACCTTTTACCGCCACCATGGCATTCACTGTGCGTACTCTGAATCGACGTCCTCTTTTTTTCTGTTTAACCACACTAAATTGACCTTTGCCTGCTAAGAGATCGACTAACGCGCCTTTGTGATCAATTTTACTGACAGTGAATTGTGACCGTGAAAAAAGTTTTATTTTGCTGCCGTCAGCGGCAAAAACAATTCTAGCCTGGGAATCCCCCCCAGTCTTTATTTTATCATTTTCGTAAACAGCCAGCACCGCTCCGCGTTTCTTGAGAAACTGCCCGTATTCCGCCTTAAAAATCTGGAGCACCCCCTTATCCAAAGTTATCGTCCCCATTTCCCTTTGTGGTTTACTTGAACCCAAACCCCACACCAGGTCAGATCGTCGGTTTTCGGCCCACCAGGCTTCCTTATCATCTGTATTTCTTTCAGTCAGGCATTCTTCTCCCCGGCTGACACCACGAAGTTTGCTTCCGTCCATCTGTGCCGCTTTCAGCAAGGGAATTAACCCGGACCAACGATAATCCCCCAGATTTTTATTGTAGGTGCTGGACCCTCGTTCGTCACAATTCCCTTCTACCCGTAATACTAAATCCGGATATCGTGAGAGTTCGTCACAGATATCATAAATTTCATCAAACAGAGCATTGACCGTTTTTTGGTCAACGGTATGAACGTCCAGGGGATATTTAACCGGCGTAATCACAAATTGATCCAGTGGTGACGTTTTTGCGCAAAATGCAGAATCAATTTTCAATTTTCTATTTCTCAACAGGCGGGCATGAATTTTGGCCAGCGCGTCTGAACGAAGTGCCTTATTTTCCTTCATCAGCTGTGCCTTTATTTTCAAGGTTTCCTGGATTTTTTCTTCACTCATTTTCGTTTTTTCTCTCAAGATCTTAGCCAGGATTCCGATTTCTTTGGCGCTAGTGACAATTTCCATGATTTTAACGACATCTTTTTCTTTGTCAGTCGCTTCTTCAGAAAACAGTTCGGCCAGTTTATTCTCTATTTTGGTTATTTTCTCCTGTTTTTTCTCAAATTCCTTTCGTTCTTTTTTGTCCAGTTTTGCAATTTTTAGAAGCAGCTCCTGTTTATTGTAATACTCCGTTTTGATTTTTCTGTTATTCTCTATTTGTTGGGGAGTCAGGACACCTGGTCGTTTCAGTTCGGATAAATACAGGACAGCTGGTTGTTTCAGTTCGGATAAATCAATGATCTCTTTGGCGAGTGTCGGTTTTATTTCCTTGGGAACTTCCTTGGGAACTTCCTTGGGAACTTCTTTGGCAACTTCCTTGGCAACTTCTTTGGCAACTTCCCTGGGAACTTCTTTGGCAACTTCCTTGGCACATGAGATCAAGAGGGAAGCAATCATTACAAACAGGATGTTACGAATCATTTGTTCCGCTTTTTTTTATTAATACAAATTCAGATTCTGTAATCTCTACCAGGCGGATTATGTATTCTTTATTCGGGATCGGTCGTCCCGAAGATACATTCTTGCTTGATTTGGCTACAGATTCCTTAAAACTTGATCCCATAAAAGAGATCGAAATCGAAAACATCGGATCCTGCTGAACCGGTTCGTTTTTCAACGAACCGGAGTAAATTTCCTGAGATCGAAGCTGATCTGGAATTTCTATTCGGCCCTGAATGTACTATTTCTAAGCCTTACCAAAAAAGCAAAAACTGACCCGGTTTTCTGATGATCGACCTATCCTAATATGAATAGATTCAGGTTTCAAGACCAAAAACTTTTTTTTACCGGTATTCCAACGGCCATAATTCACTGACCTACGGAATTAGTAATAGAAGTGCAAGACATTTAACAACCATTTCTTTCATCAGCCATTTAAAACGTCATACAGATAAATCATCTTCCCAGGGTATCCAACCAACAATTTTATACTTTTGAGCAAATGTCTTCAAAAATAACCGGCAGCTTTCATCCCCGGTTTTAGGAATCTGCAGCAATATAAAGGAATCATCGTCGTAGTTCAGTCCAATGAATTTCGATTCTCTTCCGTTGTTGAATGATAACCTCTTGGCTTATTTCCCAAGAAATGGTAAGTAATTGGGAATTATCGATCCATTATCCTCTCAAATAGCTCAATTTAACTGAACAAGCAGATTGTCCAACGAAATCCTTACCTGGCCCTTATTACGGTTTCTTTGGGAAATTTGATAAGATCATTACTACCGATTTGTAACACTGGGCAATAGTGAAAATTCTATTTTCGATTCGATTATCGTCGCCAGGAGAGTCTTATGAGACAAAT
>JABGPJ010000058.1 GCA_018645005.1 Deltaproteobacteria bacterium | reverse complement strand
TAAAGACGCGAACAGAACTGGGCCTCACGTCGCAAGGCAGCAATATAGAATAATCATCATTTGTGGTTTATAAAAACTCACCTTTATGGGTTGAAACATGCTTGAAACGCAGGATTTAGAGCACATCTTATCCCATACCCGTTCGTTATGGAACAATTTAAGATGCAAACGGATATTTATCACTGGTGGGACAGGTTTTATTGGTAAGTGGCTGCTTGAAAGTTTTGCCAAAGCAAATGTCGATCTCGATCTAAAGTCTGAACTACATGTTTTAAGTCGTAATCCAAAACCCTTTCAAAGTGAGTATACTTTTCTCTCAGAGAAGCAGGGAATATTCTATTATCAGGGAGATGTTCAGAACTTCACCTTTCCTGAAGGCAGATTTGATTACATCATTCATGCAGCGACGGACGCTGATGATCATTTGATCAGGGAACATCCGTTGTCAACAATCGACACAATCGTTAACGGCACCAGGAGAGTCCTTGAATTTGCTCAATTCAGTGAAACAAGAAGAGTTTTGTATGTCAGTTCCGGTGCCGTCTATGGTAAACAACCCGCCGATCTGACCCATATACCGGAAAACTATGCCGGTGCTCCTGACCTCTCCCATCCAATCGTTGCGTATGCTGAATCTAAGCGCCTAGCCGAGTTGCTCTGCTCGATTTATCACCAACAGCACGGTCTTGAAACAATCACAGCACGCTGTTTTGCGTTATTGGGGCCCTATTTGCCTCTTGATCTACATTATGCTGTTGGTAATTTTATTCAGGATGGTTTGAAGAACAGGTCAATTCGTCTTCAAGGTGACGGCACAGCACTTCGATCTTATCTTTATGCGGCTGATTTGGCCATTTGGTTGTGGACGATGCTGGTTCTTGGGAAACCCGGATGTGCTTATAATGTGGGTTCTGATAAGGAGATCAGTATCCTTGGTCTTGCTACGAAGATATGCGAAGCCTTTTGTGGTGACAAAGAGGTTGTTGTTTCTAAAAAAGCGGTCCCCGGAACAGTTCCCGATCGATATATTCCTGATATTACGTTGGCAAAAAAAGATCTGGGTCTGGATTGTCGCATCGACATAGACAATGCGATCAGGAGAACGATTGATTTTCACAGAAAAGGAGACCACTCCTTTCAACAGGGTTTCAATTGAAGTATGTCACGACTGAAATACCAAATCCTCTTCAACATGCCGGTTATTTGAACAATATCTTGTCTTCCACACCTTGCAGGGCATATGATTAAAAATGAAGGCAGCGGCCAGATTCTATTTACGAAAAGTAGATAATTTTTTTAATAGGGGTTTGACTATTCTGTAATCCGACATTTTGATATAAAGTTCATTTAACATCGGATACAGAAATACCAGTTCACGTATGACTCTGCTGGCAATTTTGTAAAACGGTAGGCGGCCTTTGTAGACATTGTAATAAAAGAGCAGAAATTCTCGTTGAATCTGCTTTTTTGAGAATCCGGGAAGATCAAGATTTGCGGTTCTTCTTTCAAAAACCGGTTTCAGAGTTCCATTCTGGAGTACCCCCATATCTCTTGCCATGAAAAACAAGTCTGTCCCAGGATATGGGTAGAAGATAGATAAATGTACATGTTGCGGATTGCATTCGCGTGTGCAGGCGATAGTCTCTTTAAAATCCGACAGCGTTTCCCCAGGGATACCAACTAAAACAAACAGGTTGGCTTCGATCCCTACTTCTTTTGCTAAATTGCAGAATTTAATCAGACTTCCATTATCATATTTAGGCCTTTTAAGAATTTCTCTGCGAACCCTTTCCGATCCAGATTCAAGTCCAATATTTATAAATTCGAAATTTGCTGCTTTTAATTTCGGCAAAAATTCGTCGTTTTCCAGTAGTTTTTTTCTCATGGTAAGGTTGACACCGTACCTTGGCGGATTTTGCAATCCAGCATTGAACTTTTTCAGCTGTTCACACAAAGCGTCTACATATTTCAGATTAATGCTGAGCGTTTCCACCTCTAGATAAACTTTCGTTACTTCAGGGAAATCCTGGATAAGCTGCTTCAGCTCTTCAACTATGTTTTCGGGAGATCTGAATCGCACATATTTACCTTCGGACAGTTTAGCAAGCGCGTGGTTCGAACAATATGTACATTTGTTTGGACATCCTCGGCCTAATAAAATAGATGCCAAACGGCTTTTATCGTCAATAAGGTCTTCCCACATGCTTCGATCAATAAAAGGCAGACTGTCCAGATCCTGTACGAATGGATTACGGTCGTTTTTCTCAATACTGTTGTTAGCTCTGTTTTTTATCCAAAGATTGTTAATGTTAGAGGGGAGGTTTATGCCGGATTTGATTTGTGAAGCATATTCAACCACGGCTCGTTCTCCCTCACCAATGCAAACAGCATCGAAACAGTCCTCAATAAGTACTTCAGAGGGATTCAGTGAGGCATGATGACCACCTATGATTATGTTTATTGCTGAATCAATCTGATGTACCGCCCTCGCTATATCAAGGATTATCGTATACTGTGAAGCAACTGCCGTCAGGCAAATTAATTTTGGGAGGTGTTTTTTGATGTGTCTTTCCAGCAAGTTGTAATAATCCGCTCCTGGCGTAATGACTAACATGCTGATGTCATGTTTAGCCTGCTTCAATGCTGTCGCGATAAAAGCGATGCCGAAAGGAATCGATTCAAAAGAGTGCAGCGGTTTTTCAATAGAGACATAATCTTCAACTGTATACACGCAGCATACATTCATAAAGATTCCTTTTGTGTGGGTTCAATCTGAATCAACAGAAAAACATTATTCTTCTGCCGAGATCTAACTGTCGTATTTTAGGAATTACGGCCTGTCCAATCCTCTGAGAGATCGTACAAAAATAACTTGGCATAAGCTGTCGGCAAAAGTCCCTAAAAGACTGGACATTTTGCCGACAGAATGCCAAGTAATTTTTAAGCCGACCCTTAAACAATAGACAGGGGATAGTGAGTTCTATTTGAATATTCTTCCGGCCTCTATCTCTTTTTTGTAATTCTCAAGGAGATCAAGGAGTGTATCGATGTAAACATTCTGATAAAAGGACTCACACTCTGGACTTTGAAGAAATGAATATGCTGCATCAAGGTACTCTTTTCCCGTCTCTTCGCTCATTTCTCGTAAAAATTTATCCAGCTGTGTAAAGCTTTTAAAATCCCGATAATCGATGAAACACAGCTTGGGAACAAAGTCGGTAATATCTGGTGCTCCGAAGTAAACAGGGATACAACCCGAATGAAAGCAGTCGAATATTTTTTCGGTTATGTATCCAGGAAATGAACAGTTTTCGAAGCAAAGTGAAAAGCGATATTTGTTTAATGTGGGATTTTTCTCCCGAAAAGGCAGTGTCTGTTTCCAGGCTTTCCGGGCACTTTCATGATATTTCTTACTAAATCCTGAAACGGGTTCATCCCAGCCTTCTCCATAGAGGTGCAAATCAGAATATTGTGAAAAATAGTGTATGGCTTTAATACGGTCTACATATATTTCTCTTGATCTCATCCATGGATCTGTCAACTGCCACCATTTAAACACAGCAACCTTTGCCAGAGTTTTTATAGCGTTCAAACCCTTAAAATCAAGTATTAAGCTTCTTTTATTTCTGTTGATAAGAGTTAAATATTTTTTATTTTTCCAAGTGGTATCTGATAAAGGGGGAAAAAGTCTTTCAACCGGGTAATGCATAGTATGAAAATCTGTTTTCAGGTCTCTAAACCGTTCCTGGGTTCCACGAAATTGAATGTTGTAGCGAAAGTGACCTGAATATTTTTTTATATGGTGATAGAATTTTTTTGCGATAATTGGTGACTCCATAGAGGAACACACAGCTGGGAATGCACCTTTTTCTAGTACTTTTTCAGTGTAAGGTGAAAACATATCAGTTACGCAAAGCGCAAAAGGCGAGTGGCTCATGGTCAGATACTCATCTGCCGTGATAAACTCAAACCCTCTTTTTTTTCCTTCCTGTTGTAATTGAAAGTAAAAAGAATTGCCGTGCAAAGCATCAATTTCAGACTTTTCAAAACAGCGATTCTGTCTTACTAAAGGATGAGAAGAATCAAGAATAACTAGTGGTGTCATGTGGCTCAGCTAGTTCTAAGGGTCGGCTCATAAATTAGCTCACATTCTGTTTGCAAAATGTCCAGTGCTTTAGGGACTTTTGCAAATAGATTATGTGAAGTTATTTATGATCGATCCCTAAGTAAGTGCAGTTCGATTGAAAATAACAGCAGAAATAGGTTATCTACTGCTTTTTCCTCTATGCTTCATTAATAACCTTGAAAGCAATTTCTTTGACTGACAGTTTGCGATATTTGTAAATTGTTGTTCCTTCAAAACAAATAACATTTATTAATCCGGCAATTAAAACTAACCCAACAAATAAAATCCAGGAAAAATCATGTCCAATAAGAATACTTCCAACCCAGAGTATGGCGAATGTCGGTGAAAAGTATACTATTGTGTGAATCAGTGGACGTATGAAATGGAATTTCGTTGCATGAATAATTTTGGATGCCTTGTACCATGCATATCCAAGGGAGAGAAAACAGGACGATATAATAGTCGCTAACGCAACCCCGTTTATATCTAAAAATCTCAGAAGGATAATGGAGAGAATAATATTGGCGATGGCTTCGAAAAAAAGGATGTAATTGATTGTCTTAATCTCTCTGGTTGAATAGATTATATGTATAAATAACAAAGCAATAGATTCCCGCAAACAAATTACTGCTGACATATAGCTGAGCATTTTTCCGCCAAACTTGTCTGAACCGACCCAATGGGGGACAAACAACCCATTTAAAAAAAATATGACTGCCCCTGAAAATAGACCAATTCTAAGCCCAACTTTAAACAGCTTAATTGAAACCGGCTGCAATCTTTCATAGTTCTTTTCGGCGATCAACTGCGCAATACTGGGAAAAGCCAGAGAAATGACTTTACCGGGTATAAACTTGGCGAAATTTGCCAATTTCATCGTTAGTACATAAACCGTCACGCTAGACGAAGACAAGAAATTTGCAATAATTATGGTGTCCGTAAAATTAAGCACATAATAACTTGTGCCACCCATCATGCTTCTGAAATTAAAGAGAGAGATATCGTTTATTCGCTCCCGTCTGATAGATGAAAAAGAAAACCGCTGTTTAAGGTAATTCCACGTAAAAAAGGTTGATAAAACAACCAATATTAGACTGATAATAATATATGAGATCGGGAATGAGATTAGACCAAAACCAATGAAAAGAAATGAGATCGGCAACAATTGCATCAAAAGCTTTTGTATCATCCCCAGAGTGTTTGATAGGGTTACTCTATTCTGTCCGTAAAGAATACCATTTTGCCATCCCCAGATAGCGTTAGCGGCGACAAAAATACCCATTAATCCAATAAAAAAGTGATAGTCCACAAACTGGTTTGTCTGATCACCAAAAGAAGGATAAAAAATATAGACACAAAGGCATACAAGCAGCAGCACAATAACTAAGGAAAACTGAAAAACAGTCACTGAACTGATTGAAACTTTGGTATCTTCAATTCCGGTTGTGGCCTCTTTGGCAATTGTTTGAACAAGATAGATGGCAATTCCCGTATTTAGAATATACAAAAAACCTACAAAGTCCAGAACGGTGACCCAGTAACCAAATTCCGCAACTGAAATAAAGCGGAAAAAAAGTGGTGTTATTAGAATACCGATAAACATTGTCAGCGGTAAGCTCAGGGTATCAACGATCAATCCACCAAAAAAGCTCTTAACCCTGTTATGCATGTCGATATAACCTTCATTTTTTTGGAAATAGAAGTAATTTTTTTTACCTCTGTTGAATTAATAAAACAGTCCTGACTTTCTTAATTGATCCTTGACAATGTCAGACGGGGGAAGTCTTTTAGGACCACCTTTGAAAAATCTTGCGGCCAGTTTTCTCAAATTGTAATAGACCTTAATAGTTGTTGGGGGGGGGCTTGAAAACACCGGATACGCCGTAATAAGCTGAGAACCGACAACTACCGGTTCAAGTGTCTTGTTTTTTCTGTTCCCTTCATAATCGAATAGATATTCAGCGGGCATATCAGGAAATTTTTCCTTATTGAACAGATCTTGTTTGATGAAAAATGCATTTGTTACTGTACTACTGATGAGCTTATACCCTTTTTTATTTCCTAAGTTTTCCAGTGCTTTAATAGAACAACGGAGAAAATTCTCACCTTTTGGATCGTGATAATCTATATAAGGCGGAATCAGGCTGTTATACTCGATAACGACTATTTGCGGATTGACGTGCTCTAATTCTGCCCAGATATGGTAGTCATATGAGTCAATATCAATGGATAGAAGTCCGAGATTTACATCCCAATCATTTTTAAGAAATATCTGGTCGAGAGAGTTCTCCCCGTCAGATGTGAGGTAGACACAGACACTATCAATATTTTGTAGATGCCCATAGCTTTTTTCAAGATCTTTATGCCTTTGTGGATCACCTTCTATCAGGTAGGCACGCCAGTCTTTTTTATGCCAGAGTGTGAAAATATTTGATAGATGTTTCCCATCCCAGGCACCAAATTCACATGCTGATTTAATAATGTCTCCGTTCGCATGCTCTATGATATATTTAATGATACCATCTTCTCCGTATTGAGAAGTAATATTTTCAGCGTATTGATTTAGTTTTTCTTTCATCATTAACTATTATTGTTATGGTTTTCAGGTTAGTTACAACTGTTAAACCGCCGGCTCCGCCGGGGGATTTACAAAGGTTTGACCGTGTGAGGCGGTAATCCATATAGGTCTTATTGGCTAATTAGCAATAAAACGAAGGATATTTGACACTATCTAGAGATGCCACCTTGTTTACTCAAAGACTTGATGAAATCCATTTAAGTATTTAACTGCTTCAAAACATATTTGTTTTCCTTCTGATTCGTTGAAATATCTTCCTGGAAACATAGGGGGCGCTATGGGGCAACATCGCCAGTTGAATAAAAAAACCGGAAAAGGTGAACATTCGCTTAAATGAAATATGGTTCCGAATTTTCGTGTGATAAGACAATAGCTTTTCCTGACTGTGTTCGGCAGTAAAAATAGGTGTGGGCTTATCAGTCAGCCAATAACTGTCATCTATCTGATCATTCTTTTGGGCAATCTCATAAAGTTCTGTGCCTGGATAAGCCATTGCAATACCAATATCATCAAAATATATGTATTTTATTTTTTGAAGTTTTTTAACAAAATGGATTGTTTCTTTAATAGTGCTGTCATCTTCACCATATAATCCGACAATTAAAAAACAGATCGGCTTAATGGTTGAGTTTTTAAAGATGGATATTGTTTCTACGACATCTTCTTGTTTTATTTTCTTATGACACAGCTCCAGGACCTTCTTTGAACCAGATTCCAATCCAAATAAAATTTCCACAAATCCAGCTGTTTCCAACGCTTTCAGAAGTTTAACGGAAAATGGTTTGAACCTGGCGCTACAGATGAATTTCTTCTTAATCCCCCTGTTCACAATCTCATTACAGATCTCAATCGCACGTCGATTACTCAGCAAAAAGTTGTCATCATGAATCCAGATAGTTGACAACTGCGGAAAATTTATATCCAAATACTCGATTTCATCAACCACATTACTGACAGATCGATATCGGACCTTCTGCCTGGAAATACTGTCCAGCACACAAAAGCTACATTTGAATGGGCACCCTCTGCTGGTAAGCAGGCAAGCCGTTGTCCGGTTAGGTGTAAAAAAAGATTTATGTTCAGGAAACGGGAGGCTGTCTAAATCTTCGATTAATGGACGGGATTCAGTTTTGACCAGGTTCCCATTTTGTTTGAAAGCAATCCCTTTAACAGATCTAATGGTGTCGTTATCTGAGAATTTTTCCAATAGCTCAAGGAAGGTAAGTTCACCCTCACCCAACACCGCAATCACATATTCGTATGAATCCAATATCTGTTCGTACAGTAAAGTAACATGAATTCCCCCAACTACTATTTTAATATCCGGATATTTTGTATGAATGAAGTGAATTGCCTGAAAACTGCTCACTCTATTCGGCGTCAGTATATTAAAGCCGATAGTATCTGGCTTAAAGGTTTCTATTTTATTTTCAATGATTTTTAAGCTTTGATCGTAGCTATAATCATTTAAAAACAATGTGTCGACTATATGCTGCTTTTGCTTTAAACACGAAACTAAATAAGCGACACCAATGGGATAATGTGAATTTTCTTGAATGGTGTCACTGCGGTGAACATCTTCAATTGAAGTTGATATTAAGACGATTTTCATTTTAATACCGATTTTTTCATTAATCTAATCTGTCAATTGAAACATGAATTCAATCAGACAGAAATGAATAAGCGGTTCTGGGATAATCCATGATCATTGAGGAAAAAATGATCAGTTTCACCAAACTTTTCGCCTTAATTAAGAAAACTTCAAATTCAGGAAGTGATTCTGTAATAGGATTAATTCATGAGCGCTGAGGACAAAATTTCAAGGTCTTCATCTGTCAACTCTGGATAATTTCCAAAGTAGAATCCGCAGTCATGAACCATATCAGCCCCGGGTGCTTTGTACTCGTCTTTGATATATTTTTTATAAAATGGCTGACGTTGAATATTACCTGAGATGACAGGCCTGACTTCAACATTCTCTTTTTCAAGCCGCTGGATGTAATAATCTCTTACTTGAGGGGATTTGCAGATTACCGGGAAAGCAAATGCAGACAGAAAGGAAATATGATCATGATTTAGAGGAAGAAAATTGTCATTTCCCCGGATTTTTGCATCAAGAATTTTAAAAATTCGTTCCCTTTTTAAACAGTTTTCCTCTAAATATCTCAACTGTGTTAATGCTAAAAATGCTGTAATTTCAGTGGGTCTTAAATTAAATCCCAAATCATAAAACGTATATTTATCATCCAGTTCTCCTTGTATTTCATGCCTGTTTCTCCACTTATGCTGTTGCTCTGAAGTTAGATTACGATCCCACCCATTTGCACGAACAATTCTGAGCATTTCGGCTAAATCTTGATTATCAGTGCAAACTGATCCGCCTTCAATTGAAGACATGTGATGAGCAACAAAATAGGAAAATGTAGCGGCATCACCAAAATTGCCGGTTTTGGTTGCTGATAAAACGGTGCCCAAAGCTTCGCAATTATCTTCAAACAAAAGTATGTTTCTTTTTATACACAGTTCTCTGATTTTATCCAGATCTCCAGCCAGCCCCAATGCATTTGTAATAAAAACAGCCTTTAAATCAGTTTCCTGCAAACGATCATTGAGGTTGTAACTCATTACATTTAGTGTCTGCGGCTCACAATCAAGAGGCACAGGAATCAAGCCCAGTTGGATTAGTGGCATAACATTGGTGGACCAGGTTAAAGCGGAAAAACCAATTTTATCCCCATCACTCAGGACCCCAAGGTTCTTATATGCCTGAATAAGTGCCAGATTTGCGCTTCCTCCGCTATTGAAAAGAACACAATCTTTTCTTCCTTGTGTTTTTGCAAACACCTGCTCAAACTGTTGACATTTATCGCTCATACTTAAGCGAGATGCCGTCATAATAAACTCGGCTAACTCCTTTTTTGTTTGAGTTTCATAAAGGAATGCATTTTTCATTAATGGAATCATTTATTGTCTCGTGATAATTGCTGTTTAATTTGTCGATACTCGGCAATTGTTTTTTGTACGCCTTTTTTCAGTGACACTTGCGGGGTAAAACCGAGTGCTTCCAATTTCGTTATGTCCAAACATTTTTTTAACATACCATTCGGTTTCGATTCATCCCAGACTATTTTTCCTTGATAGTCGGCCTCACTTGCAATTAACTCTGCAAGTTCCCGAATCGTGATGTCTTTTCCGGTACCTAGATTTACAAATTCAGGTGAACTATGGGTTTCCATAAAAAACAGTAGCGCTTGGGCAACGTCATCGACATGGATAAACTCTCTGCGCGCAATTCCGGTACCCCATAAAGTGACACTGTTTGTCTGTTCATCAACTGCGTCAATGAATCGTTTAACAAGAGCTGAGAGGACATGAGATTTTTGAAGATCAAAATGGTCACCGGTACCATATATATTGCAAGGCATAGGGCAAACAGTCAGCATTCCATACTGCTGGTAATAGTACTCTGCGAGTCGCAGGCCTGTAATTTTTGATAAAGCATATCCTTCATTGGTAGGTTCCAGAGTGCCGGTTAGTAGGTAATTCTCTTTCATGGGTTGAGGGCATTCTTTGGGATAAATGCAGGAACTTCCCAGGAAAAGGTTCTTAGCCGTTTTATATTTATGACAGGCCTGGTATAGATTTAGTTCAATCTTAAGGTTATCAACGAGAAACCCAACCGGATCTGACATATTGGCCGCAATACCCCCGACTTTGGCTGCTATCATATACACAAAATCAGGTCTGTATTTGTCGAAGTACGAATCTACTGCAGCAGAATCTGTAAGGTCCAGATCTGTTCTGCCCACAGCCAAAATATTTTTATAGTTTTCTTCCTGTAGGTGTTTAACAAGAGCATGTCCCACCATTCCTTTTGCCCCGGTAACCAGGATTTTTTTATTTTTATTATCTGTCATTACTTCCTTTTCCGGTTATTAAAAACTTGGTTCAAGATTGGTTCTAATCTATTCAAATAACCATGTTTCTCAACAGCAAGTCTATGGGATTTATTTTTGATCTCTTCTCTTTCCTTTTCATTGTCAAGATAATATCGAATAAGTAATTCAGCTTCATCAACATCGCTGTAACAAACGATTTCACTTCCGATGTCAAAATAATCTTCAATTCCAGGAAAATAATTTGTCAGTTGAAAGCCAGAGAAATATGGAATTTCGAAGTTTCTGGCTTTAATCTGTCCGTAAGTTTTACTTCCTTTGGTTTTTATCATGATCTTTCGCCATTCCCTGATTTTTGCTGCTAAGGGTTTAAGTCTTTCCTTGATATTGTTTGATGAGTCATTACGAAATCTAAAGGGTATATGTAAAAGATATCTGAGGTCATAACTTTCACTATTCGAGATATTCAGGTTTATTTTGGAATTGACAAAGATTTCATTCATTTCATCATGAGTGACTTTTCCACCTTTCCAACCATTACCAAAAGTGCTTATTTCTAGTCCTGTTTTTTGCAGCGTTTCAATAAACCATTTTCTATATGGACTTATTCCCCCTACAAATGAGGCATCGTACAGATAATTGTTTTTTCTTTGGGGAATTTTATGAGAGTCAATTGCTGCCCATTGACTGAGGATCACATTTTTTTGACCGATTATTTTGTATTTAGGAATAGAAAATTTATCCGTTGTGATACACCAGGTAAAATGATTTGCAAAATTTTTGGTGTATGAATCAAATCTCCAGGTATCGTCTCCAAACCATGCTATTGTCTGATACGTCCCTTTCAAATAATCTAGCGTTTCTAGACTAAACTGATTGGAGAAGAGCTGGAAAAATATTAAATCAGGTCCAAATTCTTTTGCCTTTTTAATTATATCTATCTGAAGTTGATCGATGTTGTTTAGATAACGATCATAATAGAAGGTGTCCAGGTCATGGTTTAATCGTTGAATGTTTTTTTTAAAACCATCCTGGCCGATATAGTTTAACCCTCTTTCCTTAACACCATAGTCGTACTGTAAGTCCACATATAGTACTTTCATAAGCTTATTTTACTTTTATGGGCGATAGCCGGAGTTAAGTGAACTATTAGAACTGGATAAGGGTTGGCTCAGAAATTACTTGGCATTTTGTCTGCAAAATGTCCAGTCTTTATGGGACTTTTGCGGACAAATTATGCCAAGTTATTTTTGTACGATCCCTAACAATTGAGTAGTCCCCACTATCGTTTCATCAAAGGCGTGAATGGCATCAGCGGGATTTGACTCCTGCTATGATTGCACGGATTCTCCAAATAAATAGTTTTAAAAAGATATCGAATGGCGAAAAGCAGAAAATTGCTCGATATATCATTTTCATTCGGTTGTCAGTCAACTTGCCTCCAGTTTGAAAGAACTGGCTTTTAAGTACTCCTGCCCATGACTTATATCGAAAAAAATTTGATTCGAATGATTTCCTTGATACGTCCGTATTCTTATGAATGTGATTTAAAAGTTGTAGCAAATCTTTGATGTCCAGGCCCTGGCTGTCTTGAGAATGATGCTTTCGGTACTGCATGATACAGCGGTTTTCCCAAATAATTTCCCCTCTTTGCAGAACTTTTAATAGAAAAGAAACATCAGCACCCTGGCCACCTTCTTCAGGATCTAAATTCAGTCCATTGATAAGGCTTTTGCGGTACATATAGGATGGGAAGGGAGCAAGCCCTTCAAATGTAAGGTATATTTTAGCGAGCTCATTTGGATGTTGCAAGACACGATTTTGTTTCGCTGGTTTGAAAAAACGTCGTTTGAAACGGTTTTTTGTATCCCAGAATATTTCCGCGTTTCCACCGACTGCAGCGGCAGTTGGTGATGCGTCGAGATCAGATGACAGAATGCTTAAACAATCCGGATCCATAATATCATCATCATGAAAGATCATAAAATATTCGGATGAAACTTCGGATAGAACTGTTCTATAATGTTCTAAAGAGGGAGTGCTGGGAGTTCTTTTTATGTATTGTAGTTTTGGGTGATGAATGGTTTGAACCAGTTTTTCAGTTTCATCATTGGTTGAGTTGTCTGAAACGATGACCAGGAAATCTTCAAAATTCTGATTGAGTACCGAATGCAGCGCCTGAAGGAAATATTGGGGGCGATTATAGGTCAATAAATATATGTGAATGGTTTGTGTTTTTGATACCATCAGCCGCTGGGAGTCATTTATAATTCTTAAAAATGAAAAGGAGGTAAATAACAGAAATTAAATATTCTTTGCCAGAGGCCGTTTTCCTGATTGCCCTTCCAGAATTTCTCTGAGTTTGGGAACTCCTTCGGGAACAGTGACCATAATTACTTTGTCACCAGCTTCAATTACAGTTTCACCGGTTGGAATGATTACCTTGTTTTTTCCCTTGATGAGCGCACCCACTAGAGAGTTGTGTGGGAGATTAATCTCTTTGATCGGCTTGTTCAATATGCGCGAATCTTTACTGGTGACCATCTCTAACACTTCCATATTGGTTTCTGAGATGGTGGTGTAGTTCAGTGACTCCTCTCTTCCCTGGATTAATTTTTTCACCTGTCGGGCGGTTATCAACCTGGGTGAAATAACAACGTCAAGATCCACACTTGCAGCAGGCTGAATCAGGTCCTGGCGATTGATCAGGCAAATCACCTTGCCAGCTCCCAGGTAACGTGCAACAACTCCCGATTCGATATTGAGATGATCGTCATTGGTCGCGGCGATAAAAAGAGATGAAACGGCAACATCTGCCTTTATCTGCAGTTTCACCTCTTCCGCGGGTCCATGTATAACTTGAAAATCTTTGCGATGGCTAAACTTCTTCTCCAACTTGCGGGCACTGAATTCATCCCTGCATATCATCGTAACGGTATAATGGCTTCTTAGCAAACCGCTGGCGACTCTCTCAGCGATCAGGCTTTCTCCTGCGATGACCGCTTTTCTGTTGGGGGAAATTCTTACATTTAACAAAGTATTGAGTTCTTCTGCCTGGTTGTGGGGGATAAGTATGTAAACGTAATCTCCTTGAATAATCCGATCCTGTCCTTTGGGGATGTATGATTGTCCTTTTCTAACGATACTTGCAATTAGAAACTGATTCTTCTCGTCATTTTGCCTGATATCCTTGAGGTAGAGACCTTCCCAGGGAGTGTCTTTCTTAATGTGGCAGCCCACAAGCAGCACATTTTCTTCCCCAAACGCTGAAACTTCGGTTGCTGCCGCCAGGCTGGCAGTCGCGATAATCTCCTGCGCAGTGACGATCGTTGAATTGATGATCTGGCTGATCCCCGATTTTATGTATTGGGAGATCACCCTCTTTTTCATAAAGGAATCTGTCTTCGTAACCGCTATCTTATGTTTGACGTTGTAGTGATTAGCCAACAAGCAACAGATCAGATTGGTTTCATCGTGATCCGTGCTGGCGATCAGCAGATCTGTGGAATCTATGCCTGCCGATTCCAGGACTGACAGGGAGGTCCCGTTTCCCAGAATACCGGCAACGTTCAGACTACGCTGTATCACTTTCAATTGATCGGGGCTTTCATCGATCACAGTGACTTTAAAGTTGTCTTCGGAGAATTCGGAGGCGATGTAAAAACCTGTTTCTCCCGCACCGATAATTAATATTTTCATTGTGTTTGATCGTTTATCAATGCTTCCATCTCAGCTTCGGATAAAACAGGTATGTCAAGTTTTACTGCCTTCGCAAGTTTGGATCCCGCGTCCTTTCCGACCAGCAAATAGCTTGTTTTCCCGGAAACGGATGAAGATATTTGAAAGCCTAACGATTCCAGACGGTTTTTCCAGGTTTCCCTTGGATGAGAGAGGGTTCCGGTAATAACAATCCGCAAATTTGCGAACGGAAGATGTTCACTGATCTCCATGGGTGTCGGATTCATTCCCAATGAGACCAGTTTTTCCAACATTTCACTATGGTCGGTATTGCGAAGCCATGATAGTAATGAAGATATCATTATTGGACCAAAATCGGGAACCGAATCAAGATCTTTCTCAGTCAGATTCAGAAACTGACGAATCGATCCAGTTTGATCCGCAATCGTTTTTGCCGCTTTTTCACCGATATGGCGAATGCCCAAGGCGAAGATAAAATTGTTCAGGGGCCTGACTTTACTCGTTTCGATCGCTTTGAGTAGATTATCTACCGATTTATCTCCCATGCCCTCTAACTGTAGCAGTATGTCTTTCTTCTCATGCAGCGTGTAAATATCGGGGAGTTCCTTGACCAACCCTTTTTTGTTGAAGAGCTTAATAATTGCGCTGCCGAACGATTGGATATCCATCGCCTTTTTGGAAATAAAGTGTTCGAGGCTACCTTCGATGATGGCTGCGCATGCCAGGTTATCACAATGCAGGTCAATCTCCTGGGCCAGGCGCGATAAAAGTGATCCGCAGACCGGGCAGTTGACAGGCGGGAGGATTGGTTCAGCGTCCTCTTTTCTTTGTGTGAAATCGATGCCGACGATCTTAGGGATAATATCGCCGCCCTTTTCCACAAACAGAGTGTCATGGTCATGGATTCCCAAGCGTGCGATTTGGTCGTAATTATGCAGTGTGGCACGTTTGACCTCGGTTCCCGCCAGTTCGACGGGTTCGAGATTGGCAACGGGGGTTAATGTCCCTGTTCGTCCAATAGAATTTTCAATGTCGATCAGGCGAGATTTGGCCTTTTCAGCTTTGAATTTCCAGGCCGTTGCCCAGCGTGGTGATTTTGCGGTAACACCCAATGAGTTTCTTTGTTCCAGATTATCAACTTTGATGACAACCCCGTCGATATCAAAAGGGAGGTCTGACTGCTTTTTTTCCCACTGGTTGCAAAAGGCGAATATCTCTTCTGAGGATTTGCAGTTTGCACGAAATGAATTAACCGGTAGCGCCAGACTGGACATATAATCGAGGTTTTCCGCATGCCCTTGACTGATTTGTCCGGCTACAATGTCATAAAGAAGAATATCCAGGCCGCGTTGTGCGACACTTTTGACATCTTTAATGCGGATCGTTCCAGCTGCAGCATTGCGGGGATTTTTAAAAGCCGGCAGTCCCTCTTTATCTCGTTGTCGGTTTATCAGTTCGAAGCGATTTCTGGGTAAGAATATTTCGCCACGAAGCTCCAGATCCAATGGTTCCCCTAATTCAAGCGGAAGGCTGCGAATCGTTTTAACATTCTGGGTGACATCATCACCAACTTCGCCGTTTCCTCTTGTGATGGCCTGCTTTAACAACCCATTTTCATATATAAGAGAGATAGCAATGCCATCGATCTTTACTTCACATCCAAACAGGATCTCGCTCTCTATCAAGCGGGAGATGACTGAGTTGATCCAGTTGTCCAAATCAGAACGAGAGTAGAGATTTGACAAGCTTAACATGGGGTGGGTGTGTTTTACTGCTTCAAGGTTCTCAATCGGCTTTCCGCCGACTCTCTGGCTCGGGGACCGGGAGGTTAAAAATTGTGGAAATTGTGTTTCAAGAAGAATGAGTTGTTCAAGGAGAATGTCGTATTCATCGTCATCAATACTGTCGCCACCAATTTGGTAATATTCGTCGTTGTAAAGATTAATTTTATCGGAAAGTTCCTTGATCAGCCGTTGTGCGTGGGATGGATCCATAGTAATGATCAGTTTGGATTAAGACGAAGTCCGCTAATTTGAATACAGGTAGCCTAACACCGAAAAACGAAATAAATGACAACCCGTGTTAGGTTCAGAGTTAGTACATTCGGTACAAAATTGTCATCAATAACCAGCTATACAGAGTAAAAAATGCCTCTGGAATGTTAAGAAACAGAGACCTGGTATAATCTACCCATCTCAGCAATGTCCGGTTAGGTTTTTGCTAAACAAAAACTCAATGATAAAATCCGTCTTTGCGCATAAGGATTTAAAGATTTTCTAAGTTTGCTTCACGAAAAACCGCCAAACTCGCCTGCCTCGCTCAAACAAGGCTTATTTTCGCTACGCTAAACTAAGAAAATCTAATAAATCCTTATAAGCTCGATCCAGGTTTCATCATTCAGCTTTCTACAAAAACCGGACATTGCTGTACCCATCTGAAATATAGTATTGGTTTTTGTGACGAGGGTCCGAGTATGTCAAAAAATATTCTTGAACACGGAATTCAATAAGGACTGCTTGACATTAGCTTTGGGCTTCGAAAGACTAAGAGAAACGTTAGATTGACACATATATCTCACAACTCCTGATAGGTCACGATTATTGTTGTCGAGAGCCATTTTCAATGCCAACCACCCCCAATTTTCCGTTTAAGGAAGAAATACGCAGAAAAGCACTAAGCCACAGTATATATGAGTCAGGTGGCAGTGAAATAGTAGTCTTAATTAAAATCGGCCAATCTCGAAAACGATTCAGGTTTGAGATTTTCGAAATTGGTGAAAAAAGGCGACCTCATATATCAAAATTCAACAGCTAAAAATTGAAAAAATGATTAAATCAATCTTTGATCGTTTGTTTCTGGATCCGGTGCAGTCATTTATTCGTACCTTTAAAATTATTGGTATGTTTCATAGAGCTGCAAAGGAGATCTCATTAACAAAGTCTGATCAGAAAAAAATAGAAGAAGTAGTGAAAAAGAAAACCCATGAACTGCTTCTGGCAAGTGTTGAAAAATTTGGAATCGAAGTGGTCCGAAAAGATGTGAATGCCAAAATGCTTGAGGATATCAATACCTCGCTGCTTAAGTTTGCACAAAATGGATCAAGTCCGGAAATTCAACAAAAAGTCGGGGAACTGGCAGCGGAATTTGTGAGTAAAATTAACCAGACGGTAATAACCCAAAAGAGTGAAGGTGCAATTGTTTCGCACATTAATCAACAAGTGGTCTTAAACGCCCGCAACCCATCAAATGATGAAGTCCGGGAAAAGGCGATTGAGTTGTTGCGGGACTACCTCAGCCAGCTTTCCCACGAGACGTTCAGCTCAGGAAGCAAACAGTCCATTATATCTGTTATCAATAAGAAGGGCGTCCAATGGGCTTGCCAGGATAAGAACAGTACGGTTTTATCCCAAACAGAAATAATTTTTCGTGAGTACCTGCAAAGCTTAAATTCAGAATTGGTCACCCAGGATACGGAAAAAACGATCAGAAAGCTGGTTAATGGTCTGATGGTCGACATATCCTGTCAAAAAGACAATGAATTTGTAAAAAATAAATCCGAAGATTTGTCCCAAAACCTGGTCAAGCATCTCGACAACTCGATCATTCAACCTGAATCGACAAATACAGTTGTCAAACACATCAATAAAGAGATTCAGGCGTTTGCCTGTGAACAGGGGAATCCAATAGTCCAGGGAAAAGTTGAAAATCTTCTGTCGGAATTTATCGATTCGATGGAGTTGTCCGCACTGCACAAGAAGACAGAGCAGGCTGTCTTCGAAATTCTTAATCAGCGGGCTGTTGAAGCAGCGGCCGTTGCAGAAAACAAGGAGATGAACCAAAAAGCGGAAGAACTTCTCAATAAATACCTGAGTGAATGCACTGTCTTGGATAGGGTGGACCAAAAGTCAATGGCTGCCATCAAGCAAAGCCTGAACCTGATTATATTAGAGACGGTCGATACATCAAAGAAAGTTGAAAAAGAGGCAAAACGATTGTTCAACGAGATTTTGTCTCGCAGCAGTGCCGAAAATATTGATCCAATTATCCGGATGAAGGCTGAAACCGCACTGTACAAGGTGATTGTGAAAGAGTTATCCGTGTATGAAAATCCTGATCTGGTTAGAAAAGCCGTCGATTTTATTCATGAGATATCCCAGAGGCTCCCTCGCGAGTCATCGACAAACGATATGATTATGAGTTCAAAAGCGCGGCAGATTCACTATTTAAAATAAATTACTTGTGATCTTCACTCTGCCATTGTTTACCAGAATGTCTTTTCTAAACTGGGATCCCCCGCCAACCAACTGATTGTTGGAACTGTTGTACTTGATAATTGGAAGCACATCCATGACAAAAAAGGATTTTGAACAGCTGCATGACATCATATCCCTTGGATATTCTGAACACCCTCGTTTGAGTGAGTATCAGAAACTTGTTTATCCTGTGATCTCTAGAAGGTCCGGTGGATTATCCCTGGGGATTAACCTCAATCCGGATAAGAAATGCAGTTTCAGATGTGTATATTGTCAGGTCGATCGGGAAAAAAAGATAACCAACCTGAAAGTGGAGGTTGGACAGATCGTGACAGAACTGAACCACTGGCTGGGGATTTTTGCTAAAAACGAAGGAAAGTACAAAGGATTTTCACTAAAAGACATATCCATCGCTGGAGATGGAGAACCGACAACAGTCAAGGTGCTCCCTCAATTGTTATTAAAACTCATTGAATTACAGAAAGAATTCAGGTTGGATAAATGCAAGATCATTCTCTTTACCAATGCATCCAGGCTCAATCGTCCTGACCTCTTACCGGTACTTGATGATCTGATGGCAAACAGGGGGGAAATCTGGTGCAAATTCGATTTCTGGGACGAACAAAGTTTTAGAGCCATAAACCGGAGCAAAATCTCTGCAAAAAAGCTGATAGAGAATATTAAAGCTGTGGGACGGAAGTATCCGCTCACTCTCCAGAGCTGCTTTTTTTCGTGGCAAGAAGAGATCTATAGTAGTCAAAAATATCAGAAGTATGTTGAACAGGTAACCCGCTTGATAGACGATGGTGTGAAAATTAAACTGATCCAAGCGTACACTCTGGCTCGTCGACCTTCCGATACCAGAGCTGTTGCATGGTCTGATACAGAGATGAACCAGCTGGTTCGATTTCTTGGCCAACAAATTTCTGTTCGAATTGAAACATTTTATGCGGCTGGACTGAAATAAACCTATCACTTCAGATTACTGTTGATAATGTTCAGGCTCAAATCATTTCTCAGAGCAATTTTATACAAATTGACCTTCCATAAAATAGGCCATAATATAAAGGAACACCTCATGAGCCGTTTTTCGGTTACTTACATTATTTTACTAATATTATTAGCCGTAAATATTTCCGGTTGTAACAAGGACCCAGATACAGAACCAGAAAAATATCGGTCAGCAGAGGATGTCTCCAGGTTTCTGAAAGAGCACTATTTTGAGGTTTCGGATTTGCCAGCATCAATAGCAGATTTCGAATACACTTTGTTGAACGGGGGAAAAGAGCAGTTTTCTTCGAATCGAGAGAACGTCATTTTATTAAACTTCTGGGCTACTTGGTGTTATCCCTGTCAGAAGGAGATGCCCGACATGCAAAAACTGATGCATGAAATGAAAGGGGAACATTTCCGGATTCTGGCGGTTAATTATGGTGAAAATTCAGATAAGGTGAATCGTTTCATTCAAAAGTTACACTATACTTTTGACGTGGTGACGGATACAGATAAGAAAATTAGTGGGAAGCTAAACATCAAGGGACTTCCGACGACGGTGGTAATTGACAAAAAAGGTCGGATTCTGGGCAAGCTGGTTGGGCCTACAAATTGGAGCAAAAAAGCGTTTCTTAAGTTTTTCAAAACGCTTAGTCGCAAACAACCATAGAGAGAGGGAAAATGTTCAATATGGGTATGACGGAAATGCTGATCATTGGCGCGATCGCCCTGATCGTTTTGGGTCCGTCGAGACTTCCTGGTGTCGTCAGAGCTATCGGACGCGGTTTGGCCGAATTCCGTAAGGCAACCAATGAATTCAAATCGACGGTCACGAGTGAATTTGAAAATGTAGCCGGTTCAGAAGTCAAGGATCTTGCCGAAATGGCGCAAGATTTAAAAAGAAAAAATATGTCTTCAAGTCTTGAAAACTATCTTGAAACAGCAGCTGACGCGTTAGAAGAGGGCTATAAAGATTCACCGAAAAAAGCTGAGGTGGATTCTCAAGATCCCAATGCAGATTCTGAGACCAAAAGTTCCGAGACGCCTCTGGGGACAAACGAAAAAAAGGATAAAGAGGTGTAAAAAAACCATTGTCTTTGATTAAAGATAAACTGATTAATTCCGGGATTCTCGAAAAAAGCAACAGATTTGTTTGAATAAGGCTATGGTTTAGATTCGCTCCACTGACGATGTAATATACTTTAGCCAGGAAATTCACGATTCGCTTTTTTCAGTGCCTCTTTTGTTCCGATATCCTCCCAGTAGGCATCTCCAATAGACCAAGTCATTATGGAACCACCTGTTTTCAGCAGATTCATGTAGTCATCGATGATTGAAAAGGACATGGGTGGCGTTACTTCGGAGAAAAAAGCAGGAGAAATGGCATGAAGACCACAAAATCCAGCTTCAAAGGTCTTTCCCTGTGGTGCTCTGAGTAGCTGCTGCTGTCCTTCAACACTTCTACCGACCAGAAAACCGGCCTCATCCACGAGTAGCATTGAACTGGACAGATGGTTGTTGACTCCCAATGAAACTGTCGCCTCGTGGTTTCGATGGAATTCGAAAAATTTCTTCAAATCAACGTTACATAAAACATCAACATTGCAGACGAAAAAATCGGATTCATTCCAGAACTGACGGGTTTGGTATAATCCACATCCCGTACCCAGTATGATCTCTTCATGAGAAACTGTAATCGGCACTGAGAAACGGTTGGACTTGAGATAGGAGTGAACTTTTGAGTGCAGGTAATGGGTGTTGATGATGATTTCGCTAATGCCATGATGAATCAGGTTGTCAACCACCCAATCCAGCATGGGCCGGTTTTTTACTTTCACCAAAGCCTTGGGGGTTTTAAATGTCAAGGGTTGGAGACGTTTGCCGAACCCGGCAGCAAAAATCATGGCTTTCATGAACTTGTTGCGATTACAGGATCGTTTTGCTGGGTGAGATTACTTTATTCAGCTGTTTTATTTTCAGCTTCCGGGTTCTCAATGGGTGTTCCTTCCTCTTCACTTTCACTTTCTTCCTCTTCACTTTCATTATCACTTTCTTCTTTTCCCTCCTGCTTCTGAGGGATACCAAACTCATTTGAAACGTCGATGCGGAAACGACCCTGACGGGCATTGTTGACTTTGGATTTGGCTTTTTCGCTGACCTTTTCAAGTTCATCCTGATCGCGTACGACGTGTGGCGTCAGGAATATCAGAAGATTTGTTTTTTTAGTGCCCGTACTCCGTGTTTTAAACAGCCAGCCTAAAATGGGAATATCACCCAGGCAAGGTGTTTTGGTCTCTACCTCAGTTATTTCATCGCTGATTAACCCGCCAAGCACAATTGTCTGACCGTTATTAACAACGACTTTAGTTTTTAAAGAACGGTTTAAGGTGGTGATGGCACCTTGATCAAATGCTCCAATTTTGCCCTCAATCACATTGCTGGAGTTTTCATCTATTTTCAGTTCAATAGCGTCGTTGGCATTAATTTGTGGTGTGATTTTAAGGGAAATGCCGACTTCTTTATACTGGATGCTAATTGTTTCTTTTCCGTTTGCATCCGTCGAGGTACTGCCGACGGTTGGAATGATCTCGCCGACCTTGATTTCGGCCTCTTCGTTGTTCAGTGTCAGTATTTGCGGATTGGACAAAATATCGATCTCGGTATCCCGTTCCATGGCTTTTATGAACGCATTGAAGGTGCTGAATTCTGTTCCACCGAATGTTATGGGACCACCAATGACTCCGACTACGGCTCCGGCTGCTCCGGCACCTTTCACTTGGTCAAATGTTTTAGGCGCTCCTGTTGCACCCACACCACCTGCAGTAACAAAAGCGTCTGTATCTCCAGATGATATCTGGTCACCTGCTTGCCATTCGACCCCTAGTTCAAGACTTTTATCCAGACGGACCTCCATAATCAGGGCTTGGATGAAAACCTGAGCTCTTTCAATATCCAGTTTGCGGATCACACTTTCCAAGGTTGGAAACTCGGCCTGATCGGCATAGATTACCAGTGAATTGGATGGGATATCCGGAATGATCGTCGACGGAGTGGAAGAAGGTTGTTTTTTTTTGGCACTCTTCAGGGTAGTGACGATTTTTTGAAGAACACCCGCTATTATCTTGGCATTTGCATTTTTTAACGTATAAACACGGATATTGCCTTCATCTGTTTCTATTTTGTTATCCAGCTGAAAAACCAGTTTTTTGATTTTTTTCAAGGTGGCCGGATGTCCGATGAGGATGAGATTATTTGTCCGTTTGTCCGCCAGAACCTTCAGTATTGCACTTTTAGCGGCTCCTTTTTTGGCTTTTGGCACAAAGACCTTGCTTAACAATGCAGCTGTTTCTACGGCGTTAGCATGTGAGAGTGCGACCAGGTCCAGGTTAACGGACGAGAGCACATGGTCGATTTTATCAATGGAATTGACAATATCTGCAAAGCGATCCGTATTCTCTTTTGTATCTCTTAAAATCAGAACATTGGCGTTCTCGTTTGCCACAAGGAGTGAATTTTTAGAAATTAAAGGAGCAAGATTGGAGCGAACTGTCCTTACATCCAGGTGTTTGACGGGAATTATCCGGGTAACAAATGCGCCTGCATGAAGGCGGAGGTTTTTTTTGAAAATGGGTGTGGTGGTACTTTTTGCCTCTTTTGAAATGATTATGCGTGTAACCTTGCCCTCTTCAATAGTTGATAATTTGTTGATATTCAGAACTGATTCGAAAATTTTAAAGGCCTCACTAGAGGAAAATGTCTGATTCGATATCAGTGTGATTCTTTTGCCTTTCAGAACTTTACTATTAAATACAAAGGTTCTACCGGTTTGTTTGCCGATAATTTTTATGAAACTTATGACTTCAACATCATTGAAGTTCATCTTAATCCGGTTCTTTTTAGCTGCGGATACCGTTGCTGGGCTTAAGCAAACGATAAAAACTATGATGTGCAGAAACTGAAAGAATTTTTTCATATTCAGCTGTAAAACAGTGTTCAGGGACCTTATTAGCCCAAGGAACCGGGAAACTTTTGAATTCAATTGTCGGACAATCCTTTCAGTTTTATTTTGGTAAATCATCGCTTCTCAAGTGCCGTCTAATTGTAGTTTTTAATTTCTTCACATAAACCGGATTTTCTGACCATCTGACTCAAAGTCATTAACAATAATTTTGTTAAGTAATTCAATAACTTTGCCTGATTCAGAGCTATTAGGTCCACTTTTTGGTATGCTACTGTTTTTTATGAGACAATGACAAGCTTTTTATCACAAAAAGAAGCTGGTCTACTCGATTTACCCTGGAAAAAGTGACTGGGTTCAATCCAGGCCGAAATATTTTAAGCTGCCAGCATGCAAGTAGATAGGGAGAATCTCTTTTGTTTTTTGAATGGATAGATTCCTGAGAATAAAGGAGGTGGGAAAATAGGATTTCGGTCGCTTCGCTAACACTTTGATGATATTTTTCACAAACTCTGGATCTTCATCAGCGTGAACAAACAGAGCCATATTAAATCCCAGCGTTTTCAATCTAGCTCGACGCTTATACATTGGTTGAATCCAGGGGTGGACACTGACCAGAAAGTCCTGGACATTCCGCTTAAAAGATGTCGTTGTCAATTTGCTTTCAAGTGCCTCCTTCAGGCTCAGAATGGACCCCATCATTTCATAAAAAAGAATGCCGTCCCGATATTCAGAAACGACTTCCTGAATCATATCATTGTCAATCCGAAGAACTTCAGTATCGAAATCTTTCAGTCCGGCAATTTGAGCCAATTTTTGGAATATCTGACTGTTATCCGCCTGATCATTTTCGAAGGGCTTTAATATTGGTTGTGTCGGTTCAATATTTAATTCTGTATCTATTGAATCATCATTGAATTGCCTTTTATCAGTAATGTCTGTCCCGGTTCGTGTTTCAGGGGTCTTGATAACCGACATTTTGTACTCATATTCAGCCCTGATGGTTTCAGCGAAAAAAGACTTATTCAAGGCACGCATCAACTCAGGGATAACAACGGATTTTTCAGAAATATACCAATTGCGATAGTTGTTCAGACTGATAGGTTCATTTTTGTTGCCAATGTCGATCGGGACCACATATACCTCCCACAACACCGTCACTAACCTAATAGGAAAACTGAGCATGGTCTGATTTGCAGACATGCTAAGCGGAGCGATCACAAGGCGGGCGTTTTTTGATAGCAGGTTCTCAAATCTTTCCGCAATTTCGGATGTGTAAGAAGGTGAAAAGCTTATATCCAAATCGGGAAAGTTCTTCTGCCAAAGATCAGACAGTTCAATGGTAAACTGCCAGGAAGCACTTTGATGATCCCCTGTTTCAATCTGCATCATACTTTTTCCTATTGCGCACAGAGGTGCCCCCATTGCGAGAAAAATTAGAAAAAAAGTGAGATATGAAATGTTGAGTTTTGAAACTATTTTTGACATAGCGGACATAAAAAAGTACTTCTTTGATTTTGAACAATTTTTTCTATTTTGGAACTGCAGTTTAAACATTTTTGATCTGCTTTGCCATACACTTTTAAAAAATTCTGAAACATCCCTTGTTTTTCATCAACACGTCGATAATCCGAGATTGAAGTCCCATTATATTTTAATGCCAGGCTGAGAATTTTTCTCATGGATTGTATGATGGCCGATAGTTTCCCCTTTGACAGTTTGTTTGCAGGTATCATGGGATTAATTCCAGCATCGAACAATATTTCCGATGCATAAATATTACCTAGGCCGGCAATGATTTTCTGATCCAGCAAGGCTGTTTTGATTGGGATTTTGCGAGCGTCAAATTTAAGCTTTAAGATCCCGGCCGTGAGCTTTTTACTCCAGGGATCGAGGCCAAGCTGTCTTAATCCTTTGTGTTTACCGAGGTCGTCACACACTTCGAGTGTGCCGAAGCAGCGAACATCTGAAAATATCAGCTTCAGCCGATTATCCAGCTGGAAAACAGCCCGATCATGTTTGTGGGTGCTTCGGGAGTCGGGTTGAAGAACAAATTTACCTGTCATCCGCAAATGGACAATAATCCAAACATCGGTTGAGAGGTGAATGACAATATACTTCCCGAGACGATCGATCTTAATGATTGTTTTTTTTTCAACAATTTTCTGGAATCGGTTATGATCGCCATGAACGATCGACTCCCTGATTATGCGACAAGATGATATTTTTCTGCCGGGAAGATTCGTTTGGAGTTCATTTACGATGGTCTGAACTTCTGGTAATTCAGGCATAAGACGTAATATTTTGAACCGGTAGTGTATAAACTGTCATTTGTTGCTAGTTACTGATTGTTATCTTTTCATGAAAATGGTTTTTTAACGGTAAAGAACAGATTCGGTTGTTGCATATTTGATAAATCAGGTAACCCCTCAATTGATATACACCCGGATTTGCCTTTCCGCTCACATGATAGCGCAGGCTGATCCAGAAATCGTCTTGATGCACCTGTAGTGGCGTACCAAAAGCGTCATCATGTATTAGTAAAGTTGCTGATTCATCCATCTCTGAAACCGCATTCAGAAAAGGGTCCGTGATCACTATTTTTGTTGGATCGGGGGCAAATCCCCCTTGTTGTCTAATGGAATAAAGGTGATGACCTGGGTCAATCCGGCCGATAATCCTAAGTGTTAGTTGATCGCCTCGGAAGACGGTCGTTGGGCTGATTCTGGCGATAATGGAGACGTTACGATTGGCCTGTTTGATCCCCTGATCAATTTCAAGTGTATCTAAATCTATCTTCTGCGCCTGAGCTTCATCAAAATTGCATAGTGACAACAGGCTTAAGATGAGTACCCCGGCGAAAAAAAGGAGCTTTTGGCCGTTTTTAAATCGAAGCATTCGAATTCGATAATTATTGAAAAGTGTTGATTATCAATTAAACCAAACCTGAAACAAATCGACATTGGTGAAATATCAATCCGGGTTTCAATGCAGTCGTCAGCTTTTAATCGAGTAAAATATCAAGTGATAAGAATATCATACTTCTAGATTGAAGCCAAGCCGCATCTCCATTGGACGGACTGTCATTCCGATTTTTAAGGAATCTGGCAAAAAACACACATTTGGCAATAAAATTCAGAAAGATGAAATTATTGATGCTGTTCGACAACTGTGAAGTGCTTCTATTTGGCCTACACATCTATTTTAAAAGATTATAAAAAGGGTTGATATGGGAAGAACTGAAATTTAAACATTGATTTCAGCTCATTAAAATTATATCCTTATGACTGTGATTAGAAATTGTTTTTTGTTTCAATGGCAATTGGCTGATTGAATTAGCGGCTTTCATTTTTTAATGGGTACTCCAGTAATTTTTGTTTCTTCAGGAACAGATATTGCTTTTTATTGGAGTAAGGAATTTGTTTTGATAGTTGGAGAGTAAAAATGACAAGAATTAAAGAAGATATTATTCGTGATGTAATGACAAAAATTACTCTGGACCGAAAATACGCTAAAAATCTGGTCGAGGCGATCCTGAGAATCGTTAAGGAATCGCTGGCGGCAGGTGAAGAGGTCATGATTTCTGGTTTTGGGTATTTCAAGGTACGTCACAAGCGAGCCCGAATTGGAAGAAATCCGAAGACCAAAGTAGCTTATGAAATCTCAGAACGGGTGGTCGTAACTTTTTACCCTTCAAAAGTATTTCGAAAAGAGCTCAATCCGACCTCAGATTGATCTTTACATTCCGGTTACCTACGATTTTGGTAAAACGAGGATGTAAAGCGTTTTAGGTTGAGTAAATTGTAAAATGGCCCGGTATATGGCATTAACCATAAAGAAATTTATAATCTGTTTGTTGCTGACTGTACTAATTCTCGGAGAGGTGAACCCGATATTTGGGCAGGCGGCAGCGCAGATCCCCCAGGAGGCTTTGATTGTAAAAGCACAGCCTCCAATGAAAAATGTATTCCTCAATGTCCTCTGGGGATCTCTCAGTGGCGGGATGCTGATGTTGGGCTGGTCGACGCTGGATGATTCGATCCCTTCAGAACAACGGTTTAAATTCAGCCGTCTTTCGGAACAATTTCTTGTTGGTGCCACATACGGAGGTATTATAGGCGCGGGTGCAGGTGTTTACTTATCCATCCGAGGGATCACATTTGATGAAGGTCGTTCTCGCATAGCCTTTTATCCGAACTACGACCAGAATCCAGATGGACAACGGTTTTTTGCTACTTCATCTGCAATCAACGGCAACGATAGTGTCAATTTACTAAATATCCATTTTAAATTTTAAAGGCAAGACCGTCGGGCCTGGTTTTAAATTCTTGAAAACTGCTGACAATAACCTGATTTTTCTGTCATTGGGAAGCAACATCTCACCGAGACAGCAATATATCTCTAAAAGCCTGCATCTACTGAAAGAGTACTTTCCCGCTCGATTTCGCGTTTCCTCTTTTTACGTGACTGACCCTTTTCAGGGTATGAATCAACAAGCGTATATCAATTGTTCCGTCCAATGTTGGACGGATCTGAATCCGTTGGAAATGTTAGATACAATTTCCGAAATTGAGACAATCGTTGGACGAAAACGGAGTGGCAAAAAGTGGGAATCACGTATCATCGACATTGATATACTGTTGTGGGGAAAACAGGTCATTGAACAGCCGCGGTTGACCATTCCTCATTATGATTTGAGCAACCGGGACTTTTTTTTAATCCCGTTGCTGGAACTGGATAACACACTGATTCATCCGTGCAAAGGTGATTTCTTACTAACCGAGTTGGAGAAAATTCCTCCTCTGCTGTTAACTCATCCTGTTAAAATTAAACAGGATTGTTCGCAGACTTATCACAAATTTCATCAGGAATAAATTATGAAAGATCTAGGCATTGAAATTGTCCCATATTATGATGACAACTTTTCCTATCTGATTCATGAAAAACAGGCGGGGGTCACAGCATTGGTAGATTGTGGAGAAATGGAACCGGTTCTACGACGGCTTGAGACAAACAATTGGCGCCTGAATTTCATACTGGCTACACATTTTCATTTTGATCATGCAGGTGAAATTGAAAACATGAAAAAGCATTTTCCAGATGCAATTGTCGTAAAACCAGCAGGTGAGAAAAGACTGACAATGGAAGCTATGGAAGTCAAGGAGGGGGATGCGATTGCTTTCGGGCAGTTTGAAATCGGAGTGGTCAGTCTGCCAGCCCATACAATGTATTGCACGGGGTTCCATATTGAAGGAAACCTGTTTGTTGGCGATGCTCTTTTTTCAGCTGGATGCGGCCGTTTGTTCGAAGGTAAGCCAGTCGATTTGGAACGTGCCATGGATAAAATAACCTCATTTTCAGACGATGCAAATGTCTATTTCGGACACGAATATACACAGTCGAATATACGTTTTGCCAAATCGATTGAGCCTGACAATGGAGATCTTGAAGCGTATCGGAAAAGAGTCGATCAGATAATCAGTTCCGGGCAGTTTTCAACGCCAACAACTGTTGGGTTGGAAAAGAAGATCAATCCGTTTTTACGTATCGATCACCCAGATGTTGCACAGGCAGTTGACTCGGAAAACAAATTAAGTCGCACTGAACGAATGGGGAAACTGAGAGGTCTGAAGGACAGCTTTTGATGTAGAGACATTCCTAAAAACTCTAAATATTGCTGGAAATTTTCAGCTCAATACTGTATTAGTATGAGTAGGATTAGTAGGGAGCAGCCGCTAGCGCGGTCTGTTCAGTTTTATCATGATCGTTTATTTGTTCAATCCTAATTACTATCTAGGAGAATAAGTATGGATGTATCCATATCAGCAAAACAGATGGATCTAACAGATGCATTGAAAAACTATGTGACCGAAAGAATCAGTCGCGTAAAAAAATATACTGATTTTAATCTCAATGCGAACATCACATTAGGTGTCGAAAAACATCGCAATCATATTCATGCCATCATCAAAGGAAATGGATTTTATTTGAATTCTGAGGCTGAGGACCCGGCAAGCATGTATAAGGCGATCGATCATTGTGTGGATAAACTGGAAACACAGTTACGGCGTGGTAAATTTAACTCTCATGAAAAAAAGACCGGAAAGGAGAGCATCCGGCAGAACGTCTTAGCGCAAGCGGAAACCCTTCCCGTAATGGATGAAGAAACTCTCTGAAGCCAACAACCTCTTTAATTGAAACAGAAAGGTGAGTTAAGTCGATATTTAGCTCACCTTTTTTTTTGCTATTTCATGAATAAAAATAATCGATATCACAATCAAATCAGAGCATTGGAGAGCGTTTTTGAGGCTGTACATGAAAAGTTCAGGCATAGTCAGCCTGTGGACAAGGCCTTGTCCGCTTTCTACCGGCGGAACAAGCAATTTGGGTCAAACGACCGTCGCTTTGTCTCAAATTCAGTTTTTGGGTATTACAGATGGTATGGATGGTTAAGTCGACTTTCAAAAGAACGGTTCAGTTTAGGACTTTTGCTGGGATATTTACTTGACGGAAACAGAATAGATGACCGGATCGTTTACTGGTCAGATTATCTGGGTTTGCCCCGGGACTGGTTGGAACAGATCGATATGCAGAGTGTGGACTCTCTGGAAAAAAAGGCCGTAGTTGTATCCGGAATGACCGGTCCAGTTCAAATATCCGACCTAAACCCTGATTTTATGTATGAATGGAGCACAGAGCGGTTGACAGCGTTTCAATCCAGGCCCAGTGTCTGGGTCAGAATTGAAAAATCGGACCCGCAATCCTTTCTGACGTTTCTCGATTCGAAAAAGATCGCCTACCGCTTTCATTCTAAAAATGCAAAAACACTTGAGATATTATCGACTCTCAACCTCAATGAATCCATTGATTTTAGAGAGGGAAAGTTAGAAATACAGGATATATCATCCCAGGCCGTAGGGTTGATATGTGATCCAAAAGCCAAAGATGTCTGGTGGGACGTTTGTGCCGGATCCGGTGGAAAAGCACTTCATTTATCTGCACTGATGGGGATAGACGGTCTGGTTTACGCATCGGAGATCAATGTTAATTTGATTCGAGAGCTGAAGCGCAGAATCGGAAAAAACAGCCGTTGGTCCAATATTCAACCCCTTCTGTGGGATGGATTTAAACCGCCCATATTTAATCGAAAAATGGATGGCGTCCTGGTCGACGCCCCGTGTTCGTGCTCCGGCACATGGCGCAGAAATCCTGAACTTCGTTGGCGGATTACCAAAGAGCAGGTTGATGAATACAGCGATGTACAATTGAAATTGTTGCAACTCTGCTCTGATAGTCTCTGTGAAGGTGGTGTACTCGTATACGCTACCTGTTCACTGTTTCCGGAAGAAAATGAGATGGTTATTGACAGATTTCTGGAGTTGCATAAAGGCTTCAATCTTGAAATGATTGTGAATCCGTTCACACAGGAATCCTCTGAGAAAGGATTGACGATTGCCCCTCCTCAAACAGATGGAAATGGCATGTATATCGCTCGTTTGAGAAAGAAAAGCTAACCCTCCCGGAGCGGAAATTCATGTGTTTTGCCAAAGGAATTTTCGCCTGAACACCAAACAAAAAAATGGCTATTATTTGGAACTTCATTGTACCCGGGCGAATGTTTGGTATACTGATTTTCTGTTTATACGCCATAGCCCACTCGGCTGCCGCAGAACAAGAAAGCAAACGGATTCGGCTGATTGTGACCTCTGATCTTCATGGATGGATGTCGACCGCTTTGCTCTATCCGACTGAAAAACGCAAGGGTTTATTGCACCTGGCAAAAAGTATTAAAAAAGCAAGATCAAAGGATCCTGATCTGATTCTTGTAGACGCGGGAGATCTTTTGCAGGGATCTCCTCTTGTCTCTTATATTCATCAAACCCATAAATTTCCTGCTGCCAAAGATCCATTTTTCAAGCTTTTTAATAGTTTGGGGTATGATGCCGTCGTTGTTGGCAATCACGATCTGGGGATTAATCCAATCTTTGAAAGAGAATATCTGCCAAATTCTGAATTCAGCTGGTTAGCGGCAAATATATACAGAAATACCCAACTGGTATTTGAACCATTTACAACTTTGTATCGCAACGGATTAAAAATCGTTGTTCTGGGTTTTTCAACTCCAGGCTCTCAAATGTGGTTGGGTGTTGACCGGTTGAATGGAATTGAAATCAGGTCTGTCGAACGGTCTGCTGCATTTTGGTTAAAAATCATTAAAAGGACGGAGAAACCGGATCTGATTATCGGTGTTTTTCACGCGGGGATGTATTCGATCAGGGACGATGAAAACAGTAAACTGAACCGTATTTCGGCAGCCAATTCTGTGATGGAGACGTTAAAGAAAAATGACGGTTTCGATCTCGTGATTGCCGGGCATGATCATCGGTTGTCTCCGGGTTTTAAGAGCAAACGTATCAAATATGTCAGACAGACGCCGATTATTGAAGGCGGCCGTTGGGGTGAAGCGTTTGTTTTTTTAGATTTAAGACTCCTGAGATCGGGTAATAAATGGCGGATTATCGACATTGAACATAAAACGCATCAAGCTTCTCAGAGCAGAAAGATTGAATCTTCGTACCTTCGGCTGCTACCTGACGACTATAAAAACTATCTTCAGACCCCCTTGCCATATTTAGTCACCCATACTGATAAACGGCGGGCGTCAGCCTGCCTGAACCGTTTGAACGCAATGTCCCAGGATGGCCCGACAATTATGGGAACCATGCTGCCAAAGTTGAGCCTTTCACGACTTTCTGGCCTCAATGGAAAAAGAGTTCGTCGTCTGGATTTGTATAAATGGTTTAGACATGATAACAGAACAGTAACGGTGTTATTGAGCTTGAGGGATATCCAATTATTAAGCCAACCTGTACCAGAATTTGGCCGGCGCCGAATACCTTATAACCGAGTCCTTTTTTCCCATTTCACAAGCAATGTGACAGTACCGGAACAGCCTTTATGGTGGTTGAACGGAGATGAATTCATAAAAAAATATCCTGTTAAAATAGCCGATTACCACTATTATGGTGGGGGCGGGATTAAATCGCAGATATTTTTGTCATCAAATCAGAAAGTGAATATCTCAAAACGGGTTATGCGGGATCAATTTTTTGATTTCATGCAACAACGGGGTCCGGATCTGCCAGAGTCTTGCGAATTTTTGAGATACACAGGGCTAAAGCCAAATAAAAAAATTTTGAGCCGATGATCCAATGATGGTTCCATCGAAGAGGAATATATGAATATGTGGTCCAGTGAAATTAAAAAAGCCGCTGAAATTATAGCAGAGGCCCGACATGTGGTCTCTTTTTGTGGTGCCGGGATTTCAGCGGAGAGTGGTATTGCCTTACCTGAAATCGTTAAACGGCTGGAGGAATCGATCTGAAAATCCTGATTGTTGAATTGTCAGGGCATTTTGGAGTATGAAGGTCTGGCGGATAAAATGATAAATTTATTGCATGAGATTTTGCAAAACTTACTGAGGCGACAACGGTTTTTGAAAAAAATGATTGCATTATGTTAAAATTACCGATAAGTTTACCTAATAACAACGGTTTGAGCAGTATTTGGATAGTTTAAGAACACATTTTAGAAACCGGCTCTGGAAGGCCCTTTGATTTTCAGAGATTCGAAAACTAAAAGGGGTCTCCGGCAGTCAACAAAATGAGGCTGGGGGCATTATACAAAGGTAGTATTGGAGAGTTGACACGATGAGTAAGAAAAACTTAGTAAAAAAAGCCATAGATGATCTGATCCAGGATGGAGTGGACTTCGCAGATTTGACTCAAAACGCACTGACTAAGATGGAAGGATTAAAAGGTGTGAGCAAGACAACTATTAAAAGAGCAAAAAAAGAGTATAAGCAGGAGAAAGTCGTAAATCGACACGACTATCAAGAGCAGAATATAAAAAGGAAAATATACAAGTACCTGGATAAAAGAACAAAGGCATCGTTGGCCGATTTGCGCGAAGCGATGCCCGGAATCCCTCCTGCAAAAGTCAGTGAGTATCATCGATATTGGACGAAAAAGCAGGAAAAGGCGCGGCAAAAAGATACCGTTAAAAAAACCGGCATTAGTCCCAGAAAGTTGAAAGAGATGGTCTTCACATACCTTGATACAGAAATTAATGCCACTGTTGAAACCCTGTATGCACAGTTTCCGGAAGCCAAACAGAGTTCCATCTACAGCTACTTCTCTGGATGGAAAAGAAAACAGAAAAATACAGACAAGGTCAAAAAAGGTGGCTTGTACGAGGTGATTTTCAGATTTCTCAACAGTAAGCCTGAATCCAGTATTGAACAAATTAAGGCCGCCTTTTCCGATGTTCCGATCAAATCAATCGAAATATACCATAATATTTGGTTGAAAGAACTGGAAGAGAAAAAAGCGAATGCAGTATCGATTGACGACGTTGTTCAGGAATTCATTGGCTTGGACATTGCCTCGGATTCGAAAAAAGCACTTGAACAGGTCGGCGGTTCAAAAACCCATGGAAACATGTCGCAGGATAATCGGATTACCGAAGCGCAAGCACCTAAAAAAAGACGTGGAAGACCGCCTGGAGTTTCTGTTAAGAAGAGAACAACGGGGGTTGTTAAGCCGCATGCGCTGTTTGGAAAAAAGGAAATTACAGATAGCGCGCGTATTTCGATTGGAGGTGGAAACCGTGTCAAGACAGGCACCATCATAGGAAATGAAGCTAAACTTATACAGTCGCTGAAAAGTACCGTTGAGGCACACAAAGAAACCATCTTTGAATTGGAAAAGGAACATCAGCTTTTAAAGGAAAAACAAACTGGTATCATTAAGGAACTGAAAACAATGCGTTCCGATCAGATTAAAGAAATTCGAGAATTTATTGGAACCTATATGAAGGGGTTGCAAAAAACCTGAAACTGCAATAATGCCGCTTTGGGTAAATTAAACCTCTCCCTCCTCTCTTTCTCCCTTGCCATCAATCCATGAATTGCACAGTCCGGTTCGTCAGCGATATGCTACGAACCGACGCAGTGTGACCCTGTTCCCTTATGTGTTTACGTTTAGGGATCGTTCATAAATAACTTCACATAATCTATTTGCAAAAGCCCTCAAAACACTGGACATTTTGCGAACAGAATGTGAAGTAATTTATGAGCCGACCCTTAGGTAAAATGGTTTCGGAAGTTTTATGGGAAACCGATCGGTTTTGAGTACACGTTTTGCATTTTGATTCCCAGATAAAGTGATTGTTACTCAGAAAAATATTCCGTCTTGGCGCTCTCTACAGACTGCATCTAAAAAAGGGAATCAAGCGGAGAAAGCATATTTGGTTAATTCAGCAATCAGCAATTTAACCTTAAATTCAGGCGCATACTCTTCAAGGAAGACAGATAAAGGAATCAATTGGAAAAGAAAAAGATGACCCAGGAGGAACAGATTGTCGAGCTGCAAAAAGAGCTATACAAAGAAAAAGATCAAATCCGCTTCTTTATGAAACAGCAGCAGGAATGGAGTCAGTTTATTGAATCCCTCAATCCGACTATTGAGGTCCTGCATAAGAAAATGAAAACCCTGCAGAATGATCTTCACCTTAAGAACCAGGAATTGACAAATGTGTTGCAGAGTCTTTCCAATGGCTTGATTGTAACCGATTTGCTGGGTAAAGTAGTGACATTCAATCGTGCCGCAGTCGCGATTACAGGGATAGATATAGAATCGGCTATTGGAAAGCCGATTAGCGAACTACTGAAGAACCCTGTTTTGCCTGAAGTTCTGGACGAAGAGGCTTTTGAAAAAATCAACCAGGACTATCATCAGCAGTTTGTTTTCAGCAAAGCAGATAGATCGGAAATCATCATCGACAGTTCGACCACCTTGATGAAGTCAGACGAAAATGAGGAGCAGGGTATAATTATAAATCTGATTGATATCACTCAATTAAAAAGACTTGAAGAGGAGGCTGAACGGAAAAATCGTCTCACCGCAATGGGGGAAATCTCCATGCAGGTTGCCCATGAAATCAGAAATCCGCTGGGGAGTATTGAGTTGTTCCTTTCGATGATGAAAATGGATACCGACGAAGATTCCAGCGAAATGGATCTAATACAACACATCACTTCCGCGACTCGGAGCATGAATCATATTATTTCCAATTTGTTAGAATATACCAAACCCCGCCCAGCCGTACTTGAGAAACTTGATCCTCACTCACTCTTGTCTGAATTTGCTGACTTTGCCCGTTTTTCGGCACTTCAGCAGAATATCGATGTCACAGTCGAATTAAATGCAGAACGATCAGAGATAAGAGGGAATAAAGAGCTGCTAAAACAAGTTCTTCACAATCTTTTTGTGAATGCGTGTCAAGCGATGCCGGAGGGTGGAACGCTTCATCTGTCTACCGAAAACCGCCTTGAGGATGATCCGATGATTCTGGAAAGATTTAACAACAATTTTATTTTAAAAGATCAGCCCCAGGAGCTGATTGAGATCAATATCATAGATACCGGGAAAGGGATGACGAATGAAGTTAAAAAAAGGTTGTTTGACCCTTTTTTTACGACCAGAGAGCAGGGCACAGGTTTGGGGCTGTCAATAGCTCATAAAACAATGGCTTCACACGGCGGAACCATACTCATCGATTCAGCCTTAAATAGGGGGACAAAAATATCGCTGCTCTTTCCTCTTTTTATCGCTGAGTAAAGATTTCATCATATCGTCTGTGATAATGGCCAGCCGTCATGCAGATTAGAAACAGTACTTCTATTTCCGCTCAAATAATTCCCGCCACTGCTCATAATTAATCCCCATTTTTTCTGCCCTTCGTTTGCGGTAACCGGTTAAATACCGTTTGATCAGAATATAGGACAGAATAGAGCAGGGAACCGCATAGAACATGCTACCGATTAGCATTGGGTATCCGAGATCAACCAAAAGGAATCTTGAACCATTGAAAATGATGTCGAGACCGCTGTGCTGATGGGTGTCGAGTATAAAGGAAAGTTGATTGTAAAAGGTCGTGTAGTTCAATTCCAGGGGTTTGGACCCGATTCCACTCATCGATATAAATGAATACCCTGTTTCGAGAAATCCATAATACAGGAAAAACATTGTGAAGGGGTTGCTAATCCAAACAATCGCGGTTCCAACGATCAGATCGAATCTCAATTTCAGAAAAAATTTCAACCCAAGCCAGACCATGAGTACAATCCACATTTGAAGCCCCACTGTTGGTGTAAGCCCGACAAATATGCCAATTGCCGACCCCAGTGCGGTTTCATGTATTGGAGACACACTTTCGCGTAGGGGTTTGATCAGATTTACATATATATGCGTTCTTACAGTCTGGTAAACATCTCTCATCTATCTGGTTTGAAAAATTTGTGTGCAGTCTTTCAGTTATGGAATTGGGATATTAAGCGTAGTATATCTTAGGTGGACTCCTCAATTTTCTGCTTTTTTGCAGGGGAGTCCATGTAACGGTTGTTTGTTTTTTCTTCAGATTTATGGTTTCTTTTGATCTGGCTGAAATCTATGAGGGAGGAAAGACATCTGGTATCAGAAAAAAGTAATTTCTTCATGAAAAACCGCGTCTTTTCCTATTATCCAATGGGGATCATCGCTATCATGTATTTGCAGATGCCAAGAGAGAAAAAGAAAAAGCTGATAGTGATGAAAAGTACAGTGAAAAACAGCATTGCTTCACCACTTCGGATACTGAGAAAAACAGTTCTCATTGAAAACTGATCAGACTTAGTCGCCATCCCCGGTTGGACTTCGGTTGTTCGACTTTTAGCTATAATCTGCAATAGTCCTACGAGAAAAAAACTCATAAATAAAAATCCTACCCAGGAATCTTGAATGAAAACCATATTTATCCTCGCTTCATGTTTATTTGGACTCGGGATGAAGTTTCTTGAAGGCCGATACCATGATCCTGTTTTCGTGCTCCTTCAACTCCATTTCCCTCTTTAATCTCTTATTTTCGCCTTCAAGCTGCCGGTAGTCAGTTTCAACCTTCTCAAGTTTATCCGCAAGCATTTGTGGTTGCAGGTCTTGTGGCGCTAGATTATATTTTTGTTTTTCCTTAAATATCCAATTTCGTATCGCCTCCCTGAGCATATTAGACATCTTTGCGAGTTCTTTTTTCATGATGTCCTGCAGAAGTCCTCGAATGCGCGCTTGAATGACCTCATCCCCAAGGCTTTTGATTATGTGGGCTTCCAGTTCCTGTTCGACAGAAATGTCAGTAGAAGCCAGAAGGGGTTCTAATTCCACTTTTTCTGTCTCGTCTTTTTGGCTACTTGATGGGTCGTTGACGGGCACTGTTTTATCCGGAAATTAGATATTTTTTATAATGCAAACATCTTTCCAAGCCAAGGAAATATTTTTCATTCGGGATTCCGTATCTGGTCTTTTAATCTAACATGACCTATATGAGTAAGAAAACCCTGAAATGAAATAATAGGTTGATCGACGTAGAATCAAATTTACTGATTCCGATATCCCAAATTTGGATAGTTTTATTAAAAATCCCTTTACCCTGATGAAGTAATTGGTATAATCTCTATTGCAGAGCCTGAGTAAAAGTCTGTGAAAATGTTTCTGCATTCTTTAGTGATTGATTTCGTTTGGCAGACTGAAATTAGCCTTCCATGCAGGTTCTCATTGAAATAACAATTCTTTTCAATGAGAACGCACTAATGCAGTATTTGAATGCACCGGGGTGCGCATGGTTTTTTTTATTGAAAATCGCATGTCGACCAACTTCTTTTAAAGGTGAAACATGAGAAAAACCATATCTCTGTTCGTAATTTGCATATTTTTTATTTGTAGTAATATGATTGCATTCGGTTTTAATAAAGAGGATCTGTTAAAACTAAAAGAGACAAAAAAATGTACTGGAGGGACATTTTCGAACTGTAATTTAGAAGGGGCTAGCTTGGTTAACCTCGACCTGAGAGAAGCAGACTTGACAGGCGCTAATCTCAAAGGGGCAATTATTGAAAATACCAATTTGTCACAGGCGAACCTGGCAGGGGCAGATCTCACCGGATCTAATCTCCGAATGGTCGATTTTACCGGTGCCAAATTGAACGAAATAATTATGCAGGGAAGCAATCTGCTATTTGTTGATTTTTCAGGGGCAGATCTTGAGGAAGCCTTTTTACAAGGGGTTAAGATGAAAGGGGTTTTATTAAGGCAAGCAAATCTGACAGATGTGGTCTTGGATGATATAGATCTGAAACTGGTGGACTTTACGGGAGCAACTGGCGTCCTTGAAAATGCCTGTGCAAAAGGGTCTTTGGGTCAATGTCGATAAGGTGTGCTGCCTGCCCGGATACACGAACAGATCTACAAGCGGTCCTGCAAGATTACTGATGGAATTCTGTGTTGGGGTTTTCCTCGGCAACAGAAACAGGAGAATCAGCAGGGAAGATCCCTTAACTGGCAAACAGAAAATTATGCATGATTTGGTCTGCTTGCTTGTCGTGACATTTTCCGAAAGTTTCCCTGATGCAGGCATCATAGATCGAATCACGATTGTTGAATATCTCCACCCCGTCTACATTGATAAAGATATTACTCAGAATCGCCTGATTATATTTTATTTTTAATTCAGGTGATCTTTCGATCGCTTCAAAAGCAATCTTGTGGACGTAAATTAAAATCAACGAATTCTTCGATTTCTGTGATTTGGGATTTTTTTGACAGATCAGATCTTTATACTCACAGAGTTCAAATGCCTCCTCCAAGGAAAGAGATGACGGTAGTAGAATAAACCGGTCATCAACATGTCCTTGCCAGATTTGAGAAATCAGATTTCTCAAATCTGGAATGCCTTTGACTTCCACCTTCTTCAAGCTCACCTGCGTTCCCGGAAGTACAACTCCTGAGCAAGCTTTGACCAGACGTTCTGCTATCAGCATGAAAGCATTGTATATGTTCTTCTCTGTATGATCTTTAGCCCCGGCTGTAATATCTAGACAGTACGTTCCATTAATGAATTGATATACACCAAATCGTTTATGAAAAAATGTTGAAACCAGAACCTGGTTAATTGCTTTTTCATTAGAGATGATTTCCGAGAGAAACTGATTGGCCCGCAGAAGCATCTTTTTCTCTCTCTCAATCATTGGAATATAATTGTTCTTCAGCAGTATTCTTGTTGACGGCAACGCCTTGGACATTGCGACTTGCTCAAGGTTTTCCTCCTGGGATGACAGATAGTTCAGGTCTTCAATTTCGCCCTCTTTTTCTTGCCCAATGGCGGTTAGTCCCTGTGTAAAATTGACCAACTCCTTTGATATTTCGTTGATTTGATGCCTGTTGTCTGCCTGAGCAAACAGGGTTTCGTAGTCCAGGATTTTTTCGAGATTGACAGGCGCTGTAATCGTTTTGAAATGATTTACAGATTCTACGAGTTTCCCACGCAGATCGCCCAGTTCATCCTTTATCTCCTTGGGTACCTTCTCCGATTTTCGTTCCAAATCATCAATTTCCGCATGACACTCGGGGTTGTTACAAATCATTTTCGAAATTTGAATCCGTAAATCATTTTTTGCCTTTTCCAGTTTACTGGACACCAGTTCTTCCTGCTTTTTGAAAAGCAGATTCTGTAGTTGACTGAGTCGCTGATAGGTCGGGTGCAATTGTTTGATTAGTGAGCAAAGAGAATCGGTTTCCCGTTTGTAGTATGTGAGATAAGTGGTCAGATCTCCCATATCCCTGTTCTTGTCTTGAAATAAGCCTTTCACCGGGATTTTACTCATCTCGATCAAAGAAGATTTAATTTTCTGCGACAGATTGTGGATTTCCTGTTGAATCCGTTTTTCCTTATTTTCATCATGTTGAAAATTTTCAAACTCTTTAACCTTGAGCAGGATTACATCCGTGTCCATTGAAAAGAAAGTCACTGTCTGTAATTTTACCTCTTGAAAGGCCGCTTTATTCCTATGAACCCACAGCGCTTTAAGAAAAAGGTTTGAGTACTTGAGGATCTTTTTAAAATAATTGATAGAGGCGTTATAGAGCTTCAAATAGGCGTTGAAAACGGGGGATGTCTCTGCAAGTCTTGTTTTGTGCTGAGAAAGTATCTCCTGCTTCATCGTCTCCAGTTGCTCAGGCATTTGCGACAGAACCGCACCGAGTTCCTCTTCGGTGTATTGTGTGTCAAGAAGCCTTTCCAGATCCGACTTGAATTGCTCATATCTGGCTTTGATCTCGGTATATTCTTTCTCGAGGTTATCGATATTCTCCTGCTTATCTTTGAGGTGTTGATGGTAGAGCGCAGTGATTTTTTCAAAAAGTGTTTGGTAAGCGGCTTCCTTATTATCAGGAATCTCCAGAAATGCCAGTTCGTCCTTCAGTTGCATGAGTTTTTCATCTGCAATAAAGGTCAATTCTGATAACGTATGTTTGAACTGATGGTGGAAGGTTTTGTTGAGTTCCAGTGCTTTTTGATGGCATTTCTGTGTGAATGCTCGCATGAATCTAATGAATCGCAGCTCTTCACCTTCGTTTTTGAATTCCAGCGTTTTGGTGTCAAGCACTTTTGACGTTGAAACGGATGGGTAGGAGCTTAAACGGTAATTCTGCAGTTGTGAATTTGAATTGGTGTATAAGATCAGATCAGGATCGTATTTTAAATCTTCAGCAAACGGCTTGATGTTTTTATTATAGAAAAGTATTTTTTCAATTTTAATCAGCACGCTTTCAATGTGATCCCGTTTTTCAAAAAAGGTGTAGTTTTCAGTAATAAAATTTTTGGCCTGATCATCAAGTCTGAGATCTTCATTTTCGGCTTGAACGTCTGTATTCTGCTGAGATTCTTCATCCAGATCCGGGACGGTTTCACATTCCAGATCGTCCTCAAGTTTTTGGTATATGTTCAACTTGAAAAAGTCATCCATATACAGAATCAAGCCCTCTAATTCCTCAATAATCTGTTCGAGATGCTGGGGAGTTATATCCGACAAATTATCCCGCTTAATAATCGTCCTCACTGTTTTTGTCAGGCGGGAAAAATTGTGTTCAGTAAAACTGGGCGTTTTTGAAACATCCATAATTTCAGACAGCGAATTCTGAACGTCTTTGATCCAGCTGATCGCTTCACTTTGACTGACTTTGGGATTATTAACATCTTCGGGTTTAAATCCGATACACTGAATATTGAACGGAAGAAAGCCGAGCAGTTTCATACTAGTTAAAACCAGATGAGAGGCCAGATCGCCCGCTGCGATATTCCTGGTTCCCAAAAGTCCGTATTCACCCCTCGCGTTCAGTATGTTGCGTGCTTTTTCACATTCAGTATAGCGGGTTCCAAAGATGGTCTGTATCTGCTCGAAATTTGAAGAGCCACGGTTAAAGGAGACAATCTTGTTAATCTGCCCTACTTGATCCCCTTTTTTCAATTTGAGACGCTTAAACCGGCTGATATGAAAATCATCCTCGGTGACATCCCGGGTCATAATCATCTGTTGGGTGTCGAGATTGATTTCGATTTGAGTAATCTCCTTGGGGCTGACATCGACCACTTTTTTGTTAATTCTCAGTTTGAATGAGTCGATATCCTCAATGCTAATCATTTTTAATCCGATATCATGTGATATCAGCTTTGTTGCCGCAACAAACTCACCCTTGACGGAAACCCCCAGAAAAGATTTGGATTGCGTGGATCCTAGTTTGAACTGATGAATATCCCGCCATTTCAGAAATACCTTGTTCTTGGCGCTAAACAATTCACCGGTTGGGGCCTTAGTTTTACTGAAATACGGCTGCACAGATTTCAGTTGACCAAAAGTGCTTTTGATCAACGTTGCTCGGCCCTGTTTGGTGATGTTAAAATGGATATCGGAAAAAAACGGTCGCTCGATAATTGCAGGAATTTTAATACTGGTATCAACACTTTCCAAATCTGCAAGCTTTGTCAGTGTTTTCCACGACTTGGGTTGACGGTCGTCGAAAATTTCGACGCTTCGATCAATGTCATCAACCACCGAAGCCTTTAAAAAATCCTGAAGGTAATCGACCAGTTCATCATAAGAAAAATGTGCGACCAGCAAGGGGTCGAACTGATATCGGTTTTCAAGATTGAAGATCAGGTCGAAATACTGATGGATTTCCTTTGTCTGGATATTTTCCAGCAGATACCCTAGTAGGTCATTGGTTGTTTCAAGGAGTAGTTCTTTAATGCTCGAATGTACATGTTTGTCGATATTTTGATTTAAGGGTATAATATGAGTCGTGATCAGACTCTCCATCCCCGTGGGAATATAATGATTCGAAGCGCTGGCGTTGATGCAGAGCAATAACTGCTGGGTCGACATTTCATTGAAGTTCATAGGATTCTTTTTCAATTCTTGTCGAGCAGTATCCAGTATCTGAGACTTTTCAGTAGCAGATAATGCGGTAGCTTGATCGAAAAAATGCTTCATATGGCGATAATTTTTGTGAGTGGGCCGGATGACCGAAAATCATAAAATCCTTTTTAATTGCTATGAGAGACACGCGGAAACAGTTTTGGCACTGCTTTGAAAATTTATTTTTATTGTTTTGGTCAGAGCGGGCAGTTTTTAAAAGGTGTTGCCATATTTATCGAACTTCTCTTCTGTTATGATTCTACCATCCTCGTCGAAGGTGATTATACCCTTATAGTAGCCCTTTGCACTTTGGTTGTTTTGAAGATAATATCGTTCTTCCTTCAACTTCCGTCCTGCCAGATCATGATGCATGATCGTTTTGTAGTAACCCAGTTCCTTTGCTTTTTCTCTGGAGAAATGACCTTCCTGCTTAGTCTCATTGCCTTTACTGTCATAATAAAAAACTACTTTTGTGATCTGTTCCGCTGCAATATAGACTTCAGTCATCCACCAGATCACACTTTTCTTCAGACCGGCAGGAGTATAATTTATATTGGATTTGTAAACTCCCTGCTGCTCGGCTTTGTGTTGTGTGTGGTACAAGGTCTCATGTGTTTTGCGGCCATCTGGATTGTGAAAGAACACAATTCTGTTAAACCCTGTCCGTTCAGCCGCTTCTGTCGAATAGTAGAGCTCCAGCTTTTCTTTCATCCCGTTGGGTCGCAGATGAAAAACAGATTTTCGCACACCCGGATCTTTGGGGTTGTTTGGAGATAACTCTTTTTCAACCCGGGTCAGGTGGCCGTTTTTATCAAAGAATCGGATCTGACGTAGAATTCCGCTTTTTTGGACAGCCCCTTCTGTGAAGACCTCTTCCGTTTGGACGATTTTCCCATATCTATCAAAATTTGTCACCGATTTATAGAAACCCTGTGCCTGTGATTTTTCGAGACTGAAATTTCTAATTTCTTTGATAATATGATCCCTTTCATCGTAATACGTGACTTTTGTATTAGGGGCATCTATTTCCTGGCAGAATCCATCAGATGCGGATATGAACAGGCTTATGACAAGGAACCCCAAAATGAATAGCTGTTTCATAGAGTTACCGGGCTAGGGAGAAGCGTATTGGTTGAAGATAGAGAGGAAGATAAGGTGGTTATCCTTAGCCGCCCTTGACATGAGGTTACTGAAGTATTTCGCTTTGTCAAGGGGCGTAGAAGTTTTTATGCAGATCGATGGAAAATGGTGCGCTCAGATTTGCTTACTTGATAAATGACTCATAAAACCTGTCGATCACGATCTGCCACTCATCATACTTCTTTAGCAACCCATCACGTGTGCCGTTTTCATAAAGGTAACTCTTGCATCCAAGACCCATCTCTTCCGCAGTCAACACCAGTTTTATCAGCTCATCATTTAATCGGTCCTTGTTCATACCTTCCAGTCTGTCTAATACTTTTTGTAACATGGTTATATCCGCTGTTGTGCCTGTTAAGGCTATTTTAGTTTTTTTAAAGAAAACGTTGAATTAATTCTTGCTGCTCTCTTTACGCTTCTTGATCGTTGTTGAAAACCATGAAAAAACTAACTCTAGTGGCAACTGCATCACTCCCTCTTTGAGATAAGCATCCAGTTTGTTTTTCGAAGTCAGATAATCCCTGATGTCATTTATCATCTCATCCATTGATCCCATCTCTTCCTCTTCAAGGACCTCTTCCATGCGCGATACCAGTTCATCCTGCTGATCAGTTAACGTACCACTTGTAATGTCCCGCATCAGAACGTCAAATTTTGAGCTTTTGGTCATAATGTTTTCCTGACTATGATATTTATTTATCCCCTTGACGGTTATTTCGGTTCCCTTCAGAAACGTCGGTATGGGTATCCAGCTGTCTATCGAGGGTTGGCGTAATTGGAGGTCTGCTGTATACTCAACGAATAGAGTGCAACAACATATCCAGGTTGCTTCCTGATTGATATTCCTGAAGTCTGACACGCCTGAAGACAGCGGATATCCGTAATCATTCATCATTATATAAAAATGGGTCAGCGTCTGTGAATGATGAATGTCAAAATTAAGCGGAAGATCGTTCGAAAGTTATTACGATAAAGAGAATTTGATGCCTTGGGGCAAGCGTTTGGAGAGTTTTTGATTGTCAGTATGAATTAATATAGATAAAAATAAAATTATACGTCTGCCTGTCAGGGAACTGTCTGTGGTAAACTGCAAAGATCTGCAATAACCAGAACCAGTTGGAATAACCAACATCCTCATCAGGTTCCCAAGATGTTGTCCGACATGCAGTTTGATCTCCTTAAATTTAATCGTCGCAAGTCTCAGACCTGTTTCGGAGGAATCGTTGAATCCGGTTTGTTAAAAACAGGTATGCACGTTTGCTGTAAAACTGAATTTCCAACCATCACTAATGGGCTCATTTGCAATGAATTTATACGAGCTGCCAATCCATAATTTACACCAGAAAAGGTTGTCGGGAGAGGTTACAACTGTCGAAATCGTTCAGTCGATATTAAAGCGTTTGGAAAATGTAGAAGAAAAACTGCACTCATTTATTACACTATCCGAAGACAGGCATCTGGATCTGGCTGAGAAAATTGACCATAAAATCTCACAAAAGGAACTGATTCATTCGTTGGAGGGGATGCCAATCGCAATAAAGGACATTTTTTCTACAAAAGGTATCCGGACTACTTGTGCATCACGGTTTCTGGAAAATTATGTCCCCCCTTTCGAGTCAACCGCGACTGAAAAACTGAAAGAAGCCGGTTCGCTGCTTGTCGGTAAGACAAACATGGACGAATTTGCAATGGGTTCCTCTACAGAAAATTCTGCATTTGGTGTCACACGAAATCCCTGGAATGTGGATCGGGTTCCAGGGGGATCTTCCGGTGGTTCTGCGAGCGCGGTTTCATCTGGACAATCTCTGGCTGCTCTGGGAACTGATACCGGCGGATCGATTCGACAGCCCGCATCTTTCACGGGGATCGTCGGGTTAAAACCAACTTACGGCAGAGTAAGTCGTTGGGGAATGGTCGCTTTTGCGAGTTCGTTTGATCAAGCAGGGCCCATGACACGCGATGTTGAGGATGCAGCTATACTTCTACAGACAATCGCCGGTTATGATAGCAGGGATGCGACATCTTTGGAAGTAGATATTCCTGACTACTCACAGTTCCTGAATCAATCGATAAAGGGAATGAAAATAGGTGTCATCAAAGAACTCGATCTTTCCAGCTGTGATTCAGAAGTGGTCAGAATTTTTCAGCACAATATTGAGGTGTTAAAAGATGCAGGTGCTGAAATCGTTGAGATCAGTATGCCAAATATTTCTGATGCTGTTGCCACTTACTATGTGATCGCGCCCTGCGAAGCGAGCTCAAACCTGGGCCGATACGACGGAGTGAGATACGGTCAGAGGGCAAAGGAGATATCCGGCTTGTTGGATATGTATGAAAAATCCCGTGACGAAGGGTTTGGTAAGGAGGTCAAAATGCGAATTCTGATCGGTACGTTTGCCTTATCAGCGGGTTATTATGATGCATACTACCTCAAGGCTCAAAAAGTTCAGAACCTCATTCGATCCCAATATCATCAGGCTTTTCAGGCAGTGGATGCCATCGCAACGCCAGTCGCGCCAACGGCAGCCTATAAAATTGGGGAAATGATCAATGATCCGTTAAAAATGTATCTTGGAGATGCGTTTACGATTCCTGCGAACCTGGCAGGAATTCCGGGGATATCAGTTCCAGGCGGTTTTACCAATAACAACCTGCCAGTTGGATTCCAGCTGTTGACCAGTCATCTGGAAGAAGGAAAACTTCTGAAGATCGCACACTGTTTTCAACAGAGTCTACAATTAACAAAACCAAAGATGTCAATATAAGGCTATGAGTAACAATTTCGAAAAAATGGAGCACTCATTCAGGAGAAGACTCCAGGAAATATCCAATATGAAAGAGTTGGAGGAGATCAAGGTTCAGTTTCTGGGCAAAAAAGGAGAACTCTCCCAATTCATGAAGCAGCTGAAAGAACTTTCTAACGAGAAAAAAGCGGAAATCGGAAAGAGTGTCAATCGGCTCAAGGTCCTTTTTCAGGAGAAAATTGATCTTCGTAGAGAGGATCTTAAGCATTTGGAGTATGAACAGCGCATGCAGTGTGAATGGATTGATATTACGACTGATCCGTATCAGACCGAACCCGGCAGTCTCCATCCTGTGACTGTCGTACAGCAAAAGCTTGAAGATGCGTTTATCGCGATGGGTTTTCAGGTCCTGGACGGGCCTCATATTGAAACGGAGTACTACAATTTTGAGGCGCTGAATATCGCAGCACATCACCCCGCCCGTGATATGCAGGATACGTTCTACTTTGAGGATGGTCACCTGTTAAGAACCCACACATCTCCCATCCAGATACGGGGCATGGAACGAATCCAGCCGCCGCTGAGAATTGTAGGTCCGGGAAAGGTCTTTCGCTGCGAGCGGACTGATGCGTCTCACGACTCCTGTTTTCACCAGTTTGAAGGGATGATGGTTGACAAGGATATTTCGGTAGCCCATTTGATCTATTTTATGAAAACCATGCTCAGCGAAATTTTTGAAAACGAGGTGGAAGTCCGTTTGAGACCTGGATATTTTCCCTTTGTGGAACCTGGATTTGAGTTGGATATGAGATGCCTGTTATGTAAGGGGGAAGGCTGTAAGTTCTGTAAACGGGTTGGATGGATTGAATTGATTGGTTGTGGGATGGTACACCCGAATGTTCTGAGGGCGGGAAATATTGATCCGTCTGTCTACTCAGGATTTGCGTTTGGGATAGGGATCGATCGTCTGGCAATGATGAAATATGACATTACAGATATTCGACCTTTGCATGGAGGGAACCTGAATTTTGCCCGTTGTTTTACAGTTCTTTAAACTGTTTTCCACCTGGTTGACAACCACAACCGTTTGATCACTATTCAATTGATTTATTCACATTTTAAATACCAACATGAAGATTTCATTAAACTGGATTAAAGATTTTATTTGTATCGAGGAAGATCTTTCCAATCAGGAACTGGTGGAAAAAATTACCCTTTCGATCTGTGAAGTGGAAGGATTTGAAGAAACAGGCACACATCTGAAAGAAACCTTCGTGTCGCAGGTCCTGGCCATTGAACCCCATCCAGATGCAGATAAACTAAGCCTCGTAACGATCAACACCGGTAAAGAGGAAAAACGGGTTGTCTGTGGAGCATCCAACTTCAAACCCGGAGATAAGGTCCCTTTTGTTGGGGAGGGAGCTATGCTACCGGGGAACTTTCTGATTAAAAAAGCAAAAATCCGCGGTGTAGAAAGTGACGGTATGCTATGTGCTGAAGATGAGCTGGGCCTGTCTGAGGATCACGACGGTCTGTTGATTTTACCGGAAGACAGTAACGTCGGCGATACGTTGGCAACCCTTTTCCCTGATCAGGTTGATGTGGTCATGGAAATTGACAATAAATCTATTACCCATAGACCCGATTTGTGGGGGCATTACGGTTTTGCAAGGGAATTGGGCGCTGTTTTCAGAGTTCCGGTGGATAAGATGGATTTTAATCCTGAAATTCTGGAGGGAACCGGATCCCGTTTGATCGAAGTGGAAGTTCTGGCCGGGGATCTGGTGCCACGCTTTACGGGTATATCTGTGGATAACGTCAGTATCTCCCCCAGTCCGTTGTGGATGCAGTATCGTTTGACACGGGTCGGCCTGAGACCGATCAACAACATGGTTGATTTGACAAACTATGTGATGCTGGAGATGGGGCAGCCGATGCATGCCTTCGATGCAGATCAGATTGCAGGTAAAAAGCTGACGGTGCGTCCTGCAGACTCAGGTACAAAATTAATGACGTTGCACCAGAAAGAGGTGACGCTGGGTGAAAATGACATGACAATCTGCGATGCCAATGGTGCTTCAGTTGTTGCAGGAGTGGTGGGTGGTCTCAATACCGGTGTGATCGAGAGCACAAATGCAGTATTTCTTGAGGCGGCCAATTGGGACCCTACCGGCATCAGAAAAACGTCAACACGGATCGGGCTGAGGACAGACGCCTGTCAGAGATTCGAGAAAGCCCTTGACCCCGAGATGACCGCATTAGCCGTTCAAAGAGCTGTGGAGTTGATGAAGCTGACGAATCCGGATCTGCATGTGGCCGGTGATTTGGTCGATATTCAGAACCAGATGAACAGCCCTGTTCGGATCGAAACAACTATAGATTTCATTTGCCGTCGTCTTGGAAAGGATATTGACGAGAAAGAGATCAGAGATATTCTGGGTCACTTGGAATTTACTGTTACAGGATCGGGTTCCGAGTTGATTGTGGATGTTCCGTCACATAGACGTACGAAGGATGTTTCGATTGCAGAAGACCTCGTTGAGGAGATCGGCCGCATTCACGGATTCAACAATATTACCCCCCAGGCACCTTTTTTCCCTATCCAGCGACCGGCTTTTAATCGGCAGCATCAGTTCGAACGAAAGGCTAAAACTGTCTTGAGCGAAAACGGATATCATGAAGTATACAACTATCCTTTGACGAGCCAAAAAACAGAGGCTGTTTTTGGCATTGATCCGGATTCTGCAATGCGTTTGCTAAACCCGGTTGCCGAGCATCAGGATCAGATGAGAAGATCGTTGCTGGCACATTTTGTTCAAACGTTGCTGGAGAATCAGAAAATTAATTTGAACTTTAAAGTGTTCGAAGTGGGTCGCACCTATTACAAATCCAAATCTGGTGAGATTACTGAACCGATACACTTGATCTTGGGAGGGTCAAAGAAAATCGAATCAATAGGGGATTCTTTTTTCAGGCTGAAAAGCGACCTGTTGAAACTGTTTTCCAGACTGCAGATTCCTGATATCAGATGGACGCCACTGACCGCTGAGATAGAGTTCTACCAGCATTTGAAAATATCTGCAGCCGTTTTTTCAGGTCAATGTAAGCTGGGGGAGCTTTACACGTTTGCACCGGATTTTCTGGATAAACGAGGATTGAAAGGGGACGTCTGTATTGCTGATCTAGACTTTGATGAACTTTTTTCTATCAAAAAACAAGAGTTTATTTATCGGGAACCGCCGAAATATCCAGCCGTCAATTTCGAAGTCTCACTCTTAATGCCGGAGCAGGCATATTTTCAGGAAGTCCAGGGTATTATTCTGGGAGTCGATCCCCTTGTGAAAAAGGTTGGATTTCTTGACACATTTTCTCCAAAGGAACATGTTGGCAAAAAATCACTTTCAGTTTCCATCGAATTTCGTTCCATGGAAAAAACCCTGATTCCGGAGGATATTACGTCACTTCAGGATAAGATCGTTGAAGTTTTGGCGAATGCCGGATATCATCTTCGTGAGAACAGGGAAAAAGCATAGCATCACGGGTGAGCAATATGGCAGATAAGGAAATATATACCATCATGATTGTTCGGAATATCGGTATTCCGATTTCGTTTACTGTTAAGCCAGCCAAAGTGTTGTTTTTTCTCATCGTCTTTCTTCTGTTATTTTCAATACTTGTCTACGCTTCAATTAGCTATCTGCTGTTGCATGCAAATTCAAAAAATCTGAATCTGGCACTGAAAGAGTCACAGAAAAAGGTGACGGTTCTATCAGAACAGATATCAAAACTGGACCATGACCGATACTGGGGAAGTGAAGAGGTAAAATCAGAAGAGAGTGTGACGGTAAAATCTGCCATTCTTAGTCAACCCCGTTTTTCTACCGAAGGGATCTGGGTTACTGATAAAAGTACCCTTTCAGAAGAAGATTTACTGGAGGGAACAACATCCGCAGAGATCGAGCGGTTCGATGCTTCAGTTGCAGGCGACGATCTGAATATTCTTATAAAACTGCTAAATACCTCCAATCCCATCCAAAGAATCGGTGGGTATATCGGCATAACGCTGAGGAACAGTGGTCACTCGCCACCCTTGTTCAAATCCATCTCAAAAGGGGCAATAGGTGAAGATGGGTATCCGGCAAGTTATAAAACCGGTAGACAATACCTCATTAAGCGACGTTCCAGTACAAAACGTTTCAAATTCACTCTGACTGAAGTGAATGAATACTATACAGACGCTATTGTTTTTCTATACTCTTATAAGGGTCGGCTTTTAGGGAGACAGGTTTTCGAAATAAAAAAAGAGATATTTCTTGAATAGGTGATTACAAGTTTCAGGATGAGAAAAGAAAAACAACATGAGATATCCGGACTGCTCGGGGTAGGCAGCCATTTTGAAGGTGAGATCCGTTTTGACGGAACGCTCAGGATTGACGGCGATGTATTGGGCCAAATCATCTGTAAAAGTTCGAAGCCAAGCACCGTCATCATCACTGAGTTGGCCTCTGTAGAAGCCGATATTGTTGCAGATAACGTGATTATCTCTGGAACGGTTTTGGGTAATGTCAAAGCGACTGAAAAATTGGAGCTTTATGCTCCTGGTAGACTCGAGGGGCTGGTATACACAAGTGATTTCAGTATCGAGGACGGGGCGTTATTTCAGGGAGAGTGTATCATGATTCGACACCTCAGCTTTGAGGAAAAAAACGCTTTAAAAATGGAGGGTTTCTACACAGTCCATCATCAACGACAACTCGACCAGAATCGTCAGAGCATCGGGCACGGACAGAGCGATGTGCCTCTGGTCGAGTATTGAAAGAGGTGACCGAATCCTGTCCTGATGACCTTCAATTGCGATCTCTGACGCCCGTAACGATATTTTTCCTTTCTATTATCCTCTTCATCTTCTGAAAAAATGGAAGTATTATAGTAATTATTCACCACTTTTCGGGAGTCGAGGGTTTCTTGATTCAAAACGATGGAAAACAGGACGTTTTCCAACAGCTCCAGGGATCGATTTATGCGTGTTTTGAATCAAGATACCCTCGACGGAACTCATGCTGAATAGTTACATATTATCTTATTTGAAATAATATTCCGAAATAACTTCACTATTACTGTTGATAGGCAGGAGTTTTGCTTATCATTCTACAAGGTATTCCCCCTGCATTCTCGCAGAACAGAGAACAATAACTGCGGGATATTTGTATTCGCCCTTAAAACGACTGTCTATGCCATTGTTTCTCTATAGGAAATGGTTTAGACGTGAATGGGCCGTGAACCGTCCTGGAATTATTTGATATGATAAATCGTCATCAAATCAAAAGCTGTTTGTGCTTGATATTGAGTTTTTGCTTCTTTGGACTTCCTGCAAGTGTTCAGGCCACGTCTTATGCTTTAAAGAAGATTGACAACTACTCTAAAGGGGCACATCAGGCAAAACTTAACATCTACTTTGACGCCAAACCTGATTTCGAGGTCTTCGAAAATCTCAAACATCGAATTTATATTATCAAGCTCCGAAATATGGATTTGGGAAACATAGGGAAAATGCATGTTTTCAAAGAAAATTCCCTTATCAGAGGTTTGGAAATACAAGATATAGGTAATTCCGAGTATTTAATAAAAATAAGAACTAAATCCACTGATATCAAAGCAGCTATCATCAGGCGGAATAAAAACTCATTGAAACTGTCGATTGAGTTTACACGCCTGTTTGAAAAAATAGCGGAACTGGCTGGAATCGAAATTACACGGGTTTCAAGAGAGCTGAGACCGAGCTCTGAACGGATCACGGTGTTTTCGAAAAAACCTCTCCAATATGATGTCACCCGAGACAAAACCAGACCGGGGAAACTGATGAAGGTCCGGTTACTCAATGCTCGCCTGACAGAGCGATTGATCGTTCCGGATGCAGAAACCGATTTAATAAAATACATCAAGTTTGAAAAACGGGGTAAATACCTGAATGTGGTTATGGCACCGCAGAAATATACTTTGAAAATTGATGCCTCCTCCTCCAAATCACCCATTAGTTTGACTTTTGTTGTATCTGAAAACAAGCAAGAGCTTGTTTCTGACCCTGATGTTGATTTAAAAGAGGAAGAACAGAAAAAGGAGGAAGAGAATAAGGAAAAACTCGACAGAGACAAGTTTTTGACGACACGCTTCGAAGAAGCTGAAAAGTTTTTTAAATTGGGCCGCTTTGAGCAGGCGGGTCTCATGTTCAAGAACATCTATAATTTCGCTCCCAATTCCGAAATTGGCGTACGGGCGAATTTCAGGTCTGCAGATTCATTTTATCAATATCAGAATCGGACGGAAGAAAAAAACGGTGAACTGTTTGTGATCCAGGAGTATAAGAGCGCCATCAATTCGGCTCTCACAGCAGATTTAGGGTATGATAGCATTCCCAGAGCCTATTATAATATCGGCCGAAACTATCTAAACCTGAAATTCTGGGAAGATGCGTTCAATCAATTTGAAATTATTCTGAGGAAATATCCGGAATCTCCCTATTCAAAAAACGCTGTGTTTCATCAAGGGGTCATCCACTTGAATATGGAGCGTTATGAAAAGAGTATTGAATTGCTGGAAAGATTTGTCGAAGAGAACGCCAAGTCTCCGGGAATTCACGCCGCTTATTATAAAATCGGTGAGGCTCAATTTCAATTAAAAAGGTACAAGGAAGCCAAAAAGAATTTTGATAAAGCCTGGAGTCTCAATGCGGCCTATATGAAAAAAGACCCGGCATTAATGTTTCATATGGGGGAGGCCTATTTTGAAAACGAGGACTACAATACGGCCAGAGCTCTTTACGAGCAGCTGATTGATCGATACCCCAGTGAATCCTTTAGTAATCTGGTTGCGATACGAATCGGCGATTTTCTGAGAGCTGAAGCTAAAGATGAGGATGCGATCAAGGCCTACAAACAAGCGATCAACAGGTACCCGGAAGAACTTTATTTAATAGGGAAAATGCGTATTGCCAATATTCAAGCGGAGAAACCGGGCAAAAATCAATTTCAGGAAGCTATTAAGAAATACAATTTTGTGATTGATGACAAAACAGCATCAGATACGCTGAAAGAAGAAGCCATGCTGAGAAAAGCGTTGACACTTTCACTTTTTCATCAATATGCAGACGCTGTCGATAATCTCGAACAGTTCTGCAGGAAATATCCAGAAAACATTTATGTGGTGAATCACATCATTCACGACCGCATCCAGGACACCATTAAGTCTTATATTGCAGACTATTATTACAAAGGAGAGTACTTGAATGCACTGGGTGTGTTTGAACAATATGAAAACAAATACTATAAGCGACCCCATTATAGCACTTGTTTCAAATTGAAACCTGATGAAAATCCAAAAAATGTAGCTCAAAGGCTGATAAAGAAAGCGCCACTGTTCCTGATCGCGGACTCATATTATCGCTTAAGGTTATACCCCAAAGCGCTGGAACAATATGAACTTATCCTTCAAGATGCCAATGATCCTCTGAGCTCTGTTGTACTTTTCAATAAGGGGAAGATATATGATTCCCTTGAACAGCCGGAAAGGGCTCAAAGTATATTCTTGAAATTCATCAATCAGTATCCAGAGCATGTCTACACGCCACAAGTCAAGAAAACCCTTGGCGACTCTTATTTTAAAGTACACAAGGCAGATCGGATTTCCAGGGCCATTCGTATTTACCAACAGACTATCCGTGATTATCAGGATTCTGAAAACATTTTAGAGCGTGAAATTATACCTTCCTGCTGGTTTGCGCTGGGAAAACTTTATTTTGGAATCGGGCAATACGATGATTCCATCGAAGCCTATAAAAACGTGCTGAACTCCTATGAACACCCATTGCAAAGCAAGTTCGTGGATGAAACGGTGGTGGAAACCTATTTTCTGCTTGGGGATCTTTACAAAGAATTGAACCAGCTGCCTGAAGCTATGGAGACATACGGTGAGGCCGTGCGTTTGTTCCCTGAATCGGACAGGACCCCATGGGCCAAGTATTATCAGGGCGAGATCTACGTGAAAAACGAAAAAAAGGATCAGGCTCTCAAGATTTTTGATGAACTGAAGAAAGCTGCAGAGAAAAATCCGGATGCCTTATGGGGACCCATGGCAAATGAAATGCACAAGCGCATCTTGAACGATCTGCAATTTGATAAATACTTGAGCCACAACCCCACAGTAACGGCAGCCGAATAAAGTTTATTTATTTCAAATCGGCTCCCAGTCGGCTCTTTCCCTCTCTTCTGCGACAAACCTCTAGGCCGTTTTCTCCGGATACTCACACTGTTGTTTGATGCAACAGTCCATGCAAAGCGGTTTTCTGGCTTTACAGACATATCTGCCGTGTAGAATCAACAAATGATGCGCTTTGGGCAGAAACTCCTGCGGGACAATTTTCAGCAGTCGTTTTTCGGTTTCAGTGGGTGTTTTCGTTTTGACCAGACCCAATCGGTTGGAAACCCTGAAAACATGGGTGTCAACCGGAATAGTCGCTTCTCCGTATGCCACATTCAACACCACACCTGCTGTTTTATTACCAACACCCGGTAGCGTTTCCAACGCGTCACGTGTATCCGGGATTTTTGAATCGTGTTTCTCAATCAGGATTCTGCTGGTATTCAGCACGTTTTTGGCTTTTGTATTTGATAATCCAATGCTTTTAATGTGGTTTTTGATCCCTTTTTCCCCTAATTGGACCATTTTTGTAGGTGTGGGTGCGTCTTTAAACAGTGTGGTGGTCACACGATTAACAGACACGTCAGTTGCCTGTGCGCTGAGAATGACGGCGATGAGCAGCTGGTAGTGATCATTAAAAATGAGCTCGGTCTGAGGGTTTGGAAAGTGTTCGGAGAGTAATCGAAAAATCCTTTGAATGGATTTAGACAACATGATTGATCATTCGGTTGGGGGATTGCAGCAGGGCCGATGAATCTGCTCGCTGCATCTTAAAAGGCAATTTGAAAAAGTTTAGATTTCCACCAGCATTTCGTGCACAGCTTTGAGCGCTTTGTCACTGTACTGGTCTTCGATGGCACAAGATATGTTGACCTCCGAGGCGCCCTGAGAGATAACCTCGATATTAATACCCTGTTCAGCCAGATTTGAAAACATCCTCCCGGCAGTTCCAACTGAATTTTTCATTCCCTCTCCCACTAGGCTGAGAATGGCCATTCCCTTTCTGAGTGAAACAGAACCCAGATGCTTGAGATCGCGCATGGCCTGATCCAGATTTTGCATATTATCAAGGGAAAGAGAAACACTGACTTCTGATGTTGAAACCAGATCGATGACAATTTCATAGCGGTTAAAGATGTCAAAGACCTTAGACATGAAACCATAAGCCATCAGCATACGATTGGATTGGATATTGACGATCACGATATCCCGTTTGACTGTCACAGCAGTCGCTCCATTCTTCTCACTGCCCGATTTTTCCGGTGGTTTGATAATTGTACCTGGCAGATCGGGTTCAAACGTATTTTTAATCCGCACAGGGATATTGGCATTTGTTACCTGCTCCATTGTAAACGGGTGGATCACTTCGGAACCAAAATAGGTCAATTCTGAGGCTTCTGCCGGCGTGATCCGGGTCAACACTTTTGCGGAGTTGACTTTCTTGGGATCTGCAGTATATATCCCGTTGACTTCCTTCCAGATCTGTAGCTCCTTCGCCCGAATTCCGGTTGCAATCAGGGCTGCTGTAAAGTCGGTATATCCCCTGCCAATACTCCGTATGATACCGTATGGAACAAATCCCATAAATCCGGTCACCACGGGTACATTGGCTCCACACTCTTTCACAAGATTCGCCAGTTTTTTCTGCAGGTAGGAGCAAAAACGCTGGTCAATTTCATGAAACGGTTTGTCAATCACATTATCCAGGTTGACGTAACTGGCATCGGTGCCTTGACTGATCAATGTACTTGTAAATATGCGTGCTGACAGTTTCTCGCCCGTACCGATAATGACATCCAGAGATCGGGGCGAGATTTCTCCGATCACTTGAATGGCATCCAAAAACAACTTGAGTTTATGCAGTTCACTCTCGATCTCCTCTTCCAGTTCCTCTCGGAGGTTACGAATTTCAATAGCGTCTTTGACGATTTTAATGTGAGTATCCAGGAGGTGATCGATAATCTTATAGTAGGGACCTTTTTTTATTGCTTCCTCTGCTGCTTCCAAAAGTCGGCTGGTAGTACCGTCTTTTTTTCCTCTGCTGCTTAAAGCAGAAAGGACAACAACCGGGAGGATATTGTTTTCCAGGGTTTTTTGTACAATGCCGGCAACCGCTTTCATGCGGTTTGCATTTCCGATGCTGGTACCACCAAATTTTTGAACAATTTTTTCCATACTGCTGTTTATACGTTGCTAAAATCCGTCAATAATCGAAGGAAGGGGTGTCGATTCCCCATTGTGCGCTCTCATGAAAAATAGTACCCACAACCAAGGACTGTTTCTTTTAACTCTGCAAGAATCCCCCGTGAACTGTTTACAAAATCGAGATTGACTCAGACTGCCATAAAATGTATGCGCAAATTCAAGATATGCGTTATTCGTTGAAAATAGTAGGTTTGTCCTTCTTTATAATCAATCAAATTTGATATGTTGTAAACGTCAGAAGTCAAGTCATGATATTTTGATCAAAAATTAAACATGGTATTGAAGAAAAACATGATATCAATATTCTGGGGCCCCTGACTCTGGTTTTCAACAAAACCGCTTTCTAACGCGAATTGACTACCTATTAACCAGCGAAGTCCCATGGTTATCTCCCTGATATCTTCACTTAAAGAGGATCTGTTGTCATTCGGAAAAGGACTGGAATACTCAAGAACCTGAAAAAGAAGGTCCCAGTTTTCGGTTATATGCCAATTTGAAGCTGCAAAAAAGTAGTACAGTTCCTCTGGAGAGTTATCCAACAAGGTGTCGCTCACAAAGGCAATGGAAGATCCTACATGAAGAGTCCATAATGGGAAAATCGATGTGTAGCGTATGGTCGCCATAAAATCATTGAACTCCACGTGTTTTTCTGACTGTGCATCGCTCGTCGCTTCGTTCATCCCCCTTTCAATGTAATGATCGCTGAAATTTGATGTCAATGAAATGGAGATAGCCTCATTAGCCGTTTCCCTGACTAAAAATTTGAGACCCAACTGCATAGATTCCTGGTGAAAATCGTTAGTGGGTTGGGTCAATTTGGTCACTATACGATTGTTCTTATTATCATATATATAAATCTCCAGTTGATCCCTTGCAGTACTCTCTCTACCTGCATTGCCGACATTAATAGATTCGTGAAAATTTTCAACTAATCCATCCAGACTTCCTGGAGTGAGCCGGATCTCTCTGTATATATACTGAAACTCGATTGAATCATTGAAACCGTAATGGAATTTTAAAAAGCGTCTTTCGATCTCTCCATCAAAATAAAGAGAATAGCCATCTGAATCAGTTTCACTAAAGTTGATGCCGTTTTCATCCCTGATCGCATTGTCGCTGTGTCCCCAAGTGTTAGTGATAGAATAGGAGGTCTGAAAAAACATCTCTCCTTCCGGTAACAGGAAGGCACTGTCTGGTTCAAAAGCGGTACTCATGAAAATCAACGGGTATTGGGGCCCGATCATCAAAGGTCGTTCCAATACGCCTCTTGACTCTGCAATAGCGGACTGAGCCAGTATTATAATGAAAATGATGTAAAGAAATCTTTTGAGTTTCACAGGAAATCGTGTTAATTATGTTGCTCTAGGATGCATTACACATAATATAACCAGCGATAGTAGGTCATATGCTGGTATATCATGCAATTTCCCAACCAACATGGCCGATCTGTCCGGGCGAGTTATTTGGAAGAGTGATGCCACCAGGTAACAGGTTTGCAGGCCGACCACCATGGCATGTATGACAAGATGAAAGGAACTGTGAAATGTAGTTGGAGAAATCGAGGTGAGTTACCTATTTTTGGATTGTTAAATGACTCAGGAAAATACAGCAGCAATTATTATTATTGGAGATGAAATCCTGTCCGGCAGATATGAGGATCAGAATTCGCCTTTTTTAATAAAACAGTTGGCTTCTCAAGGCGTGAACGTTAAATATTGCCTGACGATTCCCGATGAAAAAGAGATCATCAGCAGAATCGCCCTGGAGTATTCCAGACAGGTCACCTGGGTGTTTACCTCCGGTGGTATCGGTCCTACACCGGACGATATCACTATGGAAAGTCTGGCTCTGGGGTTCAAGGTTCCGTTGATTACCCATACAGAGATTGAAAATCGGATTAAAAAAATGTATGGCGCCAATTGCACGCCTGAACATATGCGTATGGCCCGAGTGCCTGAGGGTACGATGCTGCTGAAAACTTCACGACCACATATTCCGGTTTTACAGTTCAGAAATATAACCATATTTCCTGGTGTGCCTGAATTTCTCCGGGCTATATTCCTCTTGATCAAAGACCGGTTTCAAGGGGTTGTCAATCCGGTTGCAGAAATCAATCTCGTTGCGGATGAAGGCGAAATTACGGAATACCTGGAACAGACACTAGCGCAGTTTCCTGATTTAAAGCTGGGTTCGTACCCGTGTTATGTAGGGGATGCGGTAAAGGTGAAGATTGTGATGGAGCACAAGGACCAAGATTATCTGTCGAAGGCGCGGAAGTTTTTCAAAGAGAGGGTAGTTGACTACGTGAATGAGGATTGACCAAAAAATAATTTATATGATCAATCCCTTAGCAGAAATAGAGTTTATGAAAACGATATTCCGGGTTTTAGGCATGGTATAAAATTTTCGTGGTTTGTTTCTTAGTTATATCAGATGAAAAAATCATTTCTGGGTCCAGCTGTTTACTGATTCTTACGATATCATGCAGCTCCCCCATGCTTTCCCTCATAGTATTGATGGCAACTATCTCTTCCAGGTCCTGTGTTGACGTCTCCAGCAGATCCAAAGCACGTTCCAATGTAATGCTGTACTGAGTCAAATATTCCAATTGCGTTGCCACCTTTCTCAAAGCCTGAACAAACATCTTGTCTCCTTTGTAAGGGGTGATTGGAATAAAAACGAGTTGGTAACTATAATTCAAAAAACGTACCAACAATCTAATCTATTTCAATAGCACGGATTCCGGAGACATATAATTAAGAGGGTATCGGACTTAAGGTGGGGGTTACATGACAGCCTGTGAGGTCAAATTGTTTTCCCTGGCCCAAAGACTGTTCAAATCATCTTTATGGGGTCTGGATCTGTGCCATTTGCAGGATTCATATATTTGATGAGGTTCATCACAAAAAAGATTACGGTTTTCCCAGCACTTTATCCCTAGCCTTTTCGCCAGTGTTGGAAATTCTTTTTTCATAATCTGAAAAATCTGCCAGCTTAACTCATTTATTTCCCACTGGATTTTTTCGCACATTTTCTGATCGAGAAATCGTTGCATCGTCTGGAAGCTCATGGATATTTGCTCACGACATCGGAGCCCTCGAGGTAAAGCGAATCCTGCATCATCCGCTTCAACGCCCTGATCACGACAGTAATTGTAAAATGCGACAATATCCGTCTGCAGATTGGACCATTTTTCTAAAAGTTCGGGATTGACTTGAAATGATGGCGGGGTCACAGCAGTTTGATCCTTGTTTTGTAACTCCAGGTAACTTTGGGCAATATTGTTTTTGTCTGATTCAATTTGTTGTCGATTAAAATAAGAGGTGCCTATCTGACTAATATTATCTACAACAAATAAGAACTGTGCCTGCTTCAGCGGGGTTTGATAATTACTCCCTAAATTTTTGGCCGCATAATTGACCATGGCCTCTCGAGTTATCTCACCACTTTGTATCTGTTGCCAGATTTTCGCGGCATCATCAGGAGATTGCCTGATCTTGGAAGAGGAATATAAAATTTCGATCGGATCCTTTGAGCAACCCAGAAAAGTGACGTTCAGATTGGCCGTTGAGCTCTTGTTCATGAATAGATGATAGGAACTATTTGCTGCCAGGTGTAATTAATAATTAAGGAATGATCCCAGATAAAACAAACCTGTGTAGGTAAACGTCTTTTTGATCGGGAAAATTGATTCCAAATCAAGCATAGACAGGATTGCATCCTTTTTGTCTAATGGATAATAAAGTTGCACCGCTTCTGTAATCCCCAGTGCATTTCTCATTTCTTCTACGGTTTCACGAAAACCGGCCAGTCCATCAATCAGACCATGTTGCAGCGCTTGTTTGCCGGAAAAAATCCGACCATCAGCAAGAAACCGCATTCTGTCTGTAGCGATGGGCCTGTTTTCAAGGACGGCATTCACAAATTGTCTGTGTGTGTCTTCTAATACCGATTCTAGCAATTTACGTTCCGCCATTTTCATTGAACGAAATGCAGATCCTATATCCTTGTTTTCACCTGACTTAATAATTTCCACGTTAATGCCCAATCGATTCATGAGCTTCTGAACATTGAATGATTGCATGATCACACCGATACTTCCGGTTAATGATCCGGGGTTTGCATAGATCTTCTCAGCGCCGATGGCGATATAATATCCACCTGATGCAGCAACGGACGATAATGAGGCGTATACTTTTTTTGTGGACTTAATGCGAATGAGTTCGGAAAAAATTTCCTGTGAGGGGGCAACTGCGCCACCTGGGCTGTTAATATGTACAATGATCCCTTTTACCTGTGGATTGGTTTCCAGCTCTCTGATTTTTTTAATGATCGTTTCAGATTCAAGTATAACACCTTCGATGGGTATAATACCGATCAACGGAGGGGCAACGGATCGGTTGAGTAACGAATACCCAATAATTAGAAGTAGAAAAACGAAGAGAGGCAGTAAAACAGGAAATCGTTTAGGCCACGGTTTTTTAGGGGCAGGGGTGTTTTGTGGGATATTGAGTGAAAAGGGCATGGTATATTTGGCTAAAACGGTGTTGATGCCGGTCTTCAGAGAATTGTGCGAATTACCCGGCTTTCCCCATAAAATCGAAGACCCAGCGAACGAGGTTGATAATGACCAGTGAGAAACCTTGAAGTCGGGTTATTTTCCATCCAGAACGCATAAAATAAACAACAAGCATGACCATCAGTACCAGCATGATCATGCTACTCCGTGCCTCTAGAGAGACGTTTAACGGATGTTTGAGAATGGCAGCCAGACCCAGAACGCCAAGCAGATTAAAAAGATCGCTACCAATCAGATTGCCAATGGCCATGCCGCTTTTACCTCTGAGCAGCGCCGTGATGGAGGTTGCCAGTTCAGGGGCTGATGTTCCTGCTGCAACGATAGTCACACCGATGACCCAATCAGAGACCCCAAAAAATCTGGCGACCGTCGAAGCCGATTCCACCAACAGATGACCACCATATACAACAGATGCAAGACCAGCGATCAGAAGTAAACCATCTTTCCAGGATGCTTTTTCATGGGATATCTCTTCACCCAAATCTTCTCTTTTAAAGAACAGGTATGTCATATACACAATGAGCAGTGTCAGCAGCGTAGCTCCTTCCCAACGTGTCATGACACCGTTCGTGATCGGTTTGTCAAATTGCAGGAGTTGAAAGTCGAAAAGAAAAAAACTGAGTAGTATGGTCACACCGATCAGGAAAAAGCCATCCCGATAAACCAGTTTTGGTGTTGTTGCGATGGCATAGAAACTGGCTGTGCCTCCCAGAATAAACCCTAAATTAAAGATATTGGAGCCGACAATATTACTGACAGAAATATCAGCCTTTCCGGTGAGAACGGCACTAATCGTGACCGCAAATTCAGGAGCCGAAGTTCCGATGGCAACGATCGTCAGCCCAATGACCAGATCCGAAATTCCCCAGGCATGAGCGAATTTTGAAGCAGAGGTCACAACCCAATCGGATCCCTTCCATAATAGGACGATGGAGAGCAGTGCCAAAGGGATATTTATCAGCAGCGAATTAAAATCCATAGGTTTTCCAGTTAAAGGTCATCAAAAATAAGTCTGTTTTTGTCATGCGGTCTCTATGGGCCGCAATACGTTTAGAGGTCGTTCGTTGTTCCTCAGCGGACTGTACTGAATTGTTGTATCGTATAAACCGGGTTGAATCGGGGTGATGATCAGCGATCTTTAATTATACAAACTACCTGCGTGTTTAAGCAAGAACTCTACCAGTTTCCTCAATTCATTCGTACCTGCCAATTCTGTTGCACCCATTTGGCAGGACAGGGGCAGAATAGTTGTTATTTGAAATCCAATAGAAACAATCCTAAAACAGGAAGAGCTGTGCGCTTAAGGTAATGTTTTATTGTTTGGATTGTCTGTTTCTTATAATCGATCCCTTTGCGTAAATGCCCTTTAAGACACAATGACAGGGCATGATCCAGCATTCAGGCGCCAACAAAACGAAGGGACAGAGCACGGAATTACACCCTGTTTCGCAACCATCACCAATAATTGCACCGAACTTTGAGAGATCGGTTGTGATTGCTTTTTTGTCTGCTCTGAATGGAATCTGTGGAAAATGTTCATTTTTCTTTGCAGAGAGGGAACGAAATTCAAGATTCGATATTTTTGTTCCCGCACCCAGGTTGACATATGATCCGACGATACTATCGCCGATATAAGCAAAATGTCCGGCTTCAACGTGTTTAATAAAAACGCTGTTCTTCATCTCTGTTGTGTGACCGACGACGGAACCTTCACCAACAAAAACGAAGCCCCGGATGTACGCTCCCTGCCTGATTTCACAATTTCTCTCGATGATCGTATGATTCTTAATCGTTGCGCCAGCTTCCACAAAGCTTCCCGATCCAATGTAGATTCTGAGCTCTATATCCACAAAATCTTCAGTCAGAATACCCGACTGTGTAATGTGGTATGCACCTTCAATAAAATCTGTTTGATTCTTGAAAATGACTGCTTTTTCCCCTCTTATATTACCAGAAGCACGTTTGTTTTCGAAAAACGCTTCAATACTTTTACGGAGGCGGGACAAAGGGGTCCAGGGGTATGCACAGTCTTCGAAAAGGTCGCTGATAAATCCGGTAGGGATATTTTTAAAATAGGTGTTCAGGTTCTTCCAGTCCATTGATTCCATTTCATCTGGCTTTTTTTCAATCGTTTTTCTGATCTGGTGTATGTTTATTTACTCCCCATCTGACTCTTTGTTGATTCGGCTGAGAGAGAGTTGAATGAGTTCATAAATTGTCTGGTTAACGGGTGTCGAGATACCAAGTTTTTTTGCTTTCTGAAGAATAACACCCACCAACGGCTCGATTTCCGGCATTCGATTTGCCTCGATATCTTTGAGCATGCTGGTTTTAACATCACCATATTTGGGATTCAGGTTGATCAATTCATCGATCGTCTGTCCTGAAATTTCTATTCCTTCGGCAGCTGCAACTTGCTTGACCTCATTCATCATTTTTCGAATGGTGGGTAGGATCTCTTCAAACCGGTATATCTGTCCAAGAGTCGTTTGGGTCAGCGCGCTGATAGCATTATAGGCGTTATTCCAAATCAACTTTTTCCAGATTTCGTGAGTTATTGAGTTGGAAATACGGTGATCGATATCTGCATGGGACAATATCTCCGAGAGCCACTCTTCACGGTCAGACCGCTGGTGATCGAGCTCTCCAAAAACAATGTTGCCCGGTGCTTTCTGCACAACAGTGGCGTCGTTTTGTAGTTCTCCATTGAAAAACAGGACTGCCCCAATGACAAGATTTTTTCCCAGCATATCGGATAAAATCTTTTCGTTTTCCAGACCATTTTGTAGAGATATCGTGATCGTTGACGGCTTTACGACCGGGAGGAGGTTCAGGGCAATGTCGTAAGTCTGGAATGCTTTGACGCAGACCAGGATAATGTCCTGAGGGGGTTGATCCTTTAAATCTGAGACGATGACGGGCTCAAAACTGAAGTCGTGATCGATCTTCGATTGTATATGTAAGCCTGTTTTGTTCAACTTAGCCGTTTTTTCAGGCGTGTCGACAAAAACGACGTTAAACCCGGCTTTGAAAAGCTTCCCGCCGTAATAGATACCAACTGCGCCTGTTCCGTATACTAAGACATTATATTGTTTCATGGCAAAATTCCCTTACAGCGAGGCATGTCAAAAAAAATTGGTCCTATTAATAGCAGATGTCCGCAGGAAAAGAAAGAGAAAATATCTCCGGTCAGGGCCGGACACCTTTCTATCAGCGATGTCGACAGGTCTGTTATTGACTGAATAGCCTTAATCCGTCTTGCACAGAGATGTATATTATCAGAAACATCAGTAGCATAAAACCTATTTTTTGGGTTGTTAAGCGAAAACCCTTTGACAATGCGCTTCCTTTAATCTTCTCAAGTCCAAGAAAAAAGATGTGGCCACCGTCGAGTGCGGGGATCGGTAGCAAGTTAAAGATGGCAAACTGGAGGCTGATAAAAGCGATCAGAGCGATCAAGTTACTAAAGTTGGTTTCTGCAGCTTGCCCAACCATTTGCACGATCATGATTGGACCGCCGACTGAATCTGTGTCGGCTTGCAGGGAGATCAATTGATACAGAAATTCCAATGTTCGATCTGACATCAAGATCACTCTCCGGGTACCGCTGACAACTGAATCGCTGAAAGATTCGGACACTCTGGATTTTTGACTGCCAATTCCAATGATCCAATAATTGTTCTTTTCGTTCCAGGATGGTGTGATATGGAGGTCGAAAGTCCTGCCTTTTCTGTTGATTCGGAGAAGCACTTCTTTTCCGTCTGTTTTCTGTAACTGAGGTGAAATATCCGACCAGTTATCGATTGATTGCCCATCGATTTTAATGATTTTGTCTCCTGGTAAAAGGCCTGCCAGGGTGGCAGGAGATTCAGGAGACAGCTCGCCGACAATGGGTTCGATTTTTGCGGTCCACCCCAGTCCAGCTTTCTTTTCCAATAAATTGGCACTGAAATTCCGTTCGAGAATCTCTAAATCCCGTTTGAAATTCAGGTTGATAATTTCATTTTGATTCCGTGTCAGTTCGGTTTGCGTTTCCCGCCATGTTTTTACCGGATTTCCATTCACGGCAACGATCAGATCGTTTTTGCGAATATCCAGTTTGTCGGCTTCACTGCCGGCGATAACGCTGCCTATGACCGGGGGGGCTAACATATAGGCTGGTATGTCATAACCGATAAAATACACAAAGGGCATTAAGGCAAACGCAACCACTAAATTCATCAAGGGACCTGCCAGTAGAATCGTCAACCGCTGTAAAATCGATTTTGAAGCGTAGTTGTCTTTTTCCGATGGGTTTTCGTCATCAATATTTTGTCCATGAAGTCTGACATACCCGCCAATGGGAATAGCCGAGAGCATATATTCTGTTTGCCCGATAATCTTGGATATGATCTTGGGTGGGAAACCAATAGAAAATTCAATGACCCTGACACCAACAGCTTTCGACGCAAGGTAATGACCCAGTTCGTGTATGAAAATCAGGAAGCTTAAGACCAAAATAACGGTAATAATTGTAATCATATTGTATTTGATCGATTATGTAGATTATGCAGCTGATACTGAGCCTGTCTTGAAAAATTCTGATGCAAGGTCCAGCTCTATTTTAAATTGCTTGTAACGCAAAATCTCTTCCCCACCCATCTGCAGACATTGCATCCGAAATCTGATTGATCTCGAACAGGTATGGAGTTTCATTAGTTTGTAGACTGTTTTTAAGATTTTTCAGTTGCTGCACCAGGTCAGAAAGCACCTCAAAAATACGTATAAAAGGAATCTTTTTTTTGAGAAAAAGATCGACCAGAACTTCATTGGCACCGTTGAGAGCAGCTGGTGATCCACCCCCCAGTGCAAGAACGTCGTATGCCATTCGCAAAGTGGAAAATTTATCCAAATCGGGCGTTTCAAATGAAAGCGTTCCGGTCTCAGCGAGATTGAGAAAAGAGCTCCCTGAGATAATACGGTCAGGATAGCCAAGACAGTTGGCAATCGGAATGCGCATATCAGGTGTTCCCATCTGGCTGATCGTTGACGCATCCTTGAATGTAACCATCGAATGTACAATGGATTGTGGATGGATCAACACCTTGACCTGATTAGGATCGATTCGAAACAACCACTTCGCCTCAATTATCTCAAGGCATTTATTCATCATGGTGGCAGAATCAATCGTGATCTTCTTCCCCATATCCCAGTTGGGGTGTTTCAATGCTTCTTCAAGGGTGATATCCTTGAAACGTGTTTTGGGCAGTGTCCTGAATGGCCCGCCTGAAGCAGTCAAAGTAATATGATCGAGATGATCCGGGTTTTCGTCTCGTAAAGACTGGAATATGGCATTGTGTTCACTGTCGATTGGCAATATTTGGACGCCGTTCTGTTCGGCTTCGGCGATCAGTAGTGATCCAGCTAATACCAACGATTCTTTGTTGGCCAGTGCGATGGTCTTCTGATGCCTGATGGCAGCCATTACCGGTTCAATACCAGCAGCTCCTACCATTGCGGCAACAACTAATGAGGCGTTTTGATAACAGGCGACTTCAATATGACCCGGCAACCCTTCTGAAACCTCCACCGACAGATTTCGTTCATTGATCATTTTTCGAAGCGCTGGTGCCTGATGTTCACTCACAGAAACCACTTTCGGGGAGAACGTCTCGATCTGCTCAATCAAGAGAGATATATTGTTGTGGCAGCTTAAACCATCAACGCGAAATCGTTCCGGGTTTTGACTGATAACCGATAGTGTATTGACACCGACGGAACCGGTTGATCCGAGGATAACAATCCCCTTTTTTTCTTTGTTCATTCCTCTATTACGTCTGCAAACCATACTGCCATGAAACTCCTTTCCATCTAGTTGAGTCTGACACCCAAGAGATACGTCATACCAATAAATACCGGAATCGCAAAAAGATATGCGTCAATCCGATCCAGCAACCCACCATGACCGGGGATTAAATTGCTGGAGTCTTTTATGCCACAAAATCGTTTCAGTTTAGACTCAGATAGGTCGCCAATCTGGGATGCTATGATGATGACGACAAGCAGCAACAGTAGTCGCCACCCGGAAAGAAAAGTTGGTAAAAAAAGTTGTTGAAAGGCTAAACCGGAGATGACGCCGCCTAGCAATCCAAAAATACTGCCTTCAATGGTTTTTTTGGGACTAATGAGTGGCGCCAGCGGATGTTTGCCAAATTGCTTTCCTCCAAAATAGGCGAAGATGTCATTGAAAGCGGCAATGACAATGATAAACAGAATCAAGTCGGAACCGGAAGCCGTACTGATTGAAAACCTCAGTAGAATCAACAAAACCACGGGAAAAATGATCCAGGCCAAGGGCAGAGAGTACCAGAAGAGTAGCTGGCTGCCGTTAGATTGCCGGAAAAACGAGAAAAACAGGATCACTAAAAGTGTCAGTCCTAAAAATGACATGCCCAGATCGGTATACCCTTTCCAGAAAAGTAGAAATGAAAGGAAAAAAAGTAGGGATGCGAAGTACAAATTAACAGGTTTCAGAGAAATAGACGTGTGGGTCACTGCCTGACCATATTCCCAAACTCCGATAATGATGATGGCTACTGCAACCAGGATAAAGAGAACCTCCGGCGCCAGATAAATATAGAAAATGGCAAGAACGGCCAGGGGGACTCCTGTCAAAACTCTTAGCAAGAGATTCCGTGATAGCATAATTTACCATTTACCAGTTTTTGTACTATATGGAGAGACGGCAGGTATTGACATCGAACCAGCTGTATGTTCACATCTGCGAGTCTAGGGAAAATCCTAACCTGTAATGATTACCGGACGGTTGACCTGCTGAAGGGGGTCATCGATAGTTGCTGTACTATTCTAACAGTAGAATTTCCAGAGCCTGATTATAGCTTTATATCCCCAAATAAGCGCTTTTGACTGCTTCGTTGCCCAGTAAGTTAGTGGCTTTATCCTCCATCGTGATCAATCCGTTTTCCATCACATATCCCCGATTCGCAATCTGGAGTGCTAAATTAGCATTCTGTTCAACCAGGAAGATCGTTGTCTTTTGTTCTTGATTGATCTTTTTGATGATCTGGAAAATTTGTTGAATGATCAAAGGCGCCAAACCCAGCGAAGGTTCGTCCAGCAGCAGTAATTTAGGGTTGGCCATCAAACCTCTTGAGATGGCGAGCATCTGTTGCTCGCCACCGCTTAAGGTTCCGCCGGACTGATACCTGCGCTCTTTCAGGATAGGAAACAACTCAAAAATGTAGTCCAGATCTGTTTTGATTTGTGGCTTATCGTTTCTCAAATAGGCTCCCAAGTCCAAATTCTCCTGAACTGAGAAATCCGGAAAAATTCTTCTGCCTTCAGGAACCTGAACAATACCCAGTGAAACAATTTTATCCGGGGACAACGCGTGGATAGGATTGCCATCAAAATGAATCTCACCCCTTTTGGGGGGAACCAGGCCGGAGATGGACATCAGTATGGTGGTTTTACCTGCTCCGTTACCACCGATGAGGGTGACGATCTCTCCAGCGGTTAGCTCAAGGCTGACACCTTTAAGGGCCTCGATGTTTCCATAATAAGAATGAATGTCTTTTATTTGTAGATTCATTCTTCCCCCAGATAGGCATGGATGACTGTTTCATTGTTCCGAATTTCCTGGGGGGATCCATCTGCAATATTTTTCCCTTGATTCATCACAAAAATACGGTCAGATATCCTCATCACCAATTTCATGTCGTGCTCGATCAAGAGAATAGAAATTTTCTTTTCCGTACGTATTTTCAAAATAAGCTGATCCAACGCGTTGGTCTCGTTCGGGTTCATTCCTGCGGCTGGCTCGTCCAGCAGCAGCAAAAAGGGATCTGTTGCCAGAGCACGGGCAATCTCGAGGCGGCGTTGATCAGCATAAGGCAGATTTTCTGCCATTTGCTGGGCAAAATCGACTAATCCGAAAGTCTCCAGGAGGTCCAGCGAATGCGCCAAGGTCTGTTTCTCCTCTCTTTTAAAGCGGGGCCCTTTGATAATAGCTTCCAGAAACGTGTTTTTGTTCCTGCAGTGACAGCCTACCATGACATTCTCCAAAACTGTCATTTTGCTAAACAGGCGGATATTCTGAAATGTTCTGGCCAGGCCCAGCTCTGTGATTATATTTGGTTTAAAGCCGTTGACACAGGTTTTGCCTTTCCCGGGAGGAATAATATTGACCTTCCCGTCTGTGGGTTCATGCATGCCGGTGATGCAGTTGAACAAAGTTGTCTTTCCTGCTCCGTTGGGGCCTATCAACGCGACAATTTCGCCCTCTTGGATATTCAGATCCACCGCGTCCAGTGCCCTTAAGCCGCCGAAGTTCTTACCGATTTTGTCTGTTTGTAAAACAGTTTTCATTATTATGAGTCTATGTTCTGATTGATGATCTGAATATTGCGCTTCTTGATTTGGAAATCATTCAAGATTTATTTTCATTGCCGTCAGGTTCCGGGTTAAGTTCGTACTTATGACGGGCATCACTGATCATTCCCTGAGGCCGAAATACCATCATAGTCACCCAGAGAGCGCCGAAAAGCAGCATGCGGTATTCTTTTAAAAATCGCATGTATTCTGGCAGCAGTATCAGAATGAGAGTTGCCAGGATAACACCGCGGATAGAACCCGCACCGCCCAGAACCACAATAGATAAAATCATGGCCGATTCGTAGAATGTAAAACTGGCTGGATTCACAAAGCTGCTTTTGGCCGCAAAAATTACACCGACGATTCCAGCCCAGAAAGCCCCCAGGGCAAAAGCGGTCAGTTTGGTTTTTGTTGTATCAATGCCCATCGCCTGACAGGCGACTTCATCCTCTCTCAAGGCCATCCAAGCTCTGCCTACCCGGGAAATATGCAATCTTCGAATCACAATAATTGCGATGACCATGATCACCACTGTGATGTAGTATAAATAGACCGTAGAACCGTTGAAACCCAATTTGAGCCCGAAAAATCCGGGTTTCGGAATATTGGGAATGCCACTCGGTCCATGAAGTACCTCATCCCAGTTTTCAACCACCAGGCGGACAATTTCATGAAATCCAAGTGTGACGATGGCCAGATAGTCTCCTCGTAGCCTGAGAACAGGAATTCCCAGCAGCACGCCAAATGTCGCTGCCAGCATTCCGGCGATGGGGAGCGAAATCCAGAAGCCGAATCCGTAATTCAGGTTCAGCAAGGCATAAGCATATGCCCCTATCAGATAGAAGGCGCCATAACCAAGGTCGAGCAATCCGGCCATCCCCACAACGATGTTTAGTCCCAGGCCCAGCACAATATACATCATTGTACTGATGATAATGGATGTCTGGTAAGTTGAAGATCCCAGAGGGAACGCAACGATCATTACCAGCAGAATTGCGATTAAAGGCTTGGATTGGGTAAGATTGCTCAACTGAGTCAGTATCTTTTGAGTCGGCGAATCAACGGATGGTCGTTTCTTTTGATCAATTGCGATACCAACGGCTGTTTCCTCTTGGCGGGATTTTTCTCCCCGCCGCAGAAAATAACGCCAGACATAAGATACGAAAAACGTCCCCACTGCAATAAAAATCAGGTTATTCCAGCGCAGATCAATGGTCTTTTCGATATAATCGACTTTTAAGACAATCAGCGGAAAGCTGAGTAAAGAAAACCAGGCTGCTGCAATGATAGACTTTCGAATTTCAGAATTCACTTTGTTTAGTATCCTATACTTTTTCGGTTGCGACTGTTCCTATCAAGCCGGAAGGCTTGAAGATTAAAATAAGAATCAGGATGGAAAACGCAAAAACGTCTTCATAATCGCTGGAAAAATATCCGGTTGCGAAGCTTTCAGTGAGACCCAGGACCAATCCTCCGAGTAGAGCTCCGCGTATGCTGCCAATTCCGCCAAGAACAGCTGCTGTAAAAGACTTGATCCCTACAATAAAACCGATATTATAGTTGATCTGACCGATATGAGCCGCGATCAGAATCGCAGCAAATGCTGCCAGGACTGACCCCAACATAAATGTCATCGAGATAGTCTTGTTGACGTTGATTCCCAGAAGCAGGGCCATTTCCCTGTCCTGGGAGATCGAGCGCATAGCCTTGCCCACCTTTGTGCGTTTGATCAGAATCAGTAACAGAACCATGATAGTTAAAGAACTGAGGATAATCAGCACTTCGGTTGGTTCCAGATAATTCTTGATGGCCAGCAGAAACGCCGGTTTGGGAATCAAAGCCGGAAAAGAGACGAAATCTGGAGTTTGCGCCAGAATGACATATTCCCGCAAAAAAATAGACATCCCGATAGCACTGATCAAAGCTGCCAGGCGAGGTGCCTGTCTCAGAGGCTTGTATGCGACTTTCTCGATCGTAAAACCATAAGCAGCCGCGTAGATCATGGCAAAGGTCAGGGTGACAAACAGGATGGCCAGAATATTATAGTCCATGATGGACATGATTCCCGCCACAATCAGACCGATGAAGGCACCAACCATGTAGACTTCACCATGTGCAAAGTTTATCAGACCGATGACTCCGTAAACCAGAGTGTAACCCAGGGCCAGTAAAGCGTATATGCTTCCTCTGGTCAGGCCGCTGCTGAAGAGTTCTAAAAAATAGGATAGAATATCGTATGTTCCAGTCATATTAGAATATAGACTCAAGGGTTCACGATTTTATCTGTCGAAACCCATACACTGTACTTCTGAAACCAGTGGCAGGTGATGATCTGAACGGCGGCATCAAAAAAAAATAAAGCGGCATCTGAATTGTGTTCAAGAACACTTTCTATACCGCTAACTAAAAAACAGGCTCCCTAAAACCATTATCCCGATGTCGTTTTCCCTTGAATAGTCAAATCAGAGCCGTTGTCTGACTGGCTCTGAAGGGAAAGCATCGGGATTATGGAAGAATCAGATATGATTCGTTAATCCTTATCTGCTAAGTCTTACCATTTCAATTCTACAAATTCACCATTGATGACCTTGTAAATCGCAAAACCGGAACCGAGGACATCCCCTTTGGCATCAAAGGAGATATTTCCGAGTGTAGTGGAAACACTGTCAGCTCGCAGCACTTTTGCTATGTCTTCCGCTTTGGTAGATTCGGATTTTTCAATAGCATGAAATACGGTCATGATTCCTGCATGAGCCTGCAGACCGAAGTTTCCAGGTTTCTGGCCTTTCGCTTTCAGGGCTGCTGTCACTTCAACAGTCGCAGGAATGTTTGAGATATCAGAAGGAGAAGAAACAAAATAGCCTTCAGCATATTCGCCACCAATTTTGATAAAGGAGGGGTCCTTTAGACCGTCACCAGAGATGAAATGTGCTGTGATATCCTTTTTTCTTGATTGAGTAACAATCTTGGAACCTTCAGGATGATATCCGCCAAACGCAACGACTTCTGGATTCGCTGCCTTAATTTTTCGAACCAGCGCTGAATAATCAACAGCACCCGGTGTGACACCTTCAAAAAGAACGATGTTTATGCCTCTTTTTTCCAGTCCCTCTTTGACCAGAGTCGCCAGCCCTTTTCCGTAATCACCTTTATCATGAATAACTGCAACCGTTTTGGCCTTCAGGAATTCATCAATAAATTTTGCCTGCAAGACCGCCTGAGCAGCATCATGAGGGATTGTTCTGAAAAACAGTGGGTTTTGTCCACCCATGGTGATGTCAGGATTGGTAGCGGAAGGTGAGATCACCGGTATATTATTGTCCCGGTAAACAGATAAAGCCGCAATTGTAGCCCCACTGCAAACATGCCCAATCACAGCAACAACGCCTTCGCCAACCAGTTTTGAAGCAACGTTCGTTGCGATCTCAGGCTTACAGACATCATCTTCAGCGATGATTTCCACTTTTCTCCCCAACAATCCACCAGCAGCATTAATTTTTTCTGCAGCAAGCATCACAGCATTTTTAGGCGGAATTCCGTATGGAGCTAAATCACCACTGTGAGGCCCAGCAACGCCAATTTTGATAGGTTTATCCTTGTCGCTATCACACGCGGTTCCAAAAACCATAAATAGCGCAAGAATCAAAAGTAGAAATTTGTTTTTGAGAAGTTTCATTTTGCTCTCCTGATGATTGTTTCGATGTCAAAAATATGTTGTCCAAAACAGCAAGTCAGCTCTAGCATGTCAATTTCGAAATACTCGCTTTTTAAAAAACTTTGCTTTTCTGCAATTCTGGTCAGCTCCCGATAATGAACATAGTTATTTTTATATTCATCATATGTCTGTTGTCAAAGGTAAATGACAAAAAAAAACAATTTTTTACCAAATTAGGCCTCAGCTGCTGTCAAACCTAAAGAATCGTTCAGGTGCTGTCTGTGATTCTTGAACATCGCTCCAGCTTAATTGAGTCGCACCCTGCCGGGCGTTTTCCACCTTATCATCACACTACACCACTGTATCACCAAAAGGACTAATGTATCACCAAAAGGACTAAAATAGAGTGAGAAATCTGCTCATTTTCACCGGCGCAGGTGTAACAGGTATTGCAAACAGTAACTTGTCCAAGAACAGTTCAATGTCAGTTTTGAGCGGCTCTATATTTAAAGCCAAGCCTGGCTGGTGGTGTTTAGATACCCGAGGGTCGCATTCTGTTTTCTGCCGCGGATTTACCAAACATTGGGATTGATCGAAGAAAATTCGTCGAATTTCCTGTCTGCTTTGCTTTAACCTCGAACTTTAACAGAATTGTAAATTATGGGCAAGATGCTGAAATGAGCAGGCCTGGTTTTTTTGTGATTACGATTGAAATTAATAATTTTTATTTTGATTCATTGGCAAAAACCTCCAGCTCTTGCCAAGGTTGACGTTTCTGGCTACAGTTTTATTCACAAGGCGCATTTACACCCGTTTTCAGACATGAGAGCTTATTTTCCGTTTAGTTATAGCAGAATGGTTTATAGAGGGCATCGGTGCACAGCCTATTTTGTTCCAACAACTCCCCCTTGTGAATAAAAAACAATATATGGGTAAAATAAAGTAACTGTTCAGCATGACTCCGTCGAGGGGATCATGATTCAAAACACGCATGAATCCATCCCTGGAGCTGCGCGAAAACGTCCTGTTTTCGCGCATTTTGAATCATAATCCCCTCGACTCCGGAAATGTGGTGAATAGTTGCAAAATAAATTCATTTGGGCAACTTGACAGCAAGCAGAGAACTTGAAGTCATCAAATCCAGTAAGCTATTGATATATGAAATATTATCTCACTTTTATCGCCGTTTTTATTGGTTTGGATCAGTTGCTTAAGTTTACGGCCCGGCTTTACTTACAATCGGGGTCTTATATAGAGCTGATACCCAATCTGATTGATCTCACGCTTCAGGAAAATCAAGGGATCTCATTCAGTCTGTTGTCAGACCTGCCCTCTCTTGTTCGGGTTCCATTACTGGCTGGAATTTCACTTATTGTCGTCGTGGGGTTATGTATCTATGTATTTCGAAACTGGACTGCCTTGGTAACAGGAGAAAAATTGGGGTTTTCACTGATTATTTCCGGTGCTGTCGGAAATCTGATCGACCGGGTTGTAAGACAACAGGTGACGGACTACATGTATTTCCATTTTTACGATACCGGTTTTTTTGTCAACAATCTGGCCGATGATTTAATTACGATCGGCTTTTTGATTATGGTCTATCAGGCGTTTGTGATAAAAAAAGTCGATTCATAAAAATTCGCGCCGCTTCTTATGCTTTTTGTGTTTGAATCCATCTCTCTTATCTTTCATGGGGCGACTTCTTTTGGGAGGCTCGATAATGAGAACAAATTCTCGCTTTGAATAGTTAGCCTTTACTTCTGTGATGATATCGGCTAAGGACCCTTTCATGATGCTTTCTGCAGGTTGAGTTAATGATAATAGAAGTGTGACTTGGGTGTTCGGGAAGAACTCGAGTTTGATATCATCTAATAGTGACCGCAATCGATAGGGCGTATCATAGATGATGATTGGACAATCAAATTGTTTTAGTTTACGGATAGCTGATCTGCGTTCTTCGGTGACACGTGGCAAAAAACCTGCATAATAAAATTTTTTAATATCAATTCCGGCAACTGCCAGTGCAGCAGTTAAAGATGAGGCCCCTGGAACCGGTATAACCTGTAAGCCGAATTCATGACAACGATTGACGAGATAGGTTCCTGGATCAGCGAATAAAGGTGTCCCCGCATCCGAAAAGTATGCTGCACTCTGGTTTTTTAACAAGAGCTGCATGATTTCATCGGAGGATTCCTTTTCATCGTGCTCGTTTATATGATACAGCGGTTTTTCAATATTCAGTTGTTTTAATAGTTTCCGGCCGATTTTTATCTCCTCACAGACAACAAAATCGACTGACTGAAGGGTTTTGATAGCTCTCAGTGTGATATCGTCAGGGTTCCCGATAGGAACAGATACAATGTAAAGGGGCATATTTGGTGCTCTTACATGATGATTGTTGCGTTAAACAACTGTTTACGATATATTTCCAGATATTTCTACCGGTTGCACTGCCTACTCTGCGACAGTCGGTAGGACAAACCTGAAAAAAGATCATTAAAGTGTTGCATTCAGCTTGATCGGAGTCGGTATATAATTTTTGTCATATCGATTCCATTCCGACAAATACGAACACAGTGGGTTTTGTAAATGCAAAAAATAAATACAAAAAATAACAGATGCATAGGGAGTTTGTTTTATTTTTATATTCTGCTGTTTAGCTGTTTTCTGATGGGAAGCGATCTATATGCTTTTGACTCCATCAAACTCGCACAACAGGTGGCAGCGTCCTTGAACCAGATATCATCTCAAAAGTATTCAACCGTTGCCTTCTCAAGAATTCAGGGATCACTGAACTCGGAAACGGTTAATGAACTCATAGATTATACAGAGAATGAAATTGTACAGTTAGGTCGGTTTCGACTGATAGATCGATCAAAACTTCAATTGATCTTAAGAGAACAAAAATTCAGTTTAACTGGGATGGTTTCCCAGGACACATATAAAACACTAGGGAAACTGCTTGGAATCGATCTTTTTATTTATGGCCGCTACTATGGGGATACGATTGTTTATAAAGCCATTGATGTGGAGAGTTCTGCGATAGTCTGGGCTAAAATTTTTCAACTCACAGATCTTTCAAAGGAATCCCTGACATTGAACAATCTCACCGAGTCAGTGACGGCATCGTTAAGAGAAAGTCTGGAACGTCTTCATGGATCAAAAATCAGACAAATTAGTTTCTGGAACCTGAAAAGCGATTTCGATACCAATCGCGTGATTGACTATCTCTCTGCGGCTATTACCACGGATGGTAACTTTCAAGTGGTTGATCGGGAAAACCTGCAATTGATTCTTGAAGAACAGAAACTCAATATGGAGGATTATATCGATGAGAAAAAAGCGAAACGTATGGGGGAACTCTATGGCGTAGACGCATTTATTTATGGCAGAATTTCGAATAAACCGAGTGGACACATTGCTTCTTTTAAAATGATGAATATCTCCACCGGTGTCATAGAGTGGGCGAAAACCATTCGCTTTAGTGATCAAAAAACCAATTCACGGTACAAAAAAAGTAAAAAAAATCGAAAATACAGCAAGATGATTCTTATCAAGTCCGGTGTTTTTGTGATGGGAAGTGATACCGGACCCAAGATCTCGGCGCCGGCATTTAAGGTTCCGTTGAAAGCATTTTATATTGATCGATCAGAAGTATCGAATCAAGAGTACGCGGCGTTTGTAAAAAAATATAACCACCGGTTTCCACCTTCATGGCCAAGAGGATTGATTCCCGCCGGTCAGGCGGATCGGCCGGTGGTTAAGGTCAACTGGAACGATGCTCGTCGGTACTGCAGAGCCGTGGGAAAACGACTACCAAAAGAAGCTGAATGGGAAAAAGCGTTTCGCGGTGAAAACGGAAACAAATATCCCTGGTCAGGAAATACCATCTATCCCAGGGATGCCAGAACTGTTGAATCTGGGGTATTGGCGCCCGACTCTGTTACATCGGTCAGTAAGGATGTTTCCCTGTATGGTGTGCAGCATCTAGCCGGAAATGTGCGAGAATGGGTCGGAAGTTTTTTGAGACCCTATCCTGGTAGCCGGTATCGCATCCCCCAAAAAGGTTACCGTGTGATTCGCGGCGGGTCGTGGGCGAAAACCAGTCAGCATTCCGTGGGTTGGTTCAGAGATAGCAGCCATCCTAATTACGGCTGGGAAGATGTTGGATTTCGTTGTGCTAAATCTGCCAGATAGATCGGTATCCCATTTTCATTTGTTGCCTGAATTCAGGCCAGATTGCTGCTTGCCAATCAAATGACACGTAGGACGCGATCCGATTTGAAAATGACCTTGTGACTGCTGTATTGCCACTCCTCCTGAGTCCCATTCTCAATCTGCTTTGTTTTCAAGGGGGCCCCAAGAGCCATTTCAACCTGTTCTCTTGTGAATCCTGTTTCAACTAATCCCAAAAGGATCCTTTGCCTGATGTCTTTCCCCATCTTCAGGCGGGTGGCTTTTTGGTAGGTTTGATTCAGCCAGTCAGCGTTTTTGTTCGGGCGATAAATTCCAGACCAGTCAGGAACCCAATATGTATTTGGTACCTGGGTCTTGAAATTGACTGCCTTCCAGGTAATGTGGGGGAAATCGCTTGACTGCTCCTGCCTGCCGGTAAATGAGAGCTGGTCAGGTGATACCAATTGATAGTCTAAAAAATTGGATTTGATGGAGAGTACTTTCGGATAGACTTTAACTGGTTTCATCTCCATCTTTTGCAGTTCTGAGTCCGTTTCGACAATAAAACCGCTGCCGTTAATGTAATTCTCATTCTCTGGCACTATCAACTTATACATAATCGATTTCTGATTCAGCACAGTTACATCTACGACCTCATAGGCTTTTGGAGTTCGGGTCAGATGCCTTTTACCAGTTTGATTGGCATTGATGTAAAAATAGACCCTTTTAAGTATCAGAAACGATCCGTTGCCTGCCTGTGCCTCGGCAATCGAGAACAGCATCACAAACAAAGTAAGCAGCAGTAACCTCATTTTCCACTCTGCGAGATGATTTCAATAAAATCTATGCGGGTTTTGCCGATGACCTTTTGCTTTATCAATTGGAAGAGTTCCGGATAATCCATCTGTTTATCCTTTTCGGTTTCCAGGACGATAACGCTCTGAGCAGGCATCAATATTACCTGTCCGAGTGTATGAATGATTTTTTGCGCCAGCTCGCTTTTATAAGGAGGGTCCAGCAGGAAGAGTTTTTTAGGTCCACCTGACCATTTGCCACCCTTCACCCATTGTGTAGCATCCTTTAAGGATATGGAGCAATGATCGGTCAACAAAAGACTCTGAATATTGGACTTTAAAACTTTATAACATTGTCTGTCGGTTTCGAGGAATTGAACCCTTGCGGCCCCCCGGCTGTATGCTTCAAAACCCAGGGCTCCACTTCCGGCAAACAGATCAAAGGCTTCATATGCTTCGAGTTCGAAACGGCTCTGCAGGATGTTAAATATGGTTTCTCGGGTCTTCGCCAGAGTAGGGCGCGTGGTTGTACCCTTTAACGTTTTGAGTTTTCTGCCCTTTAGTTTTCCACTGATGATTCTGACCAAGTGCGCATTACCATGAAAAGTGTTGAATATACTCGATTTTAGCGCCCACTTCCTCAATTGCACCTTGTTCCGGAAGCAAACGGTTTCTGAAATGTTCTCCTTTGACCACAATGTCCGGTGAAAGCGCTTTGATGACTTTGGATGCATCAGGATCATCAAAGATAATCACACGGTAGATATTTTCAAGACTGGCCAGCAGGCGAGCGCGATCTTGTTCCTTGAGTAGCGGGGCGGATCCTTTCTGCTGCACAATGGAATGGTCACTATTGATAGCGACGAGTAGTCTGCCGTGAATTTTACCGATCTCCATTAAAAACCGCAGATGACCCGCTGAAATATTGTCAAAATATCCATTTGTAAAGATCAGAGGGGCCTCATGGCGATTCATGATCTCGGTGGAAGCCTGCTCCTGTGTCATGATTTTCCGGTTGAGCCCGTCATTTGAAAGGTGATTGAGCATTTCGTTCCAGGGTATGGAGACGACTCCCAGATGAGAGATCTCAAGTTCAGCCGCTATATTGGCTAAATGCACTGCCATGGAAGGCCGAACCTTATTTGCCAGGAGTACGCCGATAATACTGATAACCACGTCTCCGGCACCTGTCACATCAAACACTTCCCGGGCGTCTGTTGCTATAAACTGATACTCGTTTGCATTGGAATACAACAGAATCCCATCTTTATCCAGGCTAATGGTCAGAAAATCTGCCTGGCATTGATCCAGCAGGATCGCTGCGGCTTTCAGGATCGAGGGTTTGTCCTTCAGGTCCAGGTTCGTTAATTGTGCGGCTTCGGACCGGTTGGGTTTGATGGCTGTTACGCCCGTATATTTATTAAAGTCGAATCCTTTTCCCGGATCACAGACAACGGGGATCCCTTTCTTCTTCGCTTCCCTGATCGTGATGTCAATGACGCGCGAGCTGAGAACCCCTTTTGCGTAGTCTGAAAGAATAATACCATCCATCTGGGGGATCAGCTTTGATAGCTTTTCTAATATCTGATCCTCAAATTGATTGAAGTCAGGTTGATCGGATTCGTAATCAACACGAAGCAGTTGCTGCTGGCGTGTCAAAATTCTTTGTTTGACAATTGTGCGGAAAGAAGACGAAATAATAATACCGTCCAGAGGAATATCGGATTCTCTAAAAATGGTTTCGATCCTCTGCCCCGCGACACCCTTGCCGATGACGCCAACCGGATAAACTTGACAATCGAGAGCCTTGATGTTTGCAATCACATTGGCGGCACCACCCAACCTGAATTCCTCTTCTTCCATGCGGATAATGGGAATAGGGGCTTCAGGGGAGATACGGTCGACTTTTCCCCAGATATACTGGTCCAGCATCAAATCGCCGATGACCATAATTTTCTGGGGAGTAAATGATTGGATCGTTTGAATGAGTTGCTGGCGTAGATTTTGATTCATAGTATGCTAAAACGGAGAACTCACAACTGGGTTGACTGGATCTCATTCACCAGTGCATCAAACAGAAGGATAACATCGTTGTTGGCGTTGCGCAGGTTGCTGCAGATTTTTTTACCAATAGTTCTCGTAATAGGGAGACAGATTTCCGGGAACTGGTTTCCCAGTTCAATAAACTTATCTTTGCCCATCACCAAAACATCACAGTCGTCGAGAACTTTAATGCTGGCTGATCGAAGATCGCTATCCATCAACGCGATTTCACCGAAAAAAACGTTGTATTCCGCTTTGAGATCAACAATAGTGTATTCTTCGTTCTGCTTGGTATTTTTGCAAACACGCACAGCACCTGACATGAGGATATAGAGCTCTTCACCATGATCCCCCTGCTTCATGATATACTCCCCGGCTTTAATGTGACGGGAGTCCAGGATCGCAGCAACACGCGTAATCTGATCGTGATTATGGGCAATATCTTCAAAAAGTGCAAAATCCTTGAGGCGGTTAATTATCTCTTCTGTCGTCATTTTTGCTCATTTCTAAATATTTCCGTTTTTTATTTGTATCTATTCACCACTTTTCCGGAGTCGGGGGGATTATGATTCAAAATGCGCGAAAACAGGATGTTTTCGCGCAGCTCCAGGGATGGATTCATGCGTGTTTTGAATCATGATCCCCTCGACGGAGCCATGCTGAACAGTTACTTTTATTTTAACAATATAGAGCGGCATACCCGACCGAGTTAACGTCTCCAGTCTGAACTCCTGAACAGTCATAGGTTTTAAAAACAAAGTTCTGTCGACCCATTAATTGGGCAAGATACATGGCCACAAGGATCGGCAGTGCCCCACAGATTGTCGAATGAGTTTGTTTTAAAAACGCCGAAAACCCGTCAATGTCTCCAATTGTGATCAGGCGAATTGCTTCCTGATCCATCGTTTGGCCTGATTCATATCCGACCTTTTCAGGGCTGTGGTTGAAATCAGGTCCTGTATGGTTGAAGTCAGAACTGATGACCCATAGGGTTTCGTCAGTATCAAATACAATCAATTGCCGGGCGAGGGATTCAGCCTGTGATCGATCTCCGGAGAGCAATAAGGGCGATACCTTTGCGTAAGGATTCAGGTATTTAATAAATGGAATCTGAACTTCCAGACAATGCTCTTTCTTGTGATATGTTGCACTTCTAGTGATGTTTTTGTCATTGAGGTGAGCAATCTCAACGTTTCCAAAGGGGGATTCCCATTCATCCTCAACTGATTCTGCAATTCCTTGAAAGTAATGACGATGAGATGGTCCCAAAAGCATGACATGCTTAAACTTCTGCGGAGAAATTTCCGCATAAACTGTTCCTGCGACTTTACCTGAATAACTGTACCCGGCATGGGGAGTGATAATCAATTTAGCGGGGGTAGTCGTTTCCTTCTCCGACGCACCCAGAAAAGAAGCGATGTTTCTTTTCAGTGATGCAGGATCGCTGGGGTAGAATAGTCCTTCAACCGCATTTTTGCGAACAGATTTCATTTTTCCCCCTGGAATAGGTTCAGTAGATAACCGCCTACGCCGACCGCACAAACACGGGGCCAGGCAATACACTTCACTTTGCCTGCTCGTTTTCCATCTAAATTGTACACGAATGACCAGGTGGGAGTCCAAAAGTAGCTGCCCCTGATCTCATCCTTTTCATCAAAAATTTTGCCACCATTTGCATATCCAACCAGGATATGATTTTTTCGACTGTCTACCAGAAATAATTTGGCTATGCCTTTTTCAACCAGAATGCCAACTTTGCCAAGCAATCTTCTCTCGTTATCAAAAATCTCGACATATCTGGGATAGACATCGGCAATTCCGACTTGTTGATCGTTACCATCATAGATCTCCCCCTTAATAGGAAAGGGGGTCGCATAAGATGAACTGAATCGGGCAATGCAAATAATGCACACACAAACAAAAATAAGTGTTTTGAGACGTTGGCTTTGCATGGCGGGTGACCCAGCCTATCTGTTTATTATAAAGCGTTGGCCTGCTTTCAGCAAACGGTGGTTTTGAGGGAATCCCGTCAGCTTTTTTCCTGTATGCATATAGACAACTCGATTAGGGTTTGAGACATAATCTTCCACGTCACCGTGAATCGCACCGCCACCTGCATCAACAAATGCGATATCATATGCTTCTTCATCCGGCAGGAAATTGTTAACCTCTTTCGTTCTGGCGGCACTGTATACTTTGGCGTCTGACAGGACCTTAATCATCCTTTTAGAGAGATTATCACCGGAATGGAACAGTCGTGCGCTTTTTTTCTTTCCAGGAACACTTAATCGAAGACCCAACGCTGGAATGGCATGGCTGGAGTAAAACACCTCAAATGTTGCACCGGACAATTCAAAAGGCTTATTGACATATATGGGTTGGAAATCATAGTGTCCGGCAGCCTGGCTGTAACTGCAGTTGAGAATCGCCATCAGCTTTAAGACCATGCAGTGGAAAATCTCGGGAGACGTGTAGATCTTGGGTTTTTTATTTTCATTGAAGGTTTCCATAATATCCAGATGATCCTCGTGGACATGGGAGATGAAAATACCGTCCAGATCATCAAATTCGATCCCAATCGCTTCAAGCTGTTTTCTCAGAAATGCAGGACAGTCCCATAGATACCATTTCTGGTTGAAATGGAACAAAAAGCCGTTCGCAGGCTGAGTAGGGTCAAATCCTTCGCTGGCACCAAGACATTGGACTGTGAATATAGTTTTGGATGCGAGTTCAGATTTACTCACTTTTGCCGCTTTTATATCGTAGACCGGAGACTGTTCCTGATCAATATGAATGCTGCAATCGAAACTGTTATTGCAGCTGACCCTAAAATCGTCATCATCTATGCGTTCTATCGTAATTTCAGGATGATCCTGGTACCCTTCATAGACAATTTTTTTATCGCCAATCTCAAATGGAATGAATTCAATCATCTCTTCCATTTTAAAATTTTTTCCATTTTTGTCTTTTGGGGCTAAAAACTGAACCTCTTTAAAGATCTGCTCTACTTTTTTCGCATCAAGTTTTTCCGGTATTTTTAATTTTTTCTCAACCTGGAGCATTTCTTCAAGGCTGGGACCAATCAGTGTAACCCGAAGCATTTCTGACAGTTTATTGCAGGTTGCTTTTTTCGCATAGACCTTAAATTTTTTCCCCCGTGCCAATCCCTGTTGGATAAACAGAAAATGATAAAAGGGAAATTCAAGGCATGCCTGAGATGAACTGTATTTGTGAAGGGTTCCCGGGATGACAATTGTGTCGGGCATAGGGACATGTTTGGTCATCAGGACTTTTAGAATTTCCGGGGGGCAACCAATTAAAATATTTCCCAGTGATGAACTGTACAATACTGAACCATCTGTTAGTAAATGTTCTGAAAGCAAAGGGTTAGACGGTTTCATAAGATCCAGTGGCTTTTAGATTTTATTAAAATATCATTTGATTATAGATAAAAGAACGGTAACACTTTGAACGCAAAAGTCGTTCCTTAGGTGGTAAGTTAACAAAAAACTTGAAAGAGATAAAGCAGTTATTTGAAATTCCCGTTTTTCTATAGGCTGGTCCTACCCCCTCCCTAAGAAAACTGTAGCTTTGAGGATAGCAGACGTTTTTGGCACGGATTTCTGCTGAATTTGAATCAGAAGACACATTGGGCAAACTGATGAAAATAGTTGAAGGACGGCTCAAAAATTACTTGGCATTCTGTCAGCAAAATGTCCGGTCTTTATGGGACTTTAGCGGACAGCTTAGGGCAAGTTATTTTTGTACGATCCCTAACAACAAATTTTAGAAGAATGATTCAATTTTGAAATAGGATTGTTTAACAGTTTCGCAAAAAAAAATGAAAATTGAGTGACGACCACGTCATAGACCGAATCCGTTTGCTAGAAATCGATTTATCAGTTAATTTTTATGTAGATACCCAAATACTCGCTTTGGGCCGTTGTGATTTCAAAACTGTTGTTTTGATACATGAAGAAAGAGCCCAGGACGGTACAGGAACCGAAGAAATATTTCAGATTAACTCTTTTGACGATTTCATCCTCAACAAATCCCAACAAGCTATGGCTACACTTCTTAATAATATCTTTGTAAAAACCTGTACGTTGCTGATACTTGGGTCGCTTCTTATTCAATATAACCAGAAACTCTTTGCCCAGCAGTATTTTACCTCTCTGAAGCGAGGTGAATATAAGGTTGTCGAGGAGGACACAAATTTCAATCCTGGAGCGAAAATAAGCGGATCTTACGAGGCTTTTGGTGCTTCTCGTCGGCTTGGTTTTTTCAATGGTGATGCCTTTGGAGGAAAAATTTACCAGGACATTTCCCTCAATCTTCAATCGAAAGTCAACACAAACGTATCGTTGCACGTCAAGTTGGGACATAAATCGTTTGTGGTCTCAGAGCAGGATAGTGCATATAGCACCGCATATCCGTCTGAGTCTCGCGATAGTACAAGCGATGATGGATTTAACGTTGTTTTTGATGAGGCTTTTCTGGAATATAATCACAATCCCAACGCCAGCTTGAGAATTGGAAGGCAGTATATTGATATGGGTGATCGAAAGGGACTGATTTTTGAAGGAGAAGCGACTGCTATTTCTCAGGGATGTCGAATTGGAACATGGTGCTACAGTATCGGTGGTGCCAGAATAGGAGAGGGTGGCAGTTCTGCTCTGCTCTGGGCTCAACTGGACTACCCGGTGTTCGAATCAGGCGTTTTGATCCCGGATCCTTGGGGGAATAAGCCAACCCGACAGGAAAAGTCGCTTGCGGTGGAAATCTTTCGTATCACGCACGGTGGAAACGATATACCGCTGGCTGAATATGGCGGTTGGACAGGAAAACTCACAGAACATCATGATACATTGGATGATACAACCTCTGGAAATCCGGTCTATTTCGACAATGATGGTGTTGAATACATTGGCCTGAATCTTATCTGGAATTATGTTGATTTTGATTTAAATTTCACGTGGGCTAATCTAAGCGGATCCCGCGATTATTTTTCAGTAAACCCTGTGGATAATCTGGGAACCAGTCTCGGACGTCAAACAGTTTCAGGAAGTGCCTATCTGCTGGATCTAGGCTATCGGCTGACAGAGAAGTGGAAATCTACGCTAAATCTGTTTACGGCCAGCGGGAGCAAGGCGGAAAACGATGGTGAGAAGATTTGGGAAGACAGCTCAAAATCATTTTTTGAGGTAAAAAAAGGATCCTTTGGCGATGCATTGATCTATTTAAATGGAAGAAATGGTATCGGAGACGGGCATTCAGTGGCAAATTTAACCTTTTACGGGTTAAACTTTGCCTATCGCAGCAAAGAGGATAATTTTATTATGGATCTGGATTTATATGATTTCAGTAGAACCAATGCCGTTTTTGTCAATCAGAAAGGGATGCCGCAAAGAATATCCAAAGATATCGGCTTGGAACTGGATTTCAGAATTGACTGGCAATTGGAAGAACGCCTGTTTTTTCAGTTTTATGCAGCTTATTTTCAGCCGGGGGTGGCATATACTGTAAATGACAGTATCCGACCCGAAACCAGACCGAAGGATTTTTCCATGCTGGGTATCAGTGGACGTTATACCTTCTAATAACCGAAAACATTCAATGAGGTCCTTTATGCAAAATTCGCATTCTAATCTGCTGTTTCTCAGAGCTCAGCAGTCCATTCCCGGCGGTGTTAACAGTCCGGTCCGTGCGTTTCGTTCTGTCGGGTTGAATCCTCTTTTTATAAAAAGCGCTGCGGGGAGTCGAATTATTGACGTAGATAACAATGAATTTATCGACTATGTGGGATCCTGGGGGCCGATGATTCTAGGTCATGGTCATGCAGCTGTCCTAGAGGCACTCCGCGAGAATCTGGATTTGGGAATCTCCTATGGTGCCCCCACAGAGGCTGAAATAGACATGGCTGAGTTGATTAAAAGCATGATGCCCAACCTGGATATGGTTCGTATGGTGAACTCCGGAACGGAGGCCACGATGAGTGCAATTCGCGTGGCAAGAGGTTTTACGGGACGCGATAAGATCATTAAGTTTGCAGGGTGTTATCATGGTCATGCTGATTATCTGCTGGTCAAGGCTGGTTCTGGTGCAGCAACACTCGGAAGTCCTGATTCTCCAGGAGTACCGGCCTCTTTCGCCGGGGAAACTCTGATTGCAGAATACAATAATCTGGAGAATGTCAGAATGCTCACGGAGCAGTATCCTGATGAGATTGCTGCTATTATTTTGGAACCGGTTGCAGGCAACATGGGCGTGATTACGCCAAAGCATGGATTTCTGTCCGGTATCAGAGAGCTGTGTGATCGCGAAGGTATCGTCCTGATATTCGATGAAGTAATGACGGGTTTTCGTGTGTCGAAAGGGGGAGCCCAAGAGCTGTATCATATTATGCCGGACCTGACGACCTTGGGTAAAATTATCGGCGGGGGGCTACCAGTTGGCGCTTACGGTGGACGTCTGGATATTATGCAACGGGTTTCACCAATGGGTGATATATATCAGGCTGGTACACTTTCAGGGAATCCGCTGGCCATGTGTGCTGGATTGGCAACTCTCAAGGAACTCAATCGACCCGGTTTTTATGAGGATATTGGTTCCAAGACCAACTGGCTGGTAAACGAAATGAGGGATATACTCGACAAAGCGTCAATTCCGTTTCGAATGCAAAGCGTCGGGGGGATGTTTGGCCTGTTTTTCATTGACCAGGACGTCTATTCATTTACCGATGCTTTGAATTGCAACACCGACCGCTATGCAATATTTTTCAGAGAGATGTTGAATCAGGGGATCTATCTGGCTCCGTCCGCATTTGAAGCTACTTTTATGTCCGCGGCCCATTCGGAATCGGATCTGGAAAAGACTCGAAATGCTTTCAAAAAGAGTATCGATAAGGTTGTTGGCTGATCAGATATCTGCAACTACAGAGTATTTATCAGGGCACTCATCCATCATATAGCGGATAAAGTTAAGATGAGATGAGTGGCCGCTCTTATGTGAAAAAACAGTCCCTTTTATGCGAAGATTGTCCGCCAGATAAAAGTCCCCCACCTGGTCAAGTATCTTGTGTAAATTCGGCTCGTTTAACCAGGTTAGTACTTCCGGATTTTCGAAATCCCCCTTCTCATTCAGGATGATAGCGTTGGTCTCATTGCCGCCCTTGATCAAACCCTTCTTCTTGTGTGTATCATAATCCTTTTTGAATCCAAAGGTCTTCGCATTCACGATCTCATCGAGATAATTTTTTTCTGTCAGGACAAAGCTGTATTCCTGTTGCCCGATTTGTACATGATCGAAATCGATGGAGAAAGTGAAGCTTGAATTATCAGAAGGTGTTACAAAAATTGTAATATCATCCTGCTGATAGCTGATGGGTTCATGTATCTTGATGACCTTTTTGGAACTGTTCAGCTGCCGTAGACCCGCTTTTTTCAATACCTGATAGAATTCGAAGCCGCTGCCATCCATGATGGGCACCTCTTCAGCATTCAGTTCGATCAGAAGATTGTCGATCCCCAGCCCGTTGCAGACCGACAATAAGTGCTCGATCGTGGTGACCTGAACCCCCTGATCTTCAATCGTCGTGCATAAAGCGGAGGGGATTGAATAACGGTAATTGGCGGGGATATGGACGTTTTTGTCCGATCTGAAAAAAACAATACCATGATCCTCCGGTGCGGGATAGAAATATAATGCAGTGTTCTGGCCTGAATGAAGGCCAACTCCTTTGTTAAGCATGCAGGAGTCTTTGATGGTTGTCTGGTTCATTATATTGGCAAATCGGATTTGGGATTAATAATTTCGAATTCGGCTTGTACGGAATAGGACTATTATCATTCAGGCGGATCCGATTGACCTTGTTTTTCAAAACAGGTCAAATGCCCATCTGAATAAAAAACTGAGAATTGGCTGTCCAGATAATCTTTCAGGCAATCAGCAATGCTGAAGATGGTTAAGGCCCTTTTTCTTGCCTGAAGCTTTCTTGAAATGGTTTGATACAATTGAACTCCATTCTCCATGGGTTTAGATGGTCGGTATAGGTACAGAAAATCCATGGCATCCAGTGGGATATGAATAATATCGTTGTTAATCCATTCAACTTTGTCTGACGGAATACCTAAAATGTCTTGAAATTGTTGCCCAATGCGAATCATCTCTGCGGATAGTTCTATCTGGATGGTAAGTCGGTGTGGATAAAGGTATTGGAACAACAGGCCCTGTAAGCCGTTCCCTGCACCCAGATCTGCTGCGACTGATTCCGGCTGAATAAATAACTCGGCTTTCATCAGGGGTGAAATACCGCCAGGATGGTTGAAATAGCCTTTTTTTTCGTCCAACTGAAGACGCTCATTTGAGGAGTACTGGGATCCTGCACCGTGAATGGCACAATACAGATTCAAGAAAGCGATTTCCTGGCTGTCCTCATCAGAGGTCGATTCAAGCTTCTTAAGTTCATCGGCACATCGAACAATCTCAGGATACGAACGTCCAAGGTCTACATCCTCAGCAAGTTTGTAAAAGGCTTCCTTGATGCGTCTGGTTTTAGCTTCTGTGTTTGTTTCTTTGAAATCAAATTCCATTGGGGATATTGTACAAGTAATCGTTCTGCTGGAAAAGATCGGCCTTGAACATCAAAGCCGATGCAACGGGTTGAGTAATTTAATCCTGCTGCTATTTGTCAAGGTTAAAAGTCATTGCTACATATTTTGCAGAGGCGTTTTTTTCTTCACTATCAAAATCGGCTCTGATTTTGGCATTTTAAAAACGGCTGGTTAAATAGAGAGACGCAGGCTTCCCTTAACATCCCTATTACAGGTAGAGTTTGGAAAATTCACCTGGATCTATCCACTTGAAACGTTCAGTTCTATAAAAAACAGTTTCCATTGGAATCGGATTTATTCCGCTTAAATGCCATAGATCTGAATTAATTACCTTAAGTTACTATTTACGCTTATATTCACAAAATTGAAAGCCCTTTTCAGGCTCCAAAAACTTTGAAATACCCAAATAAATTAATAATCACTAAAAAAAACAGTACAATTACTTGTCAATAATCATTATGATGATTTTCTGATCGGGTTGATCTTCAGCCGGAACGAGTGAAAATTTAAGCAACGAAAACTTGAACATGGACGTGGACTTTAAGCTGAATATTATCGGGCTGGGTGTAAAACGGGTTTATTGGGCGCGACTCTGTCGGCTTTTAGAGAGCCTACTGAATCAGGATGGAATCGGACTGGTCTTCGGTTATTATAACCGGAAGGGACTGGTTGGGTACAGAAAGTATCTGGAAAAACGGGGTCAGGGAGAACCAGATATCATCATCACCTCAATTGATTATTTTGAGGACTTGGATTCCCTTGAACAGCTGATAAAAGAAAATAGTGCGCTCGCAAAAGGAGGTCCACCACAGGTCGTTTTTTTGGAAAAGGACCTCAACCGTTTCCTAACGCGTCTGCTGAAGAATCAGCCTGCCATAAGATTCAGTTTCAAGCATTTGGGAGAGTTGGAAATTCATGATCCAAATATTTTTTCTTTCTCTGACGAGGAGAAACTTCTTTTGCAAATTAATCCGAGGCCGGAACTAATACTGTCAGCCCAAAGCAGACCTGCTCTGAGCGGCAGGGGTGATGTCCTGTTTTATCCTCTGCGCTCAATTGAGGATATATCATGGCAGCAAGAGGTCTACACCACAGATGACTTCATTAAGCAACAGTTGGAGCAGCTTTCTATCGTCAGCAATCGCAAACTTGTCAAAGGAGTACTAAAGGTTGGTGAAAAAGTATACCTTAGTAGCGGCTTACAATTAAGCGAACTGAATGCAATTACGTTCAACTACCTGCATATTGATCATCTCATCTCCTATCGACAGATAAAAAAACGCTCACCTAATTTTGAAATTTTTCTGCAAAAATTCAGAGAACTTGTCAAATCTCGGTGTTGCCGGATATTTGGTGAGCATATGCGCGAGGACACTTCTGCAATCAAATCCTTCACGCCAATTACAGTCTGTTCTGACTTTCCAGTTATCAGCGATATTTTTTGTCAGATATTAATCGCAGATGGGTACCGACAGGTGATTACGACAGAACTGGCCATCGATCAGACAGAACGGCTTCTTCTGAATCTAAGTGATTCCGGTGAGGATCATAATGCCAGCTTGTTCAGCAGGGACCTGGTCTTAGAAACAAAAATCTTTGATATCCCTGGTTTTGCTAAAGTGACCCGAAAACATTCATCACAGTCACCAGATGGGGATGTAGAGATTGAAGGAATTCGCTTGAAAAAATCTCAATTGATCAAAAAACTGAATAAATTGGGAGATCAGTTAAAGAATCTATCTGGATCAAAACTTCTGGCGGATCAAGAGAAGTACATGAACATGCTGGCCAGCCGAAAATTGGAAATTGTGACGGTCCTGCTTGAAATGGCGTCTATCTGGGACCAGAAAGACGAAAAACAGAAGCGAACCTATGAGGAAAACGTCTTGATATTCCACGAAGACCAGCTTCAGGCGTCTTCTATCAATAACCTATTGGAAGGGGACGGTAAAAGGCTGTTTGTCGATGTGACCGAAAAATTCAGCAACCTTAAAACATTTGTGACCGTGAACACGGATATCCTGGAGCCGTTTCTTCATGAGGGTTTTATCTTCTGTTATGCTGCCAGTAAATCAATTTCTGTAAGAAAGCTGCAACAGTTCCAAAATGAGCTTTCAGAAAAAAAGTACCCGGACCTTGTAAAAGGGATCGAAAATCTGAAAACTGAAAAATCCAAACTCCAAAGTCAGTTGATTAATCTTGCATATGCAGAGGCGTGGTGTATGCTGAAAGACTCTTATCAAGAGCAGGCGGATCTGATTTTCAATTCGGTTAGAAATGCATACCAGGTTATAAAAAGGCGTCGTGTTTCTCCGGATACAATCCGAAGTCTCTGTATTTTTTCCTCTGACGCAAAACGCTGCCAGCAGGTCAAAAATGTCCTCGCGCATACCTTTTCTCATCTCAAAAAATCTCACTTTGACGAGGTTTTACTACCTTTGAATCTCGCTACGAAGGTTTCTGATGACGAAATATCAGGTCTCAAAGAGTTAAGCCGCAATGAAAATATTGAAGAAGCCTTGATTCAGGAAGCGCTGACTCAAAATAATGTCAAGCGTCTTTCCAGCTACTTCAAAAAGGCGCTAAAAGAATTGAATCTCATCAGAAGCGATTTACTGGTGATTGTTCAAGACCTCGATTTAATCACATTTCTGGTTCGTATGCTGCGTCAGTCACACGAAAGTTCACTGCAAATCCCAATTCTTGCCGTTTTTTCCGGTCCCCTGCAAATCGAAAAAATGGCCGAATTGGAAAACCAGGGCGTAATCCTGGTTTACCATGATCCCTTTTTCAGTAAGAAGGAAGATGATTTAACGGATCAGTTTCGTACTGCTTTTTCCTGATCCTCCCCGCATCTCTTCATAAAAGACCTAAGAGTGTGCTGTGTGACTTCAGCTGTTATCCGTTAATGCGAAAAGATCCTCAGCGGTTGGTAAGGGATAGTTAAAACCCATCTTCTGCAGCAGTAGTCCGGCAGTGAGATAAGTTGTCAAAACATCCGTCTGACAGTACCGGATCAACTTGAGGCGGGCACCTGAGTCTCCTCTTTGCCAACGCTCGAACAACAAGACCGCCTCATGGCCGTCCACATGATGGATAGCTGCCGGCCGATGCAATCCCAGTTGTTTTTCGATCACTTTGAGCCCACCCCTGTACCCCTGGTGATAAAAAATCCAGCGTAGATCAATGTGAGGACAGCCGATGGCAGGAATGTTGAAGGAATTTTCTAGAAAGGGAATATCAAAGCTGTTGCCGTTAAACGCCACTAAGAGCTTGGATTGATCCACCAGCTGCAGGAAATCTGCGAGGTTCTCTTCATAGACAAAGGTATACAGCTTCTGTTGGTGATAAGCGGAGATAACAGTCGTGAAACTGTCATAGGACGAAAGTCCTGTGGTTTCGATATCAAAGAAAGTAGCTTCTGAGAAGTGTTGCGCCAGAATGCGCCAGTGCTCTCTGGGCGGCAGACAGGTCGTTAGATAGGCCAAATCCTGTTTCTGTAAAGCAGTCAGACTGGCTTGAATCACGGCCAGAAATTGTTCTTTTCTGGAATCGGAAAATGGCAGCTCTTCGGGACGGGCCAGGCAGTCTTGCCAGCAGAGAAATCCAAGCGTTTTCAAGCGGTTTTCTGTTTTGGGTCCCACTCCAGGACAGTGCAGAAAAGTCTGATCGATCAATGGAGACGCTCCCTTTTCTTTTTCAATATTTTCGATGCGCGCTGCAGTTTCTCTTTCATCTTGATGGCTGCATAGTCGGGTTCAGGGGCTTGGATCGTCTGATTCGCGGATAGCGCTACCGACTGTATCTGTGGAATAATTATGCTCCCTTCCCGCAACATTGTTAATAGAGAACGGGTGCACTCAACTGAAGCGTTTGATTCGATAAGTAAGGCTTCGAGTTCATCATCGGCAATACCTGGCGGTAACGGCGGGACACACGAAGGGCAGCCGGCAGAACAGTCGCATTTTTCCAGAATTTCAAAGCAAAGCTGCAGACAAATATTAATTTTTTCGAATATTTTTTCCGCATAACCAACTCCTCCTTCGACTGCATCGAACATAAAAAGAGCACTTTTCCAGGATTGATGCGCCACCTCTATCAGAGAAACATCCGTTGCGATATCACTGGTGGCTGCCATGCAAAGCGACGGAGCCGTGTGTCGCAACAGGTAGCTGAGCCCGTGAAGACCTGCGCCGATGCAGCGCTTATCAAATACTTCCATTGCTTTTTCCCAGTCAGCCGGTGGAAGCAGGCTGAATCCGGTCGTGTCATATTCAAAAGCCGAAAGTGTGATGGGGCCGTAACCGATGTTCTCATATGAACGTTCTCGAATCTTCTTGTAGAGTTTGGGTTGTTTATTGTAATAGATATATCCGAAATCGAGCTGGGCACCCTGTAGAAGTTTCTGTTCCTCTCTTTCCGTCATCTCAATACGGCCTTCCCAGTGTGCTTCGGTATAGTAATCTACGTCCACCGGTTCGACCCGGCAGAGTTTTTTTTCAAGATCCAGTTCCATTGACATATAGCGGCGTCCCAGGTGTTGATAGATGGCATCCTTGTATAACGTGCCCCGTGCCCCGATGGGGTCCAGTTCTCCAATCACTTCTGTACCGCAATATATCTCAATATTATAATCGGTCATTCCGCGTAGATTAACTCCCCGGGCGGGATAATCCTGCAGCGCATATCGAAAGGTATCGTGGTAGGGGACGACTGTGCGATCACTCTTTAAAATTTCCAGCGCTGTATCATACACTGCAGGGACCAGTCCCGGTTCCTGTTCTCTGAGCGGATGCTCATGCGCCATGCAGGGCAGGTGCTGTAGGAAGATATAAGGATTGTCGGCATTCAGGAGGGCCTGCTCAACCGGTGTTTCGGTGATAAAGCCCGGATGATTGACAAGGTATTGATCGATGGGGTTGTCTTTAGCGATGTAAACCACTGTGGCTGGTTTCTCCTTTCTACCGACACGACCTGCCTGCTGCCAGAAACTGGCAACGGTTCCAGGGTGCCCGGAGAGGACGCACAGTTCCAGATCGCCGATGTCGATGCCAAGTTCCAGAGCGTTCGTGCTGATAATCGCCGTGATTCGGCCCTGCACAAGATCGCGTTCCAGCTTTCTGCGCTCATTGGGCAGCAGGCCGCCGCGGTAAGGTTTAATCTGCTTTTTGAGGCTGGCTGAACCGTCGGTTACCGCACGGTGCAGGCGCTCCACTTCCTGTCGGGAGCGACAAAAACAGATAGTCCTGATTTTTCGTCGAGCCGCCTCGCGCAGCAGAGGTATGGAAATCGAGGCCGGACCTTTACGATACAAAGCGTGGCCGTGACTTTGTGCTAGAGAAGGGTTCATGAAATACAGTTCACGTTCAGGTCTGGGTGCACCGTCTTTGGAGATAATGTGGAATCCGCGGTTGAAAAGGGCTTTCACATGCTCTTTGGGATTTCCAACGGTTGCCGAAGAACAAATAAAAATTGGATGGCTGGCGTGGATGCCACAGACGCGCAAGAGACGCCTGAATACATTTGAAACGTGCGACCCAAAAGAGCCGCGGTAGATATGGACTTCATCGATGACGATATAACGCAAACGGGACAGGAAATCTTTCCATTTGCGGTTGTGATTCGGCAGGATCCCGCCGTGCAACATATCCGGGTTGGTAATGAGAAAATCGCTAGTCCGTTGAATCCGCACACGTTCATCTCTCGGGGTGTCACCATCGAATGTCCCCAGACGACCACTCTTTTTGACGACTGACATCAGGCCGCCGAAGGTACTTTCCTGGTCACGAGAGAGGGCCTTGGTGGGGTAGAGCAATAAAACCGAAAAAGGGGCATCGGCATTCAGATACTCATTTAGAATCGGTAGAAAAAAGGAGAGGGTTTTGCCACTGGCCGTTTGTGAAACCAGCAACGTGTCCCTGTTTTGACTGATAGAGTCGAAAGCTTCTCTCTGATGGGAGTAGAGCTGCGTAATTCCCTGCCGGTTTAGCTCAGTATTAATATCAGGATGCAGTGTTTCAGGAAAATTGGAAAACGATCCGGCCTGTTCTTCCAGTTTTTTATAGGCCTTGATATTGTCTTCGAATCGTGTGTCAATAAAGTTTTTGAGCTTTTTCATTGCGATGAGGGAGGTCGATTACCAAACATAAAAACGTACATATGTTTACTGTTTATCCCAATTATCCCCCTTGTGCAACCCCATATTTCAGCTAAAAAAGCCAAAGAACGATTGAGATTTTCTGGCAGCGGAGTGTCGTCCCATCTTCGATTATTCCTCCTTTTGAAAGGGGGAATAATCGAGAAAAACCATCTGCCCGGTTGAGCGCACTGGCTACTTTTTGATCAGATGCGCAACAGCAGCTTCAAGTCCGTCCAAGGACAGGGGGAACATTTCGATAACGCTGCTGATGGCTGAGATAGTCTGAGTGTAGTTCCATAAATGCTTAGGAACCGGATTGAGCCAGACAGTGTGGGGGAAATTATCGGCAATGTACATCAACCGCTCGATACTGGGTTTTCCGCTGGTTTCAAAAGCGTAAATAGACCCGTTCATCGTCATAAGTTCGTGAGGCGCCATACTGGCATCCCCCACAAAGATGAAACGGGTTTCCGGATCGAAGCGAATAAATTCGTCTACAATCTGTTCCTTATTATAGCGCCTCGGATCCTGCCAGACTTTTTCATAAAGGGTGTTATGAAAAAAATAGGTCCTCAGGTCTTTGAACTGGGCCCTGGAGTAATCAAAAAGAGTTTGCACGACGGGAATAAATGGATCCATTGACCAGCCACCGTTGTCGATCATCAGGTGAACCTTGAGGCGGTCTTTCAAGCTGCGATCAAACTCAATCTCAATTTCACCACCGTTTTTTACGGTCTGGTAGATACTTTTATCTATATTGATATTATCCTTTGGTCCCGATGGAACCAGGTTCCGCAAACGCTTCAGCGCTTCTCCGATGGAAGCATTTGTCAGTGGTGCGTCACCTGAATAATCCTTGTATCTTCTTTCTCCAGCAACCTTCACTGCAGACTTATTTCTGGAGACACCCCCGATTCTCATTCCGCCGGGATGGTGACCGGAGTTACCCACAGGCGAAGTTCCACCCGTTCCTATCCATTTACTGCCGCCCTCATGCCTCTCTTTTTGATCTTTGAGGCGCTCCTTGAAATATTCAACCAGTTCATCCGGAGTCAGATTTTTCATCTGGGATTCATCAATACCCAAAGCATCAGCCAGTTCCTTGGGATCCTTCAACCACTGGTCCAACATGGCCTTTGCGATCTCATCCAGCTCCATGCTTTCATAGTCCGGCAGTTCCACCCCTTTGAAGTGGTGAGCAAAAACCTGATCATAGAGGTCAAAATAGCGCTCGCTCTTCACCAGGATCGCTCTGGCAGTGGTATAAAAATCATCCAACGAATTAATCAGTCCATTGCTCAGTGCCTTTTGCAATGTCAGAAAAGAGGTTGGACTGATAGCGATCCCCACCTCTTTTAGGGTGTAAAAAAAGTTGATAAACATCTTCTTTGCCTCCAGCAGTTTGGCTTAATAAGAGCGGGTACGTTTGGAAGTGTTGGATGCCCTTGCAAAATCATGGCTTTTTTTGAACAAGACACCCAGAAATGGAACTTCCTTTTTGATGATATCACCACCATTGAATTCGGGATCGGAATTCAGGGCCCGGATCCAATTGATCAGTTCTCTGGTTGCCGGTCGCTTTTCGATGCTTTCGAGCTCACGCAGTTTATAAAAAGTCTCAATGGCGTTTTCAGCCAGTTTCGTATTGAGATCCGGAAAGTGAACATCGATGATTTTCCGCATCATTTTTGGATCAGGAAAGGCAATATGATGGAAGTTACACCGGCCCAAAAAGGGATCAGAGAGGTCTTTCTTGGCATTTGATGTAATGATAAAGATAGGTCGGTGCTTGGTAGTGACGGTCCGGTCGACCTCAATGATGTCAAACTGCATCTGGTCCAGCACATCCAACATATCGTCCTGGAAATCTGTGTCGGCCTTGTCAATTTCATCGATGAGCAACACCACTTTCTGGTCGGCTGTAAACGCTTGACCGATCTTCCCCATCTTGAGGTAGTCATTGATGTCACTTACATTTCTCGTAGAATCCCCAAATCGACTGTCATTCAAGCGAGTGAGTGTGTCATATTGGTATAGCGTTTCGATGAGCTTCATACTGGATTTGACATTGAGAACAATCAGCGGCATTTTCAGGTTTTCTGCGATGGCATGGGCCAGCATCGTTTTGCCTGTGCCGGGTTCGCCCTTAAGCAGAAGCGGCATTTCAAGTTTCATGGAGACGTTGACGATTTGTGCCAGCTCACTGTCCAGGATGTACTTATTTGCGCCTACAAAATCTTCATTTGATTGATTATTTGACATGGTCGATCCTCTCTCTTTGATAAATTGGCTAAAACTCCCTTTAATATGCCTGCCAGTATCCCTTTGGCGTTTATCATGCAGACACTAAAGACGGATATTCAAGGACGGTCTGCAGCAGTTTGATCAGGTTTTCAATAGGCGGTCCTGTTAGCAGTCGGCAGACTTATAGCTTGGATTTAAGGACTTAATTTATCAAATCAACCTTGTTCGCACAACTTGTTTCTGAAATGAGAAGGCTTGTCATCAAAAATAAAAAGTACCTCAGGGTTGGCTCAAAAAT